>JAJFHY010000161.1 GCA_021775375.1 Amylibacter sp. | reverse complement strand
TTTTGCGGGAAAAGCCAACATGAAGTCCGCAAGCTTATTGCGGGTCCGACAGTATTCATTTGTGATGAATGTGTTGAGCTTTGTATGGATATTATCCGTGAAGAAGCTAAATCATCAACCCTGAAAACCTCTGAGGGCGTTCCTGCGCCTGCAGAGATTTGCAGTGTTTTGGATGATTATGTCATCGGTCAGACAATGGCTAAAAAAGTTTTGTCAGTGGCGGTTCACAATCATTATAAACGCCTGAATAATTCTGATAGTGCTTCAGATGTTGAGTTGGCAAAGTCCAATATTATGCTTATCGGCCCAACCGGTTGTGGTAAAACACTATTGGCGCAAACCCTTGCACGTATTCTGGACGTACCGTTCACAATGGCCGATGCAACAACATTAACCGAAGCGGGTTATGTTGGCGAAGATGTTGAAAATATCATCCTGAAGCTACTGCAAGCATCAGAATACAACGTAGAACGCGCTCAACGCGGTATCGTTTATATTGATGAGGTCGATAAAATTACCCGTAAATCTGATAATCCATCAATTACACGTGATGTATCAGGAGAAGGGGTTCAGCAGGCTTTGCTGAAGATTATGGAAGGAACGGTTGCATCCGTGCCTCCGCAAGGTGGACGCAAGCATCCGCAACAAGAATTCCTGCAAGTTGATACGACAAACATCTTGTTTATCTGCGGCGGTGCATTTGCCGGGCTTGACCGGATTATTGCGCAACGCGGTAAAGGCTCTGCAATAGGTTTTGGTGCAGATGTAAAAGATGAAGAAAGCCGCACAGTTGGCGAGGTGTTCCAAGAATTGGAACCGGAAGATTTATTGAAATTCGGGTTGATACCAGAGTTTGTCGGACGTCTGCCTGTTATTGCCACGCTGACAGATTTAGACGAGGACGCACTTGTCACGATCCTGTCACAGCCAAAAAATGCGCTTGTGAAGCAATACCAACGTTTGTTTGAATTGGAAGACGCCAAACTGACATTTACTGATGATGCATTACGCGCAATTGCAAAACGCGCGATCAAACGTAAAACCGGTGCACGTGGATTGCGTTCTATTCTGGAAGATATTCTGTTGAATACGATGTTTGAAATACCAAGCTTGGAAAATGTCACGGAGGTTGTGGTCAATGAAGACGCAGCCCGCAACGAAAGCGAACCGCTGATAGTTTACGGTGACGCCGGTATAGCGGATGAAAGTGCATCGGCGTCTTAATCTGACTGGACGTTTTGCATAAAATTGGGCATAGAGTTTGTAACAATACAAAAGGCCGCAAACATGTACTTCATCAAACGCATATTCACCTGGTGGAATGGGCAAACGATTAATACGCAATACTACACTTGGCGCAAAGGCGTGAAAGTTGGTGAGGATGCGCAAGGTAACGTGTATTATGAAACACGCGATGGTAAGCGCAGATGGGTCATATACAATGGCGATGTTGAAGCAAGCCGTGTATCCGCCGACTGGCATGGCTGGTTGCACCATACGTTTAAAGAGCCGCCATCCAAAAAACCATTGGAACATAAGACATGGGAAAAACCACATCAGGAAAATCTGACTGGAACAACTATGGCCTATGCACCTGCAGGAAGTATTCGCGCGGTTAAACCGGCGGATCGTTCTGATTATGATGCCTGGCAGCCAGAATAAGGCGTAACACAGATGAAAAGTAATCCCATAGAGACTGTCATTGGGGCTTTGGTTGTTGTGGCAGCAGCAGTATTTTTATATTTCGCATCAAATGTTGTAGGCGTTTCAGGGCCAAGTGACACCTATACCGTTTCTGCCAGTTTTCGCAGTGCCGAGGGTATTTCACTTGGTACGGATGTACGCATGGCCGGTGTTAAAATCGGTACGGTTACGAGCATGGAATTAAGCCAGACAACTTTCCGTGCTGAAATTGATGTTGAAATTAAAAACAATATCGCAATTCCTGACGACAGTGCGATTGCTGTGACGTCAGAGGGTTTGTTGGGTGGCAATTTTATCGAAATTATCCCGGGCGCATCCGAGTTTCCTGTTGAAAATGGCGGTGAGATTGAAGACACACAAGGCAGTGTAAGCTTTATCAGCTTGTTAATGAAGTTCGTGTCAGGGAACGAATGATACGTACGCTTACAATCATTGTCGGGTTATTAGCTGTTTCGCCTGTTTCAGCGCAAAATCAAAACGAAACTGAAACCGGGATTGCAGCAGAGCTTCGCACGCTTGATACATTAACGGGCGTCGTTAGGGATCTGATCATTAATATTGGCCAGACACAAACCTATGAACGATTAACGATTACAGTCCAAGACTGCCGGTATCCAAAAGACAATCCCAATAGTGATGCGTATGCATTGCTGACTATCAGGGATATAAGAGAAGAAACACCAAGGTTCGATGCTTGGATGATTGCATCAAGCCCTGCTTTATCCGCGCTTGACCACCCGCGTTATGATGTGTGGTTGCTAAGGTGTAAAATGTCCGACGGTTGAGCCGCGGTATCTAGCGCAAAAAAATCGGCCTCTTTATTTAAAGCATCAGCCAGTTGGCTGTGGTAGGTATCCCGCGAGACTTCCATGGCACCCAGACTTTTCAAATGACTGGTTTGAAATTGTGTGTCAAACAACGTGAAACCACCGTATTTCAAGCGTGCGACCAAGTATGTAAGTGCAATTTTTGACGCATCAGTACGCAAAGAAAACATGCTTTCGCCAAAAAATGCAGCATTTAAAGCCACACCGTAAACACCGCCGACCAATGTTGTGCCGTCCATGATCTCTATTGAATGGGCGTGCCCAAGGTCGTGAAGCTGCCCGTATAAATCAAAAATTTCAGAATTAATCCATGTTTCCGCACGATTTGCACATGCCGTCACAACCACACCAAAGCATTGATTTACAGTGACTGTGTACTGCTTTTGTCTGATGCGCCGCGCAAGCCTGCGTGACACATGAAAATTATCTAATGGGAATACACCGCGCAATTGCGGGTCAACCCAATAAATTTCCGGATCATCAATACTGTCAGACATTGGGAATACGCCGGAAGCGTATCCGTGCAACAGTAATTCCGGTGTGATAGTGCCGTGGGGTTTGACGCTCATCGCCAGTGCTTTCTATTCGAAAGTCTGGTTTTCCAACCACTTTTCAAGCCAATGAATATCATAATCACCTTTGAGAATGGCGTCTTCCTGCAACAGCGCGTGAAACAGAGGTGTTGTGGTGTCTACGCCGTCGATTATCAGTTCTTCCAAAGCACGTTTCAAACGTGCCAATGCACCTTCACGATCACGGCCTGTAACGATTAATTTGCCAATCAGACTATCGTAATAAGGCGGAATTGAATAACCGTCATAAAGTGCCGAATCCATGCGCACACCCAAGCCGCCCGGGGCGTGGTAAGTTGTAACCTTGCCCGGACACGGGGTGAAGTTCGGTAGCTTTTCCGCACATATGCGAACTTCGATTGCGTGGCCTTTGATCGACAGGTCATCCTGTTTCAGGGTCATTTCTTCGCCTGCGGCAACGCGTAATTGTTGCTTGACCAAATCCACACCAAAAATGGCTTCTGTGACCGGGTGTTCAACTTGCAGACGCGTATTCATCTCGATGAAATAGAACTCGTCGTTTTCAAATAGAAACTCGATCGTTCCAGCACCTTCGTAGCCAATAGCGGCGACCGCATCAGAACATGTCTTACCTATTCTGGCGCGAATTTCCGGCGTAATACAAGGGCCGGGGGCTTCTTCGAAAACTTTTTGATGGCGTCTTTGAAGTGAACAATCACGTTCACCCAGATGTACCGCACGGCCGCGACCGTCACCAAAAACCTGCACTTCGATATGACGAGGCAGCATCAGGTATTTTTCTATATATACTTCTTCATTGCCAAAGACGGATTTTGCTTCTGAACGGGCTGTGCCAAAAGCTTCGGCCATATCATCTTTGGTATTGGCGACTTTCATGCCGCGCCCACCGCCACCTGCGGTCGCTTTGATGATTACCGGATAACCCATTTTATCGGCAATATCGTAAGCTTCCTGCAGATTCTCTACACCACCGTCTGAGCCGGGTACGCAAGGCACGCCCAAATCAATCATTGTCTTTTTAGCGGTGATTTTATCGCCCATCATTCGAATATGTGCAGCACTTGGGCCAATGAATTTCAAACCATGTTCTTCAACGATTTGAACGAAATCCGCGTTCTCAGATAGAAACCCATAACCGGGGTGAATAGCTTCTGCGCCGGTAATTTCACATGCGGAGATCAGTGCGGGAACAGACAGATAGCTTTGTGCGCCGGAAGGTGGCCCAATACATACGCTTTCATCAGCCATACGGACATGCATTGCATCGGTGTCGGCTGTGGAGTGAACCGCAACTGTTTTGACGCCCAGTTCTTTGCACGCACGGATAACACGAAGGGCGATTTCGCCTCGGTTCGCAATTAAGACCTTGGAAAACATGGGTACAGCTCCTTTAGATTGAGCGGTTATTCGATAATGACAAGTGGTGAACCAAATTCAACCGGCGTTCCATCGTCAACCAATATGCGGGTGATTTTACCCGATTTAGGTGCTGGGATCTGGTTCATTGTTTTCATGGCTTCTATGATTAACAATGTCTGGCCTTCGGTGATACTGGCACCAACCGTAATAAATGGTGCTGCACCCGGTTCAGGGGAAAGATAAACGGTTCCGACCATGGGTGATGTGACAGCGCCGGGATGTTGTGCCGGATCGTCCGGGCTTGTAGTTGGTGCATCCGGGGCGGTGACCGAAGTTGCAGCGGGGGTGGTTGCTGGAGCAGCAGCTAATGTTTGCGGTGCGGCTGTTACGATTGTCTGGCGTGAGACCCTGACATTAAGTGTTTTCTCATCCCCGTAATCGCGTTTTACCTGTAATTCTGTAAGGTCATTTTCGCGCAATAATTCAGCCAAAGCCTGAATGAATTCCACATCTGTATCTTGATCTTTTTTAGTCATATTTGCCTCAGCCGTTACCACCCGATATGGGCATTCACCCACGTATACTATGTCTGCGCGCAGTGTTAAAGCATTGTTGTTCAGAACATGCGTTTTTTACTATTGGGTTTGGCTACGCAACTCGGCAATTATCTGTTTCATAGAATCGCCGGGGATGTACCCACGTATAATTTGGTCATTGAAAATAAACGCAGGCGTCCCCGTGATATTAAGTGCTTCCCCAAGTTGGCGTGTTTTTCGAATTTGTTGGTCTACTGATGTTTGGTCTAGTTGAGCAATAATCATAGCACCGTCTAAGCCAACCTTTTCAGCAAGGAATTCAATGGTACTATTCGTAACAGGTCCGTTATGTTCTATGAATTGATCATACATCTTTTTATACGCATCCGGACCCAGAGCCTGCAGTGTTGCAATGGCCGCGCGCGACAGATTGTATGAATCTTCGCCTAGAATAGGGTATTCTTTTACAACTAATTTTATATTGCCATCGGATTTAACAAGATTGGCAACCTCTTGATGTGCTTTGCGGCAGTAACCGCATTTATAATCGACAAACTCGACCATAGTTACGTCACCATCAGGGTTTCCACCAACCCATGAATAGCCGTCATTTTGTATTTCATCTATGTTATTTGCTATCAATAGCGCGTCTTCTTGAGTTTCTGCGACTTGTTGACGTTGCTCCAGGATGCTAAAAACTTCGATCATGATTTCGGGATTTTGCAAAAGATACTCACGCACTTGCTGCCCGAATTGCTCTTTTTCCACAGGCGTCATTGCATCCAAGTCCAGAGCAAACACATGTGAACCGGCAGTTAAGAGGGCCGCGGTTAAAAACGCTTTGATTATATTATACATGTTTTATCTTTTCTTTTTACGTTTATTTAGCCGCTCTGAGATAGCTAAAATATCTGCAGCCTTACGCCAACCCGTAGACCCTTCCGGTAGTAACTTGATGGCACGTCTAGCATGTATTTCTGCTTGTTTGAAGTTAGATGCAAGCGCATATCTTTCTGCTGTTGTTACAGACGCCATACCCGGGTTGCCGGTTTTTGCGTAAGCGACGCCAAGGTCACGTAACATACGTCCGTTTCGTGGGTCTCGGGCATAAGATTTTTTCAAAGTTGCAAGAGCCACTTTCGCGGAAGAGCCGGATTTATCTGCCAATTGTGCACGCCCTAATCCCGCAAGCATCTGCGGATCTTTCGGTGCTAATTGTACTGCTTTTGCATAAGCACTAACCGCGCCAGCAGAGTTTCCGTTTTCCAATAATATTTGCCCATAAAGCTCTTGATAATATGGGTCATTGGGTCGCATAGTTAGCAGGCGGTTGATTGCAGCGAGTGATTTTTTTTTATCAGGTAACCTGTGATAGGCAATCGCGCGGGTAAAAGTTGCGATTTCACTATTGTCTGATTTTTTCAATTTACGCAAAACACCTTTTGGGCTGCCAATAAAACTGTTAAATTTAGCCCGAGCCCTAGCATACCAATAATCTATATTCGGATGTTGGGTCGTGGGTCTGTTTTGATATGCGGCAACATAGGTTTCCAAATCAGAAATACGTTGTGAACTTAATGGGTGGGTAATTGCGTACGCGTCCTGTCTATTTACGCTTAATGCTTCCTGGCCCCGAAAAATATTCAGAACATCTATTGCTGCAGATGGATCAATGCCTGCGCGTGCCATGTAACGAACGCCGGATTGATCAGCTGCACTTTCCTGACCGCGTGTAAAGGCTAAGTAATTACGCAAACCGACGGACTGAGCCGCAGCCGCTACACCTACTGCACCTTCTCCACCGCCTGCAGCTGCTGTAAGCAGCCCCAAAAGCAGCCCTAATCTTGCAGCACTTGTTGCTGTGCCAATATTAGCGACCCGTTGGGTGATGTGCCCACCTGTTATATGGCCGATTTCATGGGCTATTACCGATTGTAGCATCTCGACGGACTTTAACTGGCGGATAAGCCCTGAATGTATAAAAATATTGTTGCCGCCGGTTGTAAACGCATTCGGGTTATTATTGTTAATAATATATATATCGATACGCCCAACACCCGCAGCTTTTGCTACTGGTTGGGCAACCAACCGTAATGTGTATTCGATTTCCGAATCGCGGATCAAGCCTTGTGCATTTGCAGCTGTAATCCATGAGAAAAAGAAGATTAACGGAATGGCCCATATCGTGGTTTTGAAAGATAACTTCATACGATTCAAATTTACACCTTTGGGTGATACATATGAGTAATAGATAAGCAAAAGCGCGCCAAACACAAGGTTTAGACGCGCTTTTGTCATATACGTGATGTGGAGTTATTATCCCCGAGACCACCAACCGCGACGTTTTGGTTTTTCAGCCACTGGTTCAGCTTCAGTTGCAGCAATGGCAACGACAGGCTCTTGTGGGGCCACATCAATCACTTCCGCGGTTTCCGACTTGGGCTTGGCTTTCGGTTTTGGGGTTGCTTTTGGTTTAGACGCAGCTTTTGCTTTTTTAGGCTTGGCTTCTTCGTTGGATTCCGCCGGAGCTTTTTTCACAGCCCTTTTTCTAACCGGTTTTTTCGCCACTTCTTCGGCTGCGGCCGGTTCTTCTGCTTTAACTTCTACTTTTTCAGATTCTGTATCAGCATCTTTTACGACTTTTTTGCGCCTTCTGGTTGCAGGTTTTTTAACCTCAGCTGGTGTTTCTTCTGCGGATTTTGCTTCTATCTGTTCAGCCGGCTCTTCTGTTTTGGTTTCGCCGTTTGTTGTTTCAACAGTTTTTGCCACGTCCTTTGTCTCGGATGCGGTTTTTGGACTATCAGCATCTTGTTCTGTTTGATTTTGTACGTTTTCCTGATTTTCAGTGCGCGCTTTTCCACGCCCGCGACCACCGCGGCGGCGGCGTTTTTTCTTTGGTTTCTCTTCTTCGCCTTCTGGAGAAGCCACTGGTAATGTCGCTGGTTCAGCCGCTTCTGCGGCTACGGATGCGTCAAAACTTTCCATTGATACATTGCCCAGCGAAACCGGTTCGTTGATATGTTTTGGAATTACCCTTGTTGCGGTTTTGAATTTTTCGACAGAATACTCTGTGCCAATCAGGGTCACATCTGCTTCAACACGTACTGACATGCCGTAGCGGGCTTCAATTGTTGCTATATGTTCACGTTTTTCATTCAACATATAATTGGTTACATTGATCGGCGCTTTGACAAGCACTTCTCCGGTACGTTTACGTACACCTTCTTCTTCAAGTTCACGTAGAATGGACAAGGCAAGGCTGTCATCAGACCGCAGCAACCCCGTTGCATGGCAATGCGGGCAGGGCTGTGTCGTTGCTTCCAACATGCCAGGGCGCAACCGTTGGCGTGACATTTCCAAAAGGCCGAAACCGGATATACGGCCGATTTGTATCCGCGCACGATCCGTTTTCAATTTGTCTTTCAGACGTTTTTCAACCGCTGTATTATTCCGGCGTTCATCCATATCGATGAAATCGATTACAATCAAACCTGCCAAATCGCGTAAACGCATTTGACGGGCGACTTCCTCCGCCGCTTCTAAATTAGTTTTCAGCGCGGTTTTTTCAATCGAGCTTTCCTTGGTGGCTTTGCCAGAGTTCACGTCGACTGCAACTAGTGCCTCGGTAATGCCGATGACCAGATATCCACCTGATTTCAGTTGTACGGTAGGATTAAACATTGCACCCAGATGGCTTTCGACCTGGTAGCGCGAAAACAGGGGCATTGGCTCTTTGTATAAGTTTACTTTATCCACGCGGTTGGGCATGAACATTTTCATGTATTCTTTTGCGTCCTGATAGCCGGCTTCACCCTCTACATTGATTTCATCAATGTCGCTGGTGTAAAGATCGCGAATTGACCGTTTAATCAAATTACCTTCTTCATATATCGGAGCAGGTGCTATGGATTTTAGTGTCAGTTCGCGTATTTGCGCCCATTGGCGTGACAGGAATTCATAATCGCGATTAATATCAGACTCATTTCGATTGGCGCCAGCAGTTCGAATAATCAGTCCCGCACCTTCAGGAACAATCAACTTATTGGCAATGGCTTTAATTTTCTTACGATCAACAGCATTGGTGATTTTACGTGAAATGCCACCGCCACGTGCTGTGTTTGGCATCAAGACACAATAACGGCCTGCCAGTGACAGGTATGTGGTCAGTGCAGCCCCTTTGTTGCCGCGCTCTTCTTTGACAACCTGGATCAGCATAATTTGGCGGACTTTGACTACTTCTTGGATTTTATAGCGTTTAACACGCGGTTTGCGTGGGCGCACTTCTTCCGAGATGTCATCGTCTGCGACAGTTACGATACCGGGTTTCGGGTCTTCGTCCGAAGTATCACCATTATCATCATCATCGTCGGAAACTGTTGCAGGTGTTTCATCGACAGGCGCATCCGCGGCATTTTTTTCATTGTTATCCGCATCATTGGTTGAAGCTTCAACAACAGGTGTTTCTTCAGTTGCAACAGGAGCCTCAACGGGGTCGGCGGACCGTGTCTCGGGTACATCCACCAATTCCGGTTCAGTATTGGCAATATCGATAACACCGTCGTCAACCACATCGCTGGAAACAACCGCATCATTTGCAGATACTGTACCGTTTGCTTCGGCCTTGGCCGGTTGTTTTTTCCGTCTGCGCCCGCGTGTTTTAGGTTGCTCGGCGCGTTTTGCTTCTTCTTCTGCTTTGGCTTTTGCGTATTCCGCTTCTTCTGCCAGCAGTCTTTCGCGGTCAGCAATCGGTATTTGATAGTAATCCGGATGGATTTCATTGAATGCAAGGAATCCATGGCGATTTCCGCCATAGTCCACGAACGCGGCCTGAAGTGATGGTTCAACCCGAGTTACTTTAGCAAGATAGATATTCCCAGCAAGCTGGCGTTTATTTAGACTTTCAAAATCGAATTCTTCAACTTTGTTGTCTTCAACCACCACCACGCGGGTTTCCTCGGGGTGGGTGGCATCGATAAGCATTTTCTTTGACATTTTTTATTCTCAAAACGCGACAAATTCCACAGCCCTGGGGGTGCGGATTTGCTGGCGTTATATGTTATGGCGATTTTGTACGGCACATTAATGGGCGCGGCTTTCATGCCGACGCAAAAATCCAATATCTGTATCCACACGCGTTTCATCGCGGGGTTTCTCCAACATTCCAGATTGCGGAATGTTCAGTTCGGGCCGCATTCACAGCGTTGCGCCATTCATACGACAATTCATTGGCCATATGGCCTGTTGAGTGGATCAGAGGATAACTTTGGCAGTGCCTGTTTTCATGGTCTCATTCAACGAAACTCTTATATCAGCGGCGATGTTTCAGCCTGCTGTACCCCATCCTTAAGGGTACAACGCAAGAAATACAATCGCATTTTTAAATCCATGCTTTATAAGGGTAAGAAAAGACGTTGAAAATGATCGGGCAAGGTAGTGTTTTCTAAAATTGCGGTTTTCGTAAGCTTTATGGTGTACTTTTCAGTTGCAGGCGCATTTGCACAGGATTTGCGGGCGTTGGCACGTATTGATGTCGTACAATCAAGTATTTCCGATATGTCATATCGCGAGATGAAGCTATCACTTAAATTATCACAAGCCATTCCATACCGTATTTTTGCGTTATCAGCGCCAGATCGCCTCGTATTTGACTTTAAAGAAGTTGATTGGACTGGGTTTTCCACAAAAAAAGCAGTAATGAGCGAAAAAATCAAAGAACTGCGCTTTGGTGCGTTTCAGGCCGGCTGGTCCAGAATGGTTATAGAATTAAATGAACCAATGGTTTTGGATGAAGCCGAGATGCGTGTGGATTCTTTGGGTGATGGAGCAATATTGGAGGCCAAATTCAGGTTAGCCAGCCCTGAAGAATTTGCACAACAAATTGGACCACGGGTAGAAGCTGGTTGGGATTTGCCGAAATCAATTGATGTCGCAATCCCAAAATCGCGCCAGACAGGTGACAAGCCTTTGATTGTGGTATTGGATCCCGGGCATGGCGGGATTGATTCCGGAGCGCGACATGGTGAGCATTATGAAAAAACGCTGGTTCTTAAATTTGCAAAAGAGTTAAAGGAAAAATTATTATTAACAGGACGTTATAAAGCTTTATTAACGCGAGATGATGATGAATTTATCTCATTGCCGGGGCGCATATCACGCGCGCGCGCAATGGGTGCTGATGTGTTTATATCGTTGCATGCAGATGCGTTGGAAAGCGGTTGGGCAACGGGAACTACTGTCTATTCTTTGTCTGATGAAGCATCCAATGAAGCGTCTGCATATCTGGCTGCAAGGCAAGACCACAATGACTTACTTGCCGGTGTTGATTTGACCCATCAATCAGACGCTGTTGCTACAGTTTTAATGGAAATGGCACGTGTGGAAACCAAGCCACGTAGTGATTTGCTTGCTGATATGGTTGTATCGGGTGTGGCGCAATCCATCGGCCGTTTGCGTAAACGGCCGCATTTATATGCCGGATTTAGCGTGTTGAAGGCACCTGACATACCATCAATTCTGATCGAGCTTGGATTTATGTCAAATACACGGGATTTAAATAATCTGATGAACACGAAGTGGCGCAATAAAGTGATAGAGGGAATCGTATTGGCATTGGACGCATGGTCTGTTGAAGACGCAGCACAGGCTCAATTATTACGACAATAGGTTTCATTATGAAGAATAATTCCTATCTAAAGTGAAGGAAACCATAATTTTTGGTGTCTAATAGATAAGATGTGATTTTGACCTTCTATGACAAGCGGCTTATAAGCGGCAGATAGTAAAATGAAAGGAGCTATACGTGCTTCGAACGGTATTATCTTTTATTGGATGGATTTTCAGCTGGGTTACCATCGGTGTGGTTCTGGTTGCACTGATCGTCAGTGCTATTTTATTTATGTACAGTAAAGATTTACCAGATCATAAATATCTTGCCAGTTATGAACCTAAAACCATCAGTAAAGTTTATTCGATTGAGGGTAAGGTGATGGATGAGTTTGCACAGGAACGCAGACTTTACACACCCGTCGATGAAATACCTGTTGTGGTGAAAAATGCGTTTATCAGTGCCGAGGATAAAAGTTTCTATCAGCACAAGGGTTATGACCCGATAGGGATCATTAAAGCCGTTATAGATAAAGCACGCGGCGGACGTTTAAGGGGCGCCTCTACGATTTCCCAACAAGTTGCAAAAATAATGCTTTTGAGTGGTGACCGGAAACTTGAACGTAAGATTAAAGAACTGATCCTTTCCACACGTATCGAAGCGGCTTTGGGCAAAGATCGGATACTTGAAATCTATCTGAACGAAATATTTTTGGGGCAAAATTCTTATGGGGTGACTGCTGCTGCTGAGGTTTATTTCGGTAAGTCATTAGAGGAAGTTACGATCGAAGAGGCTGCATACTTGGCGGCACTGCCAAAAGCGCCCAGTGACTATCATCCGGTAAAAGAACGTAAACGCGCGACTGCCAGACGGGACTATGTGCTTGGTCAGATGGCACGCAACAAATTTATATCACAAGACCAGCTTAAAGTTGCGTTTGAGACACCTTTAAAGACAGTCCAATCAGGTGATTATGTATCATTACGCGCATCACGCCCACCGCGTGATTATTTCACCGATGAAATTCGCCGTCAGCTTTCCGGTTCATTCGGTGAAGATGAATTCTTTGGTGGCGGGTTGGCAATTCGCGCCACTATGGATCCGGCTTTGCAAAAAGAAGCGGCGTTGGCACTGCGCACGGGATTGGAGAAATATGATCGTAATTTGCGGATATACCGCGGGCCCATGACCACGCTTGACCCTGTATTATTAGGAAGCGAAGAGAAATGGCGCGATGCATTGTCCGATGTCAAAATCCCACGTGATATTGATAGCTGGCACGTCGCTGTTGTTTTAGCGGTCGGCGCAAAGACGGTCCGTATCGGTATTGAAGGTGTAAAAGATGGCGCGGATGGGAACTTTCTGCCGATGTCAGAGCTGACATGGCGTAGTAGAGTTAATCAAAAAGCGAAACTTAAAAAGGCCAAGAAACCAAGTGATCTTTTATCTGTGGGTGATGTTATTCATGTTATGGCCATTGAAAAAGATGGTGTATTTCAAAACTGGTCATTGCGGCAAATTCCAGAGCTTCAGGGCGGGTTCATGGCAATGGACACGAACACAGGTCGGGTTCTTGCGATGCAGGGTGGGTTTTCCTATCAGTATAGCGTATTTAACCGTGCAACACAGGCAACGCGTCAGCCCGGTTCATCTTTCAAGCCATTTGTTTATGCTTCAGCGCTGGACAGTGGTTATTCGCCGGCAACGATTATTATCGATGCACCTATTGAACTTGAAACGCCACAAGGTCTGTGGCGACCTAAGAACTCATCAAATACATTTTACGGGCCAGCGCCAATGCGCCTTGGGATTGAGCGTTCGCGTAACCTGATGACTATTCGTCTGGCGCAGGAAATCGGGATGGATGTTGTTGCTAATTACGCCGAGCGGTTCGGTATATACGATGATATGGGTGAGTTTTTGGCAAATTCATTAGGTTCACAAGAGACCACATTGTTTAAGATGGTGGCGGGTTATGCAATGTTTGCCAATGGGGGTGAGCGCGTGGAACCCACGCTGGTTGACCGCGTTCAGAACAGCAGAGGTGAAACCGTATATCGGCATGATCGCCGGTCTTGTGTTGGATGCACTGCGGGTAACTTAACCCGCGGACTTTCCCCTGAAATCCAGAATAACCGCGAACGTATTATGGATGATGTCACTGCATATCGTTTGACCTCTATGATGCGCGGCGTTGTAGAACGTGGCACAGCTAGCAGTACCGTTAGGTTGGGTGTCCCTGTGGCTGGTAAAACGGGGACGACGAACGATTCAAAAGACGTGTGGTTTATCGGGTTTACGTCCAATATTGTCGCGGGCTGCTACATGGGTTTTGACAATCCCAGATCAATGGGGCGTGGTGCATATGGTGGTACGATGTGCGGTCCGGTCTTTGAAAGCTTTATGAAAAAAGCCATTGAAACCTATGGGGCCAGTGAATTTAAAGTTCCTGAAAATACGGTATTCCGTAAATACGACAGATATAACGGCTCACGCCTGCCTGATGATGCTACGGGCGAATATGTTGTTGCGGAATTATTTCGTGTTGGGGAAAATGCTTTAGATGGGTACGCCGACATCATTGATGGAGGCTGGGGTCTGGGCTCGGATCTGTTATTGTTTTCTCGCGGTGAAAGTGATGACGACAAAACCGTCAAAACATCTACCGGTGAAGTTAAAACAATCCCTAAAAAAGCAACTTTTGGCTCACTTACATCAGGTGGAATATATTAGAGCACTTTACCCTTACCCGCAGGCTTTGTAGAACAGCGTGAAAGCAGTTTGGAAAAGCAGGGCAGATGCGCGCAGAAATTGAAAATATAGTAGTGGAAATTCGCGACGCATTAGAGTTGCTTCAACAACGAATGGATTGGGATACCGCCCCGCATCGCTTGGAAGAGTTCAATGCGATTTCCGAAGACCCCGACCTGTGGAATGATCCGGCAAAAGCACAAAAGCTGATGCGTGAACGTCAGATGCTTGTGGATGCAATAGACAGTTACAAATCCTTGGCGCAGGAACTGGCCGATAATATCGAGCTTATTGAATTGGGTGAGATGGAAGACGACCAAGAGGTTGTTAATGAGGCTGAAAATGCCATCAAGAAACTGGAAAAACGTGCAGCAAAACGAAAACTGGAAGCTTTGCTGAATGGCGAAGCCGATGCCAATGATACATTCCTTGAAATCAAGTCCGGGGCAGGTGGTACCGAAAGCTGCGATTGGGCATCGATGTTGGCGCGTATGTATATCCGCTGGGCTGAAAAAAAAGGCTACAAGGTCGAGTTGCAATCAGAAACCGCCGGGGAAGAGGCCGGCATAAAATCCGCAACCTATAAGATCACAGGTCACAATGCATATGGATGGTTGAAATCCGAAAGCGGTGTGCACCGTTTAGTACGCATTTCACCTTTTGACAGTGCAGCAAAACGACATACGTCTTTCAGTTCTATTACGGTCTACCCTGTGGTGGATGATAATATCGAGATAGAAGTTAATCCATCCGATATCCGTATTGATACTTATCGCTCTTCAGGCGCTGGTGGCCAACATGTTAACACAACCGACAGTGCCGTGCGGATTACCCATATGCCCACGGGGATTGTGGTGACTTCATCAGTAAAGTCACAACACCAAAACCGTGATATTGCAATGAAGGCCCTTAAGTCACGCCTGTATCAGATAGAATTGGACCGCCGCAGTGAAGCGGTCAATGAAGCGCATGAGAACAAAGGTGACGCAGGGTGGGGCAACCAGATTAGATCTTATGTTTTGCAACCTTATCAGATGATAAAGGACTTGCGAACCGGAACAGAAACATCCGACACCCAAGGGGTTCTGGATGGCGATCTGGATCAGTTCATGGCAGCGGTTCTGGCGATGGATGTAGCCGGCAAAAGTCGCGCAGAAGCGAATGCAGATCAGTAGAGTAGGGTCTTATTGTTGATCCACAAGCGGCTCGGTTTCAAAAACACGCACCACTGCCGGCATCGAACTTGAAACGGCTGCACGCTTCATACCATCAGAATTATATGGCATCGAGATACGCCCAAAGCCATCAACTGCGATCAACCCGCCATCACCGCCGCATTTTTTGACTTCTGCAAGCACCGCGCGTGCTGCATTATCCACTGTGGTATTGCCATAGCGCATGCGTGCCGAGACATCATGTGCGGCACTTGTGCGTATGAATGCCTCACCAACACCGGTGCAGGATACGGCAACGTGGTTATCCGCCCAAGTGCCGGCACCGATAAGAGGTGTGTCGCCTACGCGACCGGGTCTTTTATTGAATGTGCCACCTGTAGAGGTGGCCGCAGCCAAGTGGCCATGTAAATCAAGCGCAACGGCACCAACTGTTCCGTGACTGGATGTATCTGCCAGTGATCCATGACTAACATGTTCGGTGTAATATTGGTCCGGATTATCAACCGATATAGCACCATTCGCCAAAGCGAAATCCCTTGCGCCGTTTCCCGCCAACATGACATGCCTGCCGTCTTTCAGGACATGAAGAGCAGCATTGATCGGGTGTATGATATTGGGCATGGCGGCAACTGCGCCGGCACGTTGTTCTTTGCCGTCCATTATACTGGCATCCAGCTCAACCACGCCGCCTGTGTTCGGTGCAGAACCTTTACCGGCCACATAAAGTCCCGAAGCTTCCATTTCAGCAACGATGGTCGTGACACTTGTGAGTGCATCCTGGCCAGAAATAAGCATCTTTTGTCCAGAGGCTATCAATTCTGCCAAATGTTTTTGTTGTTCCGTGTAGTCAACGCCAGGGCGTGCACCTGCACCACCATGTATAACAAGTGCGTAAGTCATATGTCATGACCTTCCATGAGTAATGCAGTAAACTTGGTGTTATCAATCCCGCCTGAATTAACAGAAAGAATTGATATTTTGAGAGTTATCTGTGTGCAGTCCAGTTGTTAAGATAACAATTAACCTAAGACGCTTTGTTCTGAACGGCTTTTCCTGCCGTTTTCGGTGCTGTCAGAGGTTCTTCTTCACGGCGTACGGAGCCTTCGAAATGCGCACCACTTTCAATAGCAATGGTTTTATGGATGATATCACCTTCAACCCGTGCTGATGCTGTCAGACGTACCTTCAAGCCGCGTACTGTTCCGGCGACATGGCCGTTCACGACAACATCATCAGCGCAAATCTCGCCTTTGATACGTGCAGTTTCACCGATTGTAAGCAAATGCGCACGCACGTCACCAACAATTTCGCCTTCGATTTGAATGTCACCGGACGTTTTAATATTGCCTTTGATATATAGATCAGTTGACAAAATAGATGCCGGTGGTTTGGCCTTTGGCGTTACGGGCGCAGGCGTAGAAGAAGGGTATGACGAAGACTTTGAGGTGTCTGTCTTTTTAGTTTCAGCTTTTGCCGTTTCCGGTTTTTTTGCAGGTTCGTTGATTTTGCTTTTAGAAAACATCGTTAGCAGCCTTTATATATTTTATTGCGTTTACAGGTTTCCCGTCTATACGGATTTCGTAATGCAGGTGGACACCCGTACTACGACCAGAATTTCCCATAGCACCGATCTTATCACCGCGCGACACTTTTTGTCCCTTTTTAACGTCGATGCTATTTAAATGAGCGTAATATGTCTCAAACCCTTGTTTGTGCTTAACCTTCACAAGACGGCCATAGCCTGATTGACGTCCTGCGAAAGTAACAACACCATCAGCGGTTGCTACAATTTTTGTGCCTCTTGGGCCAGCCATGTCAGTGCCGTTATGCTGGCGCCAACCGCCGGTTTTGGGGTCGCGGCGGCCGCCGTATCCACTGGTGTAACGGTATGAACCGCGAACCGGGTTTGATAGGGGTACTTTATTACCTGCTATTGTCAGAAGGTTGACGCGATCCAGGGCTTTTAACAATTCATTAGCGCGCATGCTTTCTTGGTAATCGCCTACACCCTTGGTGGAAATTGTTAATTCAGTCAAAGGTCCGCCTGTTCCCGAATAGCTACGGCGCACATCGCTTAG
>JAJFHY010000017.1 GCA_021775375.1 Amylibacter sp. | reverse complement strand
CTTGTGGTATACCGTCTGCAATATCAAACAGAACAATATCACCCAGCTCTTTCAAAGCTGCCAAATGTGCCAGTGTTCCGCCGATCATTCCTGAACCGATCAACGCGATTTTCGCTCTTGCCATGTCCATCTCTCCTATGGGTTTTCATCGAAGAGTGGGTAGCGTTTCTAAGCGCGAAGGGCAAGTCACATTGTCGGGTTTTATGTCACCCGCGACCTTTTGCGGGCCTAAACGCCCTGTCCTGCGGCTTCATTCAGGGCCTCATAAGCATGTCCGGATGCCATCATACAACTGGTTCCATTGGGTGATGTCAGCAGAATCGTCCATGTTCCGGTTTCCGGATGCGCGAACATCTCAATGGCTTGGCCCCCCGGTGTCAGCCCGACACTTTGGCGGCTTTCGCCGAAACGTTCGTTTAATTTTTCGACCATGACAGCACGCGCGGTGCAATTTGCTGGGGTTGCGTATACCGCATTATTTGCGAATATTATGCCGACAATTCCAACGGATAATGCAAGCAACATTTTATATGTGTTTTCGGGCATTTTAGGCCTTTCTATTTGATTAAGCGTTGCTAAATAATCAGAATGGAATGCGTAACATTATGTTAATGGCCCGTGCGCAACCGCTGTATTGGACGATTGCAATTTGGTGTCAATTTTGTGATGTAAGGCAGGTTATGAAAAGGTTGAAAATATGATACTCACCCGTTCTTTACTGTTTGTACCTGCACTGAATGCACGGGCGTTGGAAAAGTCCAAGGCGCTGGATTGTGACGCTGTAATACTTGATCTTGAGGATTCAATTGCACCTGATCGCAAGGTCGAGGCGCGTGATACGGCAATCAATGCACTATCTGCGGGTGGCTTTGCAGCCCCGTTAAGATTGGTGCGGGTCAATAGCGTTGAAACGGATTATTTTGAAGGCGATATCAGTGCCTTGGCGAATGCCGGCGTTGATGCGATCGTTATTCCGAAAGTGAGTTGTGCTGCGGATATTCAGGCAGCATTAAGGATTTTGGATGCAGAGCCTAAGGCTAAAGATACACAATTATGGATAATGATTGAAACGGCTCTGGGGGTGATGAACCTGGCAGAAATTTGCGCGGCATCTCCAAGGCTTGCAGGTATGATTGTCGGCCCGAATGATTTGCTGAAAGATCTTCGTGCCAATGAGACTGCGGGCCAAGAAGCATTATTGACCAGTTACGGTTTATGTTTGCTTGCTGCGCGTGCTTATGGGTTGATCTGTATTGACGGGGTTTACAAGCATTTCAAAGATACCGCAGGTTTTGCCGACAATTGTGCGCAGGGGCGCCGTTTGGGGTTTGATGGAAAATCATTGATCCATCCGGCGCAAATTGGCCCGACCAACGCGGCATTCGGGCCGTCGCCAGATGATATAGAACTGGCAAAGAGGCAAATTCAGGCGTTTGAGGACGCAAAAGACCATGGCTTTGGGGTTGCAACACTGGACGGTGCACTTGTAGAAGATTTGCATGTTAAGAGTGCGCATTCATTGTTGGAAATGGCTGCAGCAATTGCACACAAGAAGGATAGATAGATGTATTTCGGGATATTGTTGTTTGGTGTATTTCTGTGGATGGACGCCCATTGGATCAAACGATTGGTGCCAAATTTACGCGCAGAAATGAATACACGCATGGGCAAAGGGCCGGCGCGCGGGTTTATCGCGGCGCTGATATTATTGTCCATTGGTATGATGGTTATCGGGTATCGCGGGGCCGATATTATCCCCGTTTACACACCTTTGCAGGGCGCCGGGCATCTAAATAATCTGCTGATGATCGTGGCGGTTATTTGTTTGGGTGCGGGGTCGTCAAAGGGCCAGATGAGAACTTGGTTGCGTCATCCGATGTTAACCGGCGTGGGCATATGGGCTGTTGCGCATTTACTGGTTAACGGTGATATGGCTTCGATCATTCTTTTTGGCGGGCTGGGTATTTGGGCTCTGGTATCGAAATACTTGATAAATCGTGCTGAAGGACCATGGGTACGACCCGCTAAAGGCCCGATTTCAGGCGATATTCGGCTGCTTGTGATTTCAGCTGTGGTCTTTACTGTGATTGTTGGTATTCATATATTATTAGGGTACAATCCATTTTCAGGGAGCTACGCATGAAAATATACCGCTTGATTACTGGCGATGATACGAAAGATTACAGCCATAAAGTCACTGAAGCCCTTTCCAACGGGTGGGAGCTGCATGGCAGTTCCAATTACGCATATGACGCCGCCCGTGGCTCTATGCGCTGCGGACAGGCTGTAGTTAAGGACGTGGATGTCAAGTATTCTCGGGATTTATTGCTGGCAGATTTGTGATCACAAGCTCCAAATAATGCCTGTGTGTGACATTTTATAGGCTGAATACACCGATATTTGTTTACAAGACCCTGTTACTTCCCAAAACTTTGGTATAACAAAAAAATAGCTTTGAATACCAATGAGAGGAATACCAATGGCTGATGTGAACAGGGGCAAGCGCCCGTTATCGCCCCATATTAGTATTTATCGCCCGCAAATCAACATGGTTACCTCAATTGTAAACCGGATTACCGGTGTCGCGATGTCACTTGCCGCCGTATTGATTGTCTGGTGGTTGCTTGCGGCGTCGACGTCTTCATCCTACTTCGATTTTGTGAACGGTGTGCTGACCTCATGGTTCGGTTTGCTGGTGCTGTTCGGGTCATTATGGGCTTTGTGGTTTCACCTATTGGGTGGCCTGCGCCATCTTATCATGGATTTCGGTATCGGTTATGATCTGAAATGGGTGGATTTGGGAGGCTGGGCAATTGTGGTTGCCAGTCTGGTTCTAACGGCGGCAAGCATCATTTGCCTCGCTATATTTTAGGGGGCGATTACATGGAATATAAAACAGATATGGGCCGTGTCATCGGATTGGGTTCGGCCAAGGACGGCACCCGGGAATGGTGGATACACCGGCTTCAGTCGGTGGCATTGGTGCCATTAACACTGTACTTCATATGGAAAGTGGCCCCATTGATCGGTGGCAGTCATGCCGAGGTTATAGCAGCATTTCAAAGCCCGCTTACCGCGATCTCGACAATTTTATTTATCATGATTGCTTTCATGCATCTGGCCGGTGGCCTGCAAGAAGTGATTGTGGATTATGTACACGGCAAAGCCTGTTTGGTGATTTTGCTGGTTTCAACAAAACTATTATGCTTGGGGCTGGGGTTTGCGGGCGCATTTGCGGTTGCCAAAATCGCCTTTGGCGCCTGATCGGAGACTACGATGACTGCTTACGAATATATCGACCATGAATATGATGTTGTGGTAGTGGGGGCTGGTGGTGCCGGTTTGCGCGCGACATTGGGCATGGCTGAGCAAGGGTTGAAAACCGCTTGCGTGACCAAGGTTTTCCCGACACGTTCCCACACTGTTGCCGCCCAAGGCGGTATTGCGGCCAGTTTAAAAAACATGGGACCGGATCACTGGCAGTGGCACATGTATGACACGGTCAAAGGTTCTGACTGGTTGGGTGATACCGATGCGATGGAGTATCTGACCCGTGAAGCCCCGAAAGCGGTTTACGAGTTGGAACATTACGGCGTGCCGTTTTCGCGCACCGAAGAGGGCAAGATTTACCAGCGTCCGTTTGGTGGTCACACCACTGAATTCGGCGAAGGCCCGCCTGTGCAGCGCACTTGTGCAGCAGCCGACCGTACCGGCCACGCGATTTTACACACGCTTTACGGCCAATCCCTAAAGCATAACGCGGAATTCTATATCGAGTATTTCGCCACCGATCTGATCATGACCGAAGATGGTCGCTGTCAGGGTATTATCGCATGGAAACTTGATGATGGCACCATTCACCGCTTCAACGCCAAGATGGTTGTTTTGGCGACGGGTGGTTATGGTCGTGCATTCTTTAGTGCCACATCGGCCCACACCTGTACGGGTGATGGTAACGGAATGGTGGCGCGTGCCGGATTGCCGTTGCAGGACATGGAATTTGTGCAGTTCCACCCAACGGGCATTTACGGTTCAGGTTGTCTGATCACCGAGGGTGCACGCGGTGAGGGAGGGTATCTGACCAACTCCGAAGGTGAGCGGTTTATGGAGCGATATGCGCCTACCTATAAGGATCTGGCTTCGCGCGATGTGGTGTCGCGCTGCATGACCATGGAAATCCGCGAAGGTCGCGGGCTGGGGCCTGATGGCGATCATATCCATTTGCACCTGAACCATTTGCCACCCGAGACACTGGCCCTGCGGTTGCCGGGAATATCTGAAAGTGCGCGTATTTTTGCAGGTGTTGATCTGAACAAAGAACCGATACCTGTATTGCCGACCGTGCATTATAATATGGGCGGTATTCCGACCAATTACTGGGGTGAGGTACTGGATCCGACCGAGAAAGATCACGACCGTGTTGTGCCGGGTCTGATGGCTATTGGTGAAGCGGGTTGTGCCTCTGTTCACGGGGCCAACAGATTAGGGTCAAACAGCCTGATCGATCTGGTGGTCTTTGGCCGTGCATCGGCCATTCGCGCCGGTGAAGTTGTTGATCCGAACACCCCGAACGAGACACTGAACGAGAAATCTGTTGAGGCGTCTATGGCCCGCTTTGACGGGCTGCGACATGCAAGCGGTGGAATTTCAACAGCTGATTTGCGTCTTGAGATGCAAAAAACCATGCAGGCGGATGCGGCCGTATTCCGTACCGATAAAACCCTGGCTGAGGGCTGTATTAAGATGCAGAGCGTTGCCGGCAAGATGGATGATATAAAAGTCACCGATAACAGTTTGATCTGGAATTCCGATCTGATGGAAACGCTTGAACTGGCGAACCTTATGCCAAACGCGATGGCGACAATCACTGCAGCCGAAGCCCGCAAGGAAAGTCGCGGTGCCCACGCGCATGAGGATTACCCTGATCGCGATGATGTAAATTGGCGCAAGCACAGTCTGGCGCGTGTTGACGGGCCTAAAGTGAAACTGTCTTATCGTGATGTGCATCTGAAACCGCTGACCGAGCAAAAAGACGGCGGTATTGATCTAAAGAAAATCGCGCCGAAAGTGCGCGTTTATTGATGTGAAAAGGGTAAATGCCGTGGCTGATGAAAACTTGAATTCTGCTCAGGGTGCTGGGTTGCCCGAAGCCGCATTCAAGGGCTTGCAAGAGCCTTTCGGGGTTTTCAAGCCAACCGCGTTGCAGGCGTTTATCATTTCTCTCGTGCAAAAAAATCCACTGTTTCGTGCGGCTGTCAGAACACGGGCCAACCGGTTGTTGCAATATATTAAAAAAGGCGCTGTGGATCATACGCTCTACGGGCTTAAGTTTCGGTTTTTCCCCGGTGAAAATGCCGGTGACAGAAAAGCATTGTTAACACCCAATGGTTTTGATCGGGATGAATGTGATCTGATTGTCAAGCATTTGGCACAAGACGGTGTATTTTTGGATATCGGTTCGAATATCGGTGCCTATACGTTCAATATTGCAGCCCGTCGCGGTGATGCGCGGATCCTTGCATTTGAACCAACGCCACGGGTTTACGCCAAGCTTTCATATAACCTGATGATCAATGAATTGCAGGACCGGGTGACGGCTTACAACATTGCGCTTGCAGATAAAAAAGGCGAGATGCGGTTCAATTCCGAGCGCGAAAGTCTGGTGCTGGGTGAGGGCGATATGACGGTGCAAACCGATACGCTTTTGAATGTCCTCAATGAGCAAAATATAACCGCGATCGGGGCGTTGAAAATAGATGTGGAAGGCGCCGAAGACAGTGTGCTGCGTCCGTTCTTTGAAGCAGCGGATAAGTCTCTTTGGCCTGAATTGGTCATTATCGAGCATGCTTTTCCGGAACAATGGAACTGGAACTGTATTTCATTTCTTGAAACCAATGGTTACAGCCAAATTTGGCGTGGCGGCCTGAATACTGTTTATCAGTATAACGATGGTCAAGGTTAGGGTTTGCGGTGTCTATGAAACATTCAGCCAATATAGCCGTTTCGGGTGTGACCCCAGTATTTGCAGGGTTGCCAAAAAATGTTGCCGATAAACCAACTGCTATGAAAAGCGCCGGTGTGATGCAGGCCAGAATGGTAATTCTGACAGCAGCTTTGGGATTATCCGCTTGCGCTGATCCAAAGCCTGTTTCTGTAGAACAGGCAATGGCAATATGTACCGAAAAAGCACGGTCGGCCATCAAACCGGATGTATCGGTTGGTATTGGTGTTGGCACAGGTGGTTATGGTACGCGTGTGCGTACCGGCATCGGTATCGGCATGTCGTCTGATTATCTAAAAGGCACTGATCCTAAAGAAGTATATGAAACATGTGTTGTCGCCAGATCCGGCGAAAAACCAACAGAGCCGTTGAGACTGTAACGGAACAAGGCAAAGGACAAAGAAAATGGTAGAATTCAACCTTCCAAAAAACTCCCGCATGACCGTGGGCAAAACCTGGCCCAAACCCGAAGGTGCCACGAACCTGCGCAAGTTCAAGATTTACCGCTTCGACCCCGACTCAGGCGAAAACCCTAGGGTGGATACCTATTTCGTTGATTTGGATGCGTGTGGCCCAATGATGCTGGATGCGTTGATCAAGATCAAAAATGAAATTGATCCAACCCTGACATTCCGCCGGTCTTGTCGTGAAGGGATCTGCGGATCTTGTGCGATGAACATAGACGGGATGAACACGCTGGCCTGTATTTACGGGATGGATGAGGTCGATGGCGACGTGAATATCTATCCGCTGCCGCATATGCCTGTGGTCAAGGATTTGATCCCGGATCTTACGCATTTCTATGCGCAACATGCCAGTATTATGCCGTGGCTGGAAACCAAAACCAACAAGCCTGCTAAAGAGTGGCGTCAGTCAATTGATGACCGCAAAAAGCTGGATGGATTGTATGAATGTGTAATGTGCGCCTGTTGTTCTACATCATGTCCATCTTATTGGTGGAATGGTGATCGGTACTTGGGCCCGGCTGCATTGCTGCACGCATACCGCTGGATTATCGACAGCCGGGACGAGGCAACCGGTGAACGTCTGGACGATCTGCAAGATCCGTTCAAGCTGTACCGCTGCCACACCATCATGAACTGCGCCAAGACATGTCCCAAAGGACTGAACCCCGCTTTGGCTATTGCAGAGATCAAGAAGAAGATGGTCGAGCGCACGATGTAGGTATTGTTGCGATATATGAATGCGAAAAGGGGCTTAGCGGCCCCTTTTTTTATGAAACCATATCAAATTTGGCGTCACGGTGGCCCCAGATTATATTTGCCAGATGTCGCCCTTCGGTAACGCTTAAAGCGGGCAATGCTGTTGGGCCGTAGCCCGAAGCCATAGTGCCTGAGCGAAGTTCCGGATAGATCGCGTATATTTCATCTTGGACTGAGCGGTCCAACCCGTTCATGATCATTTTATCGGGATGAAAGCTTTCGGTTTCGATGCCATTGGCAAATATGATTTCATGGTGGTCGAATAGCAGGTGGATATATGTTGTGCTTTTGACATTCGCCTTTGCAATTTTTTCATTGGCCAATAGCGCAATTGCGGGAACCAAAATTTCCGGACTACCGTAGATTTTGCTGGCGGCATCATCATCGATAACAATCCGGTGCTGTGGTGAAACCATCATATCATGGCTTGGGCGTTCCGGCCCCAAAGCGTCTTTGTCGATTTGTACCGGATGAATATGCGGGTTGGCGAATAATCTTGCGCCTGAAATCTTTTTACATCCAACCCACCGGATAGCTTGCAATCCGTTATCACGCGTTATGATCAGATCGCCTGCTGCCAGATCTTCAACCAAACGTTTGCCGATGGGTGTTGCAATGTAGGTCCCGGGGGTAAAGCAGGGGATTGTGCCGCTGTTCGGGTTTGATTGTGTGAAATAAGAAGCACCGTCATCGTCTGTTTCCAATGACCGGCCACCCCCGGCTTGCCCGATTTGGGTCGAGGTCATTCCATCCGCAGGACCTGTTGTTGCAGTAACCGGTGGGCGGTCGTCAAACGAGATGAAACTGTTGACAGTGCCGTTATCGACAAGAGCCACCGCATTGCTTTTGCCAAGGCCGGTGAATGTTGCGGATGTTGCGGTATCAATGACATAGACGTCTTTTCCATCTAATGTACTGACGATGGAACCCAGTGGATTTGTTGACCTGATTGTGCCGTTTGCGTTGTATATTACAACCTGAATATTCGAGACGTCGGTACCGGTCGTGACTGCAACCTCGATAAAATCCAGTGACGGTCCGCCCAGGTATTTTACTTCAGATATGAATAATACAGGCATGTGAACCTATTGTCAGATGATTGTGGCTACTCGCCTATAACATGTAATTATGTCTGAACTATGTATTTACAAGTTAGGCCTCTGCTATCACTTTTGGATTGTATGTGCAGCTATTTATTCATCTTTATGTGTATTAACCTGTGAAACTTGCAGCAACCAGCCAATTCCTGCCAGTGTCAGGCCAAGAGCAATAAAAACCGTCGCGCGTGCAAGTCCCTGCATACCGGCGGTATCCCATAAAAACACTTTGGCCGCGGTCAAGGCGGCCAATCCCAGACCGATTTTGCGTAATTGTGGGTTTTTGCGCGTGATTGCCAGTACCACTGTGATCACCGTCGCTGTTAACAAGATGACAGTATAAGTGTATAATTCGCCGACTTCTGTTCCCTTATAAAGCCGTATATTCGGGCCGTGCCAGAAGCGGCGTACCTCTTGGACCGCAACGAAAATTGCCATAACGGCAGCAAAGCCACGGGCCAGCTTGTGGGTGATGAATTTCGGCAGCAAATTGAAATGGTATAGCCCGTAAGCCATAATCGTGGGCAGGGCATAGGCGACCATGACAGTGTCGATCGGGAATATGCCTTTGATCCGACTATCAAGTAGCGGGGACATTAAGATGCCAAGCGTCAAAGCCCCAAGTCCAAGTGCGCCGTAACCATATCCCAAGGTTTGCCGTATACGGGTTAACCTGTCGTCTATAATCATGCGCCTGAATTGCACACCTGCCATCATAATCCAGATGGTGGCGTATAAGCCAAGAACCATGTGATCAAAGCGCCAATGTCCACCGGATGCGAACCGCGCGATCAAGGCGCAGACAAGCAGGGCAACTGTCAGAAGTGTAGCTGTTTCGTACAAAACCAGACGGTTTGGCAGATTGGCTGCTTTTGCCATTATATAGCCCGCGCCGAGCAGGGCGGCGATAACGCCAAAGACTGCGATGACCCAGAATACAGGCTGCGTAAGTGAAAAGCTAGGCAGCAGATCAAACACGACCAGACTTGTGCTTGCGGCCACAAATGCCCAGATCAGATAGCCCGTCCAGCGGTATTTGAAACGGATCACAAGAGCGAGGGCACAAAGCGAGAGAAGGGCTGCGATATGTGACAGATAGTTTATGTCTATGGTCAGATATGCTGCAAATGAAGTTGTGATCAGCATACCGGCAAAGAATAGATCAGAGGCCGTACGCCTTTGGCGGATATGACCGCGCAACATTAACAGGGCCGCAGCGGCCAGGAATAGGGCCAGTACGATGGCAATGAACGCCCAAACGGTATCGTTTATCGGGGCAAGATCGTGCCATGTCGCATATGTCAGGAAATATGCCAAAACCGGCGCAAAAGACCCGCAGGCAACCCAATAGAGCGGCCGCACAGATCGCGGTGTGCGCCAGAATGCGGCGGCCATAAAGAACGTTGCTGTTATGGCTGTGACGATACTTGCGAATGTGAAATGGCGAGGGAGGTCAAGATCCAATCCATAGCGCATCAACGGGTTGTCAATGCATGCGATAAATAACAGGCCCGCACTAAAGATGACGGCCATTTGGTCCAGATTTTGAGCGCGATTGCACCAGAATATAGCCCAGAATGTGAGTGCCAGAAACATAAGAAGTGCGGATTGCCACAGGATAAGGCTGTCATTGGCAGTGAGGCAAAGCAATGCAGTGCCTGCCGCTGCGGTCAGAACCGTTAAGATCGTGGGATAATGAATGGCAACATTCCCCATCGTTTTCTCGTCTACCATTTCGGTGTGACCCCATTGCGGCCATATGCCAAAGGCCGGGATAGTGGTAACGGCCACGATCATCGTGATGATATAAGCTGCCAAATAGGGTTGGTCGGGGATCGTTTCGTTCAGGCCAAAACCCGCGAATAGCGCGAAGCCAACAGCTAGGGCTGACAGCCATATCCAACGGCGCATACGCTCTACAGTCAGGGCGGCAATGAGAACCGTCAGGAAATAAAGATACATGATCGCATTGGCTTCACCCGTTGAGACAATAAACGGTGAGATGAACGCGCCAAGGATGCCGATAACAGCCAGTACGGGGCCGTAGATCAAGCCTGCCCCGATAGCCAGAAAAGACACAAACACCATTGAGGCAAAACCAACTGACGGGCTTGTCAGATCATAAAGAACATGCGCGGAAACCACTGCGCCAAACAAGGAAGCAATGCCGCCGGCCGCAAGTGCCACGGGCACTGTGAACCAGCCATCCATACCCATATTGGGCATTCGGCGCAGATATTCGGCAACGCCCAGCAATACGGCGCCAAAGCACAAGGCACTGATAACACGGGCTTTTGGCCCTAAAAAACCGCGTTCAAGCCCGTATTGAACAATAAATAGACCGCCCAGCGCAAGTGAAAGACCTGCTAGCCAGATGATCCAGTTGGCTTTGAAATTGGCAACCATTCGGTCAAAGACTGTAGGGCCTTTGGTTGCAGGGGGGGACACTGGTGCGGCAATATCCTGCGCGATGTCCACTTGTGCTGCTTTTTGCTCCGGCGGTGTCCATGGGGCCTTGGTTTTTATTGGTGATGTGGTCGTTTCCGCCGCGACCTTAGGTTTGCTTTCAACAGGCTTACCAGTAGTCTTTTTCGGGCTTTCGGGTTGAAGTTTCAGGCGTTCAATTTCCGCTTGCAATACTCTGACATTGTTGCTGGCAGATTTTGCGATGAAAAATGCAATAAGCGGCATTAAAAACAGATACCCGCCTATTATAATAACGATCAGAATGAGACCTACTTCAAGCATGAATTAACCCTTTTATAATGACAGCAAGATGTAGGACGCTGCATTATAGGTCAACAGCCTATGTGAATTTGGGGCTTTGCGTATAAGAAAGATAGTTTTGCTTTGTTGATCGGTTTTTATGTGCCAGACTTCATTAAAACCTACCCGGAAAAGCATCACCGATGAAATATAAACCGCAAAATCCCGCCCCGCTAAATGCAAGAGAGTTACGCAATATACCCCCGAACGTATGTTATCCCATAGATACGTTGCCCCAGCCGGATATGGCGCTTTATGCGTCCGCACGCAAAACCGTGGCTTTAATCGATACGGTGATTGTGCAGCCGCGCGACGCTGCTTGCTTTCATGTCCCCGCAGGTCATTTCTTTCGTATTGTCAGCATCAATGGCCCGCAAGTGGGTGACTTGAACCTGTGGAATGCGCATGATTTGAACGAGAAGTTTTATT
Source organism: Amylibacter sp. (assembly GCA_021775375.1). Lineage (GTDB taxonomy): Bacteria > Pseudomonadota > Alphaproteobacteria > Rhodobacterales > Rhodobacteraceae > Amylibacter. The sequence goes on along the minus strand of JAJFHY010000017.1, from coordinate 3,986 downwards.
CAGGCAAAACCCGCGCCCTGCACGGCACGCACATCAGTGCGGGCGATCGGATGTGGTCCAGTTTCCCTGCGATGCGCCCGATGGCAACGGTGACTTATGACACGCTGGACTGGTACGGATGGGATGAATATGGCGCATCCGTACATGATGTGATCGGTACGCGGTGTGATCCTTACACCAATGATGTGCTAAACGGCACGGATTATCACTATTGTTGCCACTCGAACCTGACGCGGGCCTTGGCGGCAGAACGCGGCATCTCGTTGCAACAGGCAGAGCCTTTGGTGCATGATGTGTTGAATGTTTTCATGTGCACGGGGTTCATGCCTGACACCAAGCAGTATTTTATGAAAGCCAGCCCGGTACGACCGGATGACTATATCGAGTTTTTTGCCGAGATTGACCTCTTGGGCGGCTTGTCTGCTTGCCCGGGCGGGGATTGCAGCAGCACTCATTCAAGTGACACCGCGGCGTGCTACCCCCTGCAAGTGGAAATTTACAAGCCTGAACCAGATGCGCTTAAGGGGTGGGAGCCACCTGCGGTAAATGGATACTCGGGCAGCCATGGGGCCACATAAGCAGTTTTTCACCGACCGTGACATATTGGTGGTTTGGCATGACGTATTATATCTGGCAGAGTTTGTTGAAATAGCAGGAGAGTTTAGGTGACTTTGCAAATATTGCAGTCGAGTATATGCGCGATCAGCCTCACTATCGGGTCGCTTACGTCTGCATACGCACAAGATTGCACATTACCGCCTTCTGTATTGGTCCATTCTTGCCAAGCTGATTTGTCCATAGATTTGCGGGTGTTACCCGATGGAGTGCCAACAGACAGCGATCACTTGTTAACCGTTACAGGCACATATTCCAGCGGCGACCGATTTGGCATCGAAGGGCTGGTTATTCAGGCAGGCAAGACGGTTTCGCGCAGGTACCAGAATTGGGACGGGGTGCTGGTTATTGATCAAAACGGTAGGCCGCATTTATCGCATGCGGAAAATGTCAGTCTTGACGGGGAAGACTTCAATTTAAAAGAAAAACCGCGCCGTGTCGGCTTTATTGCCAAAGCAAAAGAACTGGGTGTGACCGTGTTGCAATCACATCTGTTGATATTTGGCGGTGCTCTGGATTTGCAGGATATAGAAGACGCGCCATCTTTCAAACGGCGGTTATTGGTGACCTTTCAGGATGGCAGTTTCGGGATATGGGAAACCGGTCAATCCGAAACGCTCTATGATGCCGCACGGCAAGTTCAGGAAGCTCTGAACCCGTTCATGGCCCTGAACCTTGATATGGGTGCATATGATTACTGCCAAAGCGGGCCAAAGGGGGCCGAGACCGATTGCGGGAGTTTATTGGTGTCGGCCGACAAGTTGACTAATCTATTGGTATTTACCAAGCGTTAGCTGTATTTTTCCGGCCCGTTCCATTGGATATCATCATAACGATCGCCATATGCAAAGCCGACAGGTAAGAGGCGGTTTATATCCGCGCGTATTTCATTATTAAAAGTAATATCAAACGCTTGCATCCATTCGTTCAAGTGTTTTGCATAGCGGGTTGCAGGAATTGGAACCATGGTTGCGTTCTGATCCAATATCCAGGCAAGGGCTGTGGCTGATACGGCCCAACCCATATCGGCACAATAAGACTTAAAGCCGTCAATGACGCGGCAGTTGTCAGAATAATTCGGCTCTTGGAAACGTGGAATTCTCAGGCGGAAATCGGTTTCGGAAAGATCATTCAGAACCGGAAAGTTTTCGGCAAACATCCCGCGTGCAACGGGTGAAAAGGGAACAAAAGTAATGCCCAACTCTTCGCATGTCTGTAAAACACCCAATTCGGGCATCCGTGTCCATAAAGAATATTCGCTTTGCACAGCCATCAGGGGTGTAACCGCATGGGCACGGCGGATCGTTGTGGGTGAAACCTCCGATAGGCCCCAACCACCGATCTTGCCTTCATCGATCAGCCTGCCCATTGTCAACGCAACCTCTTCAATCGGGCAGGATTGATCACGCCGATGTATGTAATAAAGGTCAACATAATCCACGCCCAGCCGATCAAAAGACCCTGCAAGTGCGCGGCGTATATAAGCCTCAGAGTTGTCATATCCGCGCTGGGGTTTCACCACGATGCCGCATTTGGTGGCGATTTTAAACCTGTTGGGATGATGCTTGATGAATGAACCCAGCACAGTTTCAGATTTACCCATGCCGTAAACATCGGCCGTATCCAGAAAGTCGATGCCCATATCAATTGCAGCATCCAGACATTCAAAACTGGTTTTGTCATCCGTCGGGCCAAAGAAACCGGCAAAACTCATGCAGCCCAGCCCCATTGCACTGATTTTCGGGCCGTTCGCCCCTAGTTTGCGATACTTCATCAAGAACCTGATCTTTCTGCTTTGGAATTTTTATTTTCCTGATACGCTGTGCGGATGTTCGAAACAATAGAAATACCAGCATGGACGGTTTGGTTAGCCGGCATTTTAGCCCTGATCGGACTGTTGGACCGCATCTTGATGCCGACGGTGCGTTGGTACCTGCGCCGCCGCATGAACAAGGCGATCAATATTTTGAACGACAAATTGCAATTGAAAATCCAGCCGTTCAAACTGACCAAACGCCGGGTGATGATTGACCGGCTGGCTTATGACCCGCAGGTGATCGAAGCGATTATTGAGCATTCCCAGACTGAACAAGTCCCATACCCCGTCGTGGAGGAAATGGCGCACCGTTATGCCCGCGAAATAGTGCCGTCGTTTTCCGCGACCGGTTATTTCGGCATTGCGATTAAAATCGCCCGCTGGCTGTCGCGGTCTTTGTACCGTGTACGTTTGGGTTATGTGGATGAGACAGCCCTGAAGGGGATCGACCCCGACGCAACTGTAATCTTTGTGATGAACCACCGCTCGAACATGGATTATATATTAGTAACTTATCTGGCAGCATCGCGTTCAGCCCTGTCTTACGCGGTGGGTGAATGGGCGCGGGTCTGGCCGCTAAAGCAATTGATCAGCAGCTTGGGGGCCTATTTTATCCGCCGCAAGTCACGCAACCAGCTCTATCGCCGTGTTTTGGCCCGTTATGTTCAAATGGCAACCGAAGCAGGTGTTGCGCAAGCTGTGTTTCCCGAAGGTGGCCTGTCACGGGACGGTAAGCTAAAGCCGCCAAAACTGGGTCTGATCAGCTATATGCTTGCCGGTTTTGATCCCAAAACCAGTCGGGACATCTGTTTTGTTCCGGTTGGGCTGAACTATGACCGGGTTTTGGAGGATCGCGTCCTTTTGGCGTCGGAAAAAGGTGTTAGAACCAGTGGATTGGTTAAATTCCGTGCTTTCTTGCACTTTATGGGGCGGCAAATGCGGTTGCGCATGACCGGAAAATACTACCGCTTTGGCTATGCCAGCGTCAGTTTCGGCGCGCCGATTTCGTTTAAAAAGTTTTTGAAAACCCACGGGCACCGCAAACAGGAAGCAATGACCAAGGCGCTGGGCAAGGAATTGATGACAAAAGTCGGGGCTGTAATCCCGATTTTACCGGTATCATTAGTGGCCCGGGTGTTTTTGACTAATCAAAAAACAGCGCTCAGCCCGGAAGATATCGTTAAAAAATGCAATATAGTATTACAGCGGCTTCTGGCAAAAGGCGCCTATATGCATATCCCGCACAAGAATTTTGAATATGCGGTCGAGGTCGGTTTGCGCATGCTGCTGCTGCGTAAAATAATCTTGCTGAATGATGGCAAATACAGCGTGCAACCTGATGAAGCGGAATTACTGGGCTATTATTCCAATGCGATTGCCCATTTGGGGTGAATTGGTGGCAATTTCAGTTGCCGTTATAGGGGTGACACCATCTGTATGCGGGCCTATAAGGGCCGCGAAATTCTTATCAAATGGTAGAGACATGATCAAAGTTTTCGGGCACAAAGCCCCTGATACAGACGCAACCGGTTCCGCAATTATCTGGAGCTGGTTT
>JAJFHY010000160.1 GCA_021775375.1 Amylibacter sp. | reverse complement strand
GAAGAAGACAAACTGACAGTGACCCGTGCACGTAAAATCCAGCGTTTCTTGTCACAACCGTTCGACGTGGCAAAAGTGTTCACAGGTTCCGACGGCATTCAGGTGCCATTGGCCGAAACAATCGCGTCATTCAAAGCAGTTGTTGCAGGCGAATACGACCATTTGCCGGAAGCGGCATTCTACATGGTTGGCGGCATTGAAGATGTGATTGCAAAAGCTGAAAAAATGGCGGCAGCTGCCGCTTAATTGAAAGAAGGGGCCAAACATGGCTACTATTCAATTCGATCTGGTGTCACCAGAGCGCAAATTGGCGTCCTTGGAAGCAACCGAGGTTAACATCCCGGGCTCCGAGGGTGATTTTACAGCGATGGCCGATCACGCGCCATTGCTAACAACTTTGCGTCCCGGTGTGGTGAAAGTAAAAGCCGGTAATGATGTTACAGAATACGTTGTTACTGGTGGTTTCGTCGAGATTTCGGGTACGGCTGCTGCGGTTCTTGCAGAACATGCACTGCCAAAATCAGAAGTTACTGCAGAAATTGTAAATGAACTGGTTGCTGCGGCCGAAGCAGCTGCGACTGATACAACCGGCTCTGAAAAAGACGTGGCTGAAAAAAATATTGCAGATACGAAAGCTTTGCTGGAACAAATCTAAGATTATAAGCTCACCGTATTAACGAATTAAGCCCTGCTTTCCCGCAGGGCTTTTTTATTGTATTTTTTTTGAAATTTACTTTAAGTAAGCCTTTTGAAGGTAGTGAGTATGAAACGCATTTACGCAAGCACAATTGGCATTGATCAAGGGTCTGAGTTGCTATTCTCGGATTTTGATACTGATGGCGAAATGTGGGCCGGCAAAGATGCCCGTGAACGCCGTGTACCTGTTGTCTTTTCCGAACCTTTCAAAAATATCCCGAATGTTTTAGTCACGCTCGAGATGTTCGACATGGATCAGCGCACTAATCAACGTGCAGAAACTGTGGTTGAGAATATCACTGAGAATGGTTTCGACATTGTCTTTCGCACATGGGGAGACACAAAAGTTGCACGCGCCCGTGCATCATGGATGGCTATCGGCGGGGTCGAGGCCGAAGATAACTGGGATGAAATGTATTAGCCACGGATGTTGCTCCCGTCACCGTATCTGGTTGGCGGGGTTTTACATATTGTTAGGGTATGTAAGTTATAAGAGAGGCAGGCCTGCCGTTGTAGCTATATGGCCGAACAAGGGGTGGATGACCCTTGCACCTGTTCTTAACTGTTAAGTTTCGGTGGCTTTCGCATTTGACGTTGCTATACGCCCTTTGAAAACCCGTTAACTACTTTTTGCTAGCAGAGATGTTATATACTTGGGAGAGTTGAGGATATGTTAGGGGTGCGAACGGTGGACCCTAATGCCCTTCGTAATAGCCTTCATAAATCGGCTCTAACGTACCTTCATCGAACAATGATGACACAGAGGTTCCGTTGGCAATGTTCAATGTAGCCTGTGCCAGCAATGGGGCGGTTGGTACGATGCGGATTTTGTCGCAAGCAGCCACTTCCGGCGTGGCTTCGATCGAGTCCGTGATGACCAGTTGTTTCATGCTTGATTTGGTAATACGCTCAACCGCCGGGCCCGACAGCACACCGTGGGTGATGTAGCTGTGCACTTCGGTGGCGCCTTTCTCGATCAGAGTGTCGGCGGCCTTGCAAAGCGTGCCTGCGGTGTCACAAATGTCGTCAACGATGATACATTTGCGCCCTGACACATCACCGATAACGGTCATTTCGGCTACTTCACCGGGGGTATTGCGGCGTTTGTCAACAATCGCCATATCCGCGCCGATGCGTTTGGCCAGTTCGCGGGCACGTGCTGTGCCGCCAACATCGGGAGAGATTACCATAACGTCTTTGATGTCTTTGAAATTATTTATCACATCCAAGGCAAAAATAGGCGCGGCATATAAGTTGTCCACTGGAATATCGAAAAAGCCCTGAATTTGGGTTGCGTGCAAATCCATAGTTAAAACACGTTCAATACCGGCTTCGGCAATCAGGTTTGCAACCAGTTTGGCGGAAATAGGTGTGCGGGCTTTGGTGCGGCGGTCTTGACGGGCATAACCGAAATACGGGATCACGGCCGTGATGCGTTGCGCCGATGAGCGGCGAAGCGCATCGGCCATGATCAGCAACTCCATCAGATTATCATTTGCAGGGTTCGATGTTGACTGGATGATGAACATATCCTCACCGCGTACATTGTCATACACTTCGATGAAGATTTCCTGATCGTTGAACCGCTCGATGCGGGCATCAATCAGCTTTACAGGGCTTCCGCGCAGTAGCGACATGCGCTTGGCGATGGCTTTACTTAATGTTTGGTTGGAGTTTCCGGAGATGAGCTTTGGTTCGACCATCGTGTTCATCGGTAAATATCCCAATTTCAGGGCTGTTGGCAGCAGCAAGTTAGCATTGCCTTCACTTATCATTGCAAATTGCTTTTGCCTAGCCGTTACCTAGCTGTTACCAAGCATTAAATGTTATTTACGGAGATAAAAATGACACAAATTGATTATTACATGTTCCCACTGTCGCCCTTTGGTTATTTGGCTGGGATGCAGCTGGAAAAAATTGCCACAAAACACGGAGTTCAAATCAATTATAAACCTTTTGGCTTGATGAAAATATTTGAAGAAGTCGGCACACCGCCACCAGCAGAACGTCATCCCAGTAAAGCCCAATACCGTGCTCAGGATATTGTGCGTGTGGCGAAATTCAATGACATGCCTGTCAATTTAAAGCCGGCCCATTGGCCCACCAATCCGGCGCCAGCGTGCTATGCGATTATAGCGGCACAAAATGCAGGTGGTGGCGATCTGGCCGGCCTGGTCCATGCGCTTTTCCGGGCCTGTTGGGCAGAAGAGAAAGACATCGCGCAAGATGATGTTATCAAAGCGTGTCTCACATCAAACGGGTTTGATGCAGGTCTTGCAGATAGTGGTATGTTG
>JAJFHY010000159.1 GCA_021775375.1 Amylibacter sp. | reverse complement strand
ATCGCCATCTTCGAATATATCAACGGCTTCTATAACCCCCAACGCAGACACTCGGCATTAGGCTGGAAAAGTCCGTTGGCATTCGAAAGAAAAGCAGCTTAAATGAGAACTTGGAGCGGCACTAAAGTGGGACAGGTCCAGGTTTACTCTCAAGGAGCATTAACATTCGAGCTGTAAAGAAATTCAAATGGTCATCGTTTTTACCACCTAGTTCTTCCAAAATACGTTTTTTTTCCAAGATTTTCAAAAATTCACCATCATTAGAAAATGTTGGAAAGCCTAAACTATCTGAAGCTTCGATAATCTTCGAGAATGCCCGCATGGATTTAATATTAGGTAATTCAAGTTCATTTAGATCGCCCTCGAGAACAAAAAATAAATCTATGTCAGAATATTCTGATGCTTCTTCTCTTGCATATGATCCAGAAACAAATACCGATAAATTTTCTAATTCTTTTAATTCGTCAATTTGACATAATTTCTTTTTAAATTCATCTATCCGTAATAAAGAATTCTCTTTTTTTAGCTGTGCAATATCGTTCATAATCAACTCTTAATTTATATAAATCGATTTATGCAGTTTTCTGTTCCCCAAGCAAATTATTTTCTTTCTATTGGGTTCTAAATGTAAAGAACCACATTTTCCTAACAATCACACTTCCTAATTTAACCACCGAATTCTGGGATCAAAGATAAGGTGTTATTGGTATATAACTAATATATTAGGCTGACATTTATCATACGCACAGTGCACAGCTTGTGTACGCCGATCATATGCCCATTTCAGCGCGCCGTTAGGGCGTCTTGCAGCACAGATTTTACCACGCTCAAGTCCACATTACGATCCACAAAGCTGTCGCCGATACTGCGTGCCATGATGAATGCAAGCTTACCGCTTTGCACCTTTTTATCTTGTGCCATTAATGCCAGCAGCCCATCTGCATCGGGTAAATCCCCTGCAATATCAGATAGATCGACCTTCATCCCCATCGCTCTTAAATGCGCCCGCACCCGGCTTGGCGCCTCTTGGCTGCAAAGCCCCAGACGCATAGACGTCTCGAACGCCAAAGCACAACCGATCGCCACGCCCTCACCGTGCAACAAACGATCCGAATAGCCCGTAGCCGCCTCCAGCGCATGACAAAACGTATGCCCCAAATTCAACAAAGCCCGATCCCCACGCTCCTTCTCATCCCGCGCCACAATATCCGCTTTCATCTGGCATGATCGCTTCACCGCCATGATACGTTTATCCATATCGCCCGCCGCCATGGCAGGGCCATTAACCTCGAGCCACTCAAAGAAAGTCGCGTCGCCCAGCATACCGTATTTTACAACCTCACCGTAGCCTGCCAGAAAATCGCGCGGTGTTAATGTACCCAATGCGGCAACATCCGCCAGCACCAGTTGTGGTTGGTAAAACGCGCCGACCAGGTTTTTGCCGTGTGGTGAATTGATACCGGTTTTGCCACCGACAGAACTGTCCACTTGCGCCAATAGCGATGTCGGGATTTGAATGAAACGCACGCCACGTCGCAAGATGGATGCGGAAAATCCTGCCAAATCACCGATTACACCGCCGCCAAACGCGATAACAATATCATCGCGTTCTATTTGCTCTGATAAAAGCCATTCGACTGTTTTTTGCAGCATTTCCCACGACTTAGTCGACTCACCCGCAGGCAGTTTCAACGCAACAGAGGTAATATTTTCAGCTGCAAGCCCCGCTTCTAGTGTCGCTAAGTGCAAACCTGCAACCGTCTCGTCGGTTATAATCGCCACATGGTTTCGCTTTAAATATGGCTTGATATAACTCCCGGCTTTGGGCAGCAGTTCAGGGCCGATATGAATATCATAAGACCGATCTCCCAGATCAACATGTACTGTTTCTTTCGCCATGATTTATTCCTTTATGACACCACTGACAGGGTTATCGCATAAGACCTGAACGGTTTTTGTAGCCATTTGCTCCAAAGACAGATGTGCTTCGGCATCCACTACAAGTTCCGCATTCGCATAATTCGGTGTGCGTTCAGCTAACAGTTCCGAAAGTTTTTCTTTTGGATCAGCGACACGCAACAGTGGCCGGGTATCTTTGTGCTTTACCCGTTCCCAAAGCAAATCCAGATCGGCACGCAACCACAATGCGACACCTTTTTGTGCAATCAGCGCCCTGTTTTCTGCTGACATATACGCCCCGCCACCCGTTGATAGTACGCATGGTGGCCCATCCAGAAGGCGGTCCAGTATCTGGGTTTCCTTTTGGCGGAAAAAAGACTCGCCATCACGTTCAAATATCTCGGCGATTGTCATATTCGCGGCTTTTACAATCTCATCATCAGAATCAATGAACGCACAGCCCAATTCTTGTGCCAGCAAACGCCCTACAGCAGTTTTTCCGGCCCCCATGAGCCCGACCAGGACAATGGTTTTGCTAATTTGGTAACTCACCTTGCCCCCTTTTTGCGTTCTAACATCATAAATGGGCAAAGTTTTGCTTGAACCCAACCCGAGTTGATGACTTTTATATTATTCGTGATAACATCCTCTTCAAACAAGACAAGGTGGAACACACCACCAAAAGAGCAGATAGGGTAAAATGATGTTCCGTTTGATTAAAATTTTGTTCTTTCTGATCATATTTGGCATGATCGGGTTGGTTGTATATTCTTATTTCGGGGATTTATCATCTCCCAATGTGGAGATTATCCAACCAGTGAAACAAGATGAAAGCTAAAGCTTTACTATCGCTGCTTTTTGCGATGGGTATTTCAACAGCACAGGCTGATCCCTTATCAGCGGTTGATTGGCTTTCAGAAATTCTGGAAACACCCCAAGAAGCAGTTCCTGAAACACCATCTAACGGCACTTCAATAGAGACAATTGAAACTACGAAACTGTCGGATGCTCAAAAAGATACTGTCGGGATACTGCCAAGTCAGGTTTCCGGTATTCCATCGGATTTTTGGGGTGACAGTTCTGTAGATAGGTTGGCTGCGTTCATCCGCAATGCGCCAACCGGCCAATTACCAGAGATTACCGCTCTATGGCGCCGTATAATGTTGGCCGAATTAGACCCTCCTGTTGGTATGACCGAAGAGAGTACATTGCTTTTGGCACGTCTCGATGCGCTGCTAACCGCAGGGGATCTTGATCCCGCAGAAGCTCTGTTAAAAGCGGCGGATCCCAATAATCCGCAACTGTTTCGACGTTGGTTTGACGTCAGCATTCTGACCCAACGTGCATCTGAAGCCTGTTCACGCATGGTGTCCACCCCCCGTTTTGCACCAACATTACAGGCAAGAGTGTTTTGTCTGGCCCGCTCCGGCGACTGGAATGCAGCCGCAATCACCCTGAACACAGCCAAAGTCTTGGGCGAGATTTCAAAAGACGAGGCCACGTTGCTAGAGATGTTTCTTGACCCGGAACTATATGATGGAGAGCACGACCCGCCTATTCCAGCCATATTGACCCCTTTGAACTTTCTTATGCGCGAAGCATTGGCCTTGCCGCGCCCTGCCCAAAGCCTGCCTTTGCCGTTTTTACATATGGACTTGCAAAACAAAGCCGGGTGGAAGTTGCGTATTACATCCGGTGAAAGGCTAGCGCGTGAAAACGCAATCCCGTCGGTCGCCTTGCTGGATTTGTATCTGGAAGGTACACCTTCTGCGTCAGGTGGCATCTGGGAACGGGTTAAGGCTGTGCAGGAACTCGTAACAGCATTGGAAAGTAATGACGATGTTGCCCTGTCAGGTGCTTTGATCAGCGCCCATGATGCATTGGCCCCACTGGATTTACAGACGGCATTGTCGGAATGGTTTGCACCGGCGCTTGAGGGGCGTATGCTTACTCCCCAAGCCAAAAGTATTGGGTTTGAATTGGCTGTACTGAATACCAACGCGTATGATCTTGTATTTGAACTGGCATCAACCAGCCAGATTGAACAATTTGTGCTATCTATTCTATCTGATCGCTTCAATGCGCCGCCCCATGGCAATCTACAACAGGCCATTTATAACGCGCTAGCCGGTTATTCACCTAAAACAGTATTGCACCAGACAGTTGACAACGGACGTTCGGGTGAAGCGGTTTTATCAGCACTGACTTTGCTGCATGATGGCCCCCAGTCGGATGTGGGTGATATTGAGGTGGCTTTGTCGGTACTATCTTATGCGGGCTTTAGATCAGAGGCAAAACGCATTGCGACGCAATTTTTATTACTGAAGGGTAATTCATGACAACCCATTGGATTGAAACATTTTTAGAAGCAATACAAGCGGAACAGGATGCATCCGAGAATACAGTTATGGCATATGCCCGTGACTTGCAGGAATTTGAAGCATTTTTAAAAAAATCACGGCAAGATTTTAAGTCCGCTACCCGTAGTGATGTGGAAAATTACATTGTCTCACTTGAAACCCGCGGCATGGCTGCATCCACTCGTGCGCGACGTTTATCATCCGTACGTCAGCTGTTTCGTTTTGCATTTGAGGAAGGTTGGCGCGATGATGATCCATCATCCCAAATCAAAGGCCCGCGCAAAATCAAGCATTTACCTGATACACTAAGTGAAGATCAGGTTGACCGCATGCTGGATGCAGCTTTGAAAACCGGTCGAAGCAAACCCGACAGATTGCGCAACACATGTTTGATGCAGCTTTTATACGCCACTGGTATGCGGGTATCTGAATTGGTCTCTTTACCTGTTGCCGCTATGCGCGGTAATCCCGAAATGCTTTTCATCAAGGGCAAGGGCGGCAAAGAACGTATGGTGCCACTATCCCCATCTGCTAAAATGGCAACGGCTGCCTATCTGGCAGATCTTGATCAAATGCAGGAATTGGAACGGAAAAAGGGCAAACCGGCCTCAAGGTTTCTGTTTCCATCAAATGGCAAGCTTGGGCATCTTACACGTATTCGATTTTACACTTTGGTCAAGGAAATCGCCGGCAATGCAGGCGTTGACCCCAATACAGTCACCCCGCACACATTGCGCCACGCCTTTGCCACGCATTTGTTAGCGGGCGGTGCTGACCTGCGGGTTATCCAGATGCTACTTGGCCATGCTGACGTGGCTACAACAGAGATTTATACCCATGTTTTGGATGAGAAGCTGAAATCGCTGGTACTTGATCACCACCCCTTGGCAAATGACTGATGCCGCATTTCCGGCGGTAATGTATCCTGACTTGGCCAATATCCGCTTTGTAAAGTATTTTGATATCCTTGGGTTAATCCGGCGGACTTCATGGTACTGATTGTTACATTAGCATCATATTCTAGCTCTTTGATTATTATTTCTTTTTCCTTTAAATATCCATAACTAGTCAGGCTGCTGCCATTATTGCATGGCATTCCTATCGCCCCGATATTTGTCCATGTTGTATCGCCAATCACGCGTTGCATCGGGATACCAGAATGGCTTGCTATAATGTGGTCGATATGGCCCACTTGTCCGATAAGTGTACTGATTTCAGCAGCAATTGTAGCATCATCCGTGACCGGCCATATAAAGCGCGCAATATCAGTCGCACCACCGTGTATGACAGCATAACGCCGGGCGTTATGGGTAAACACGATACGGTCCGGAAGGCCACCCATCCACAGCTTGTTCTTATCACTAACCTGCCTTACCGCATGTGCGTACCAGCCACGTGAAAGTATTGAACACTCTGTGCCTTCTTCAAACCCGCAACCACAATCCTGCGCATCTTCGGACAATTGCACCTCGCAATTACCTGCCAATACCGGGCACGAAAATGCACGCACCGCATTCACACTACCTTCAGCATCCGCGCAATACGCCACAATATCGCCTGTGCATATGCAGTTTTCAGCGGGGATATTTTTCTGTTTGGCAACCAGAAGCAGGGCTTTTAGTGCCGCAAGATTTGAATATATGCCGCCAAACAGCAGCATATCACCCTGAATTTCACCCAAATCAGAGATTTTCATCGCCTAGCGTCCCTTAATGTGGCATCTGCATAGTCTCATAACTATGATATAAAAGATAAATAAGGAAAACGCGTCAAAATGGGAACCACAATGTTAATTATTGAAGATTTGGATGTGGCATTCTGGGTCACATCATTCAGTATACTGGCGCTTCTTGTACTTTCTGCGTTCTTTTCAGGCTCGGAAACGGCTTTGACCGCTGCACGCCGTGGTAAATTACATAGGATGGCTGAACAAGGCTCACGCGGGGCTGAGCGCGCGTTAAAACTTACAGATAACAATGAACGCCTGATCGGATCAGTTTTATTGGGCAATAATCTGGTAAATATTCTAGCAACAGCCCTTGCAACCAGCCTGTTCACCCGATTATTCGGTGATAACGGCGTGGCACTGGCAACGCTTGTTATGACTTTATTGGTTTTAATCTTCGCCGAGGTCTTACCCAAAACCTATGCGATAACAAACGCCGAGGCGGCAGCTGCAAATGTTTCTGCCCCTATTCGTATACTTGTTATATTTCTGTCACCAGTGGTTGCAGCCGTTCGGTTGTTTGTACGCAGTATTTTAAGCGCTTTCGGCATTAAAATGGCTGATAAATTTGACACTGATGAAGCTCAGGAAGAAATCGCAGGTGCTATTTCATTGGGCCATGCCGAAGGTAATTTTGAAAAGGATGACCGTGATCGGTTATTAGGCGCACTTGATCTGAAAGACCGTGAGGTAGAAGAGATCATGTTGCACCGTTCTGATATTGAAATGATCGATGTTGATGAAACACCGCAAAACATTGTGCGCCAATGTCTGGATTCAGCATATACGCGCATGCCGGTTTTCAAGGATGATACGGAAAATATCGTAGGTGTGGTTCATTCCAAAGACCTATTACGCGCAGTTGAAAAACTATTACGTAATTCCAGTGATCGGCAATCAGCCTTGTCCAAGCTGAAGATCATGGATGTGGCAAAGAAACCGTACTTTGTGCCGGAAACAACAGCGCTTGATGAGCAAATGCGCCAGTTTTTGCGACAACATACGCATTTCGCATTGGTAGTCGACGAATATGGTGCCTTGCAGGGCCTCATCACACTGGAAGACATACTTGAAGAAATCGTTGGTGAAATCACTGACGAGTATGATGCCGATGACGAATTGGAACATGAAAAAGATACAAAAGGTAACTATACCGTTGATGGTGCAGCCACCATCCGTGATCTAAACAGGTCATATGGGTGGCACCTGCCCGATGAAGAGGCCAACACGGTTGCCGGCCTTGTCATACATGAAGCACAGATGATCCCGAATAAGGGGCAAGTGTTTAATTTTCACGGTTACCATTTTCAGATAATGGAACGCGACCAAAACCGTATCACAGAGCTGAAAATTCGCCCGCTTTAACGACCTTTGAACAAGCTGCCCAAAATACCGCGTATCAAAGATTGCCCTGCTTTGCTGCCTAATTGCCTTGCAAGGGATTTGGCAAATGTTGTGCTAACACTGTCGCCTCGTGAAGTTCTTTTGCGCGTTGTGCGGCGGGTGTCAGCATCATAACGGCGCGACTGCTTTCGGGCTTTTTCTTCTGCTTCCTGTTCAGCTTCTGCTTCTTCTGCACGTTTCGCCTCTTGGGCTGCTACATCTGCTCGTTTGGAAAGCGTTTCAAATGCAGATATCCGATCTAATTGTGCTTCATAAACACCGGCAACATGCGAATTCTTGATAATCGCTTGACGTTCATCCATCGTAATCGGCCCTAATTGTGACGATGGCGGGCGGATTAAAGTTTGTTCAACGACCGATGGCATGCCTTTTTTCAATAATGTCGACACTAATGCTTCGCCCGTTCCCAAATTGGTGATTGTATCGGCTGTGCTAAAGCGCGGATTTGTACGGAATGTATCGGCAGCCAGAAGTAGTGCTTTGCGATCGCTTGGTGTAAAGGCGCGTAATGCATGCTGCACACGGTTGCCTAATTGTCCCAATATATTATTTGGAACATCCGCAGGGCTTTGGGTTACGAAATAAATCCCCACACCTTTTGACCGGATCAACCGGGCAACCTGTTCCACTTTTTTCACAAGTGCTCTTGGCGCATCATCAAAAAGCAAATGGGCCTCGTCAAAGAAAAACACAAATTTTGGTTTGTCAGGGTTCCCGACTTCCGGCAAATCCTCAAACAACTCGGACAACATCCATAAAAGGAATGTTGCATAAAGGCGCGGTGATTGCATCAGTTTGTCAGATGCCAGAATATTAATCCGGCCCTGCCCACCCGGTGTTGTTGAAATCATATCTTCAAGATTAAGTGCCGGTTCACCAAAGAAATTCTCTGCACCTTGGTTTTCCAATACCAACAAGCTGCGCTGAATTGCCCCTATGGATGAGGTGGACACATTGCCATAGCGCAAAGATATATCATCAGAGTTTTCCCCAAGCCATAAAAGCATAGAACGCAGGTCTTTCAGATCGAGCAAGGCTAGACCCTGCTCGTCGGCAACCCGAAACGCAATGTTCAGAACGCCTTCTTGAACATCTGACAATTCAAGCAGACGTGACAGTAAAAGCGGCCCCATTTCGGTTATTGTTGTGCGCACCGGATGGCCCTGCTCGCCAAACAAGTCCCAGAAAGTTACCGGAAAATCTTCATAGCCAAAGTCATCGAATTTTATCGTCTCGGCGCGACTGACAAAAGCATCATGATATTTGAAATCCGGGCTGCCTGCTTTGGCCATACCTGACAGATCACCTTTGACATCAGACATGAAGACAGGAACACCCTCTTTTGAAAAGCTTTCCGCCAGAATTTGAAGTGTAACGGTTTTACCAGTACCGGTAGCCCCGGCGATTAACCCATGCCTGTTTGCATATTTCAATATCAGGTTTTGGGGCTCACCGTAGCCTTCACCACCGCCGCCAATAAATATACGATCATTTCCCGACATCAGGTCAGCTCCTTTTATTCTTTGAGTGTGATAACTTTATGGGGCGAAAATCATAAAGACACAATGCTTCTAAGAGTAGATAATTACAGGCAAAACGTAAGAATATTTTTGTCGTTGACTGATTAATATGTAAATCATAAGCTTGGCCTACAATTCGGCCAGTCCGATGGGGAGAACGCCAAAAGGCATAAAAGGTACATCATCTGATGTGCCTTTTTTCTTGGCAAAACATCGCTTAATTGGCGTTCGCCTAAAATATGACCTCTTTTTTACCTGACAAAGATGCATTTCATCCTTATTAAACACTGACATGAATCGACATAGATGAGTTTTTAAATGCAAAAAATACTTCTGACCAGTTTGGTCGCGCTAAGCCTTAGCATAAGTTCTGCTAGCTTTGCACAAGAGACAACCACCGAGCAACCGGCAGCCGAGCAACCGGCAGCCGCGGCAAACACTGATGCCACCGAAACAGAAACAGTAACCAGCGAAGATCAAACTTTTCCTGTTTCAGAAGACCCAAAAGATGTAGTTGGGGCTGAATATATTGCAGAAGAGCATGGTGACTGGAAAATCGTTTGCATCAGCACAGGCAAAGGCAACAAGCCAAATTGTCGTGTATTCCAATTGTTGAAAGATGATACTGGTGGTGCCGTTGCCGAACTTAGCCTGCTTGCATTGAGCGGAGAAGCCAAAGCCGCAGCCGGTGTAAACTTTGTAACCCCGCTGGGTACATTGCTTTCAGCACAGGTCGCAATGCGCGTTGATGCAGGTGATGCGAAACGTTATCCGTTTGGGTGGTGTGAAAAACTGGGTTGCGTCACACGTTTTGGCCTAACACAAACGGAACTGGACAACCTTAAAAAGGGTAATCAGGCGGTTATGACAATCGTATCCGTAGGCGCACCAAAAGAACCTGTCGGTCTGGCAGTATCACTTCAAGGTTTTACCGCTGCATGGGATTCTTTAGTAGCAATGAATGCAAAATAATACACCTAAAGCCCCGCTTCAAAGCGGGGTATTACAATGCTTTCAGTGCGATAACCGCATTTAGCCCACCAAATGCGAATGCATTGCTTATTGCAACTTTAACCCTTTCCTGACGTGCAATATTAGGCACCACATCAAGATCACAGTCCGGGTCATTTTGTGTATGATTAATTGTAGGGGCAATCATACCGTCCTTTACGGCTGCAATAGCGGCAAGCAGTTCCACCCCGCCTGTACCGCCGATCAAATGCCCGTGCATTGCCTTGGTTGAAGACACCATAACTTTGTCAGCCGCAGCACCTAATGCATCACGGATTGCAGCGCATTCAATTCTATCGTTCATCGCAGTCGCTGTGCCATGGGCATTTATATACCCGACATCTTCGGGGTTGATCCCTGTATCATTCAATGCAAGTCGAATGGCACGCGCGGCACCGTCTTTGTTTGGCATAACAATATCTGATGCGTCAGAGGTCATTGCAAAACCGATCACCTCTGCCAGAATGTCAGCTCCACGTGCTTTTGCATGATCAAAATCCTCAAACACGAATACAGCAGCACCCTCACCCTGCACCATGCCATTGCGCGTAGCACAAAACGGGCGGCATCCATCAGGGGACATCACACGCAGGCCTTCCCACGCCTTGATCCCACCGAAACACAGCATGCTTTCACTGCCCCCCGTCATCATGACTTTTGCCATTCCAGATCGGATCAGATTATACGCTTGGCCCATCGCATGATTGGACGATGCACAAGCACTTGCCACAGTGAAACTTGGTCCCTTTAATCCATAAATTATAGAGATATGACTGGCTGCGGCATTATTCATCAGACGCGGTACAACAAACGGGTGCACCCGGTTTTTACCGTCTTGATAAACAGTGCGATAGTTTTGATCCTGCGTTTGCAGACCACCACCCGCTGTCCCTAAAACAACCCCTGTACACGTGCCCAACTCCCCTTCAAAATGCAATCCACTTTGACTGATAGCTTCATTTGAGGCAATTACAGCATATTGGGTGAATGGGTCATATAGACCAATGTTTGACCGGCTAAAATGATCCTGCGCCACATAGCCCTTTATTTGGCCGCCTATTTGAATGTTCAGCCTGTCAACATTATCAAATTCCAGCGGCCCAATCGCGCATGTCCCGTTTGACATTGCTTCAACTGTAGAGGCCACGTCCATGCCCAAAGCGTTAATCGTGCCCTGCCCTGTGATGACAACGCGGTTCATAACAACATCATTGCTTTTTATCCTCAATCAACTTTTCAACCGCACGTATGATGGATTGTATGGATGATACATCAAATTGCGAAGCTTCGGGGGAATTCGCATTGAACGGAACTTGGACATCAAATTGTTCCTCAATTGCAAATATACATTCGACCACTCCCATCGAGTCGACACCCAGTTCATCCAGCGTATTGGTCGGTGCAATATCTTTCGGTTCCAGAAAAGCCTGCTCTGCAATGATAGCAATGATTTTATCTTCAACGCACATGGCTGTATTATGACCCATATTTATGTTGCGGGTTACTATTTCTTATCATCATCCCTAAAAACCGCCTTTTTCAAGAGCGCTTCCATTGAGGTTACTTTTGCGACAAGTCTAGGAAGGCGTCTTATTGCCTTATAGGATTCAATATTGACTTCCATTTTAACCGCAGGATTACCCATTATCAAACGTTTGGGCGGCACATTTGATGAAATACCAGACTTGCCGGCTGCAATCACATCCGAGCCTATGGTTACATGATCGGCAACACCAACCTGCCCAGCCAAAACCACACGGTCCCCAACAACAACACTGCCAGCTATTCCAACCTGAGCACAAATCAGACAGTTTTCACCAATCCGCACATTATGCGCGATCTGCACCAGATTATCCATTTTAGTACCATTCCCGATCATTGTATTCGCGACTGTGCCACGATCAATTGTACCGCAAGCACCCAGTTCAACACGGTCACCTATATCTACTGACCCCATCGAATTGATCCGCGCAAAGCCCGCAGTCTTGCTTGCATCGGTAATTGCACCGGTTTTCCGGGCTTCTTCAACAGCGCCTGGCTTTGGTGTTACAAAGGAAAATCCGTCTGAGCCAATTACAGCATTGGAATTGCAAATAAACCCATTGCCTATGCGCACATTTGCCCCCACACGCACACCGTGGTGCAGCAATGCGTCATGGCCGATAACTGCGCCATCCGAAATAGAACTATGTGATGCAATCCGCGCATTGTCACCGATTTGAACGCCCGCGCCGATAACCACAAACGGACCAATTGCAGGATTTTTACCGATCTTTGCACTAGGATCAACGATTGCGCTTGAATGTATTCCTTTGGCAATATCAATTTCACGTTCGAAAACCTGCGAAACACCTGATAAAACATAGCGTGATCTGGGTGCAAATATTGCGGCTTCCAACCCTAAAGACTGCCAGTCGGCCCCTTCCCAGAGAATAGCTGCACGTGCTGCTCCGTTTTGTAATGCCTCTGTGTAGCTTTCATCCATTGCCAAGGCCAACTCATTCGCAGATGCCGATTGTGGTTCATTGACCGTTGTAACTTCCAGGGTTAAATCCCCTGCTGCTTCTGCCCCGATAGCGTCCGCAATTTGTTTGATTGTATAGCGTGTCATATTTTGCCTTACATGAAAACGGGCAACTGATTTCCAGCCGCCCGTAAAAGTCTAACCAGTTGATGCGTTTTAGCTCTGAACCGACCGTAAGGAAACCCCAGCTTTTGATAGAGCTCTGAAAACCTTTTTGTCGCGACCGTAAACATCAGGGTAGAACGAAGGATTTGATGCATCACCAAAATACACGGTGCGATAAGTCAGATAAACAGGTACAGGTTTATCAAGATTAACATACTGTTCTTTTCCCGTTTTCAACCAGGCACTAAAAGCGCCTTGAGGATTGGAGGTTTGTTTTTCCAATAATTTATATGCAAAATCAAACGGATCTTGAATGCGTACACATCCATGGCTAAAGGCGCGCGTATCACGTGCAAACAGGCTTTTGCTTGGGGTGTCGTGCAAGTAGATATTGAACTTGTTCGGGAACATAAACTTCACCCGGCCCAAAGCATTACCCGCGCTTGGGCGCTGTTTAATACTAAAGGGGAAATCTTTCTCTGAAAACTGCTCCAGATCCAGATCCGCCGGGTTCACACGTTTTCCATTTTCCGAAATCATCACCATATTGCTACGTGCAATATAGCTTGGGTCTTTGCGAATGATCGGTAAATACTCTTTTCCTGCAATCGAGCTTGGAACATGCCAAGTCGGATTGACCACCATATGTGTCATTTCATCATAAAACTCTGGGGTACGTCTGTCTTTATCTCTTGTTCCGATAACAGCCCGGGTCTGAAAAGAAACCCGTCCATTATCATGCATGTAAACTGTATATGAAGCTTGATTAACAAATATGTTGCGCTTACCACGCGGGAAGTTCATCCAGCGTTCACGTTCTAAATTCACCAATACCTTGATCAGTTTCTGTTTCGGCCCTTCATTCAAACGCCCGATTGTCCCGGGCCCAGCAACACCGTCCTGGTTTAATCCATTGTCTTTTTGAAATTTCATTACACTGGTTTTCAAAGCATCATTAAAATTAGGATCATTTCCCAGTTTTCCATAACCCAATGCCGTTAGTTTTTTACGCAAAAGGACAACAGAGTTGCCTGATGATCCATTTTTCAACGTACGTGACGGAATTTTAGTGTCTTTGTCTGCCGTTTTGACTAATCGCTCCAACTTCTTTTTTTCTGCCAGTAAATTTTGATATTCCGTTGATTTAGGAGCCAGTGCTTTAAAAAAAACACTTGGCGAGCTTTTACTGAATGCTGTGAGAAGGTTTAGGTCGCCCCGCCATGGACGATCAATCGCCATATCTTTGTCAATTCTCTTTGGGTTTGTAGCACCAGATGTTAAATCATGCGCATATTGCAGATAAGTTTTTGTCGCCAACAATTCTGTTGTACCTGCAGAAGCTTTATTGCCTGATGACTTAAAGGCCGTTTTCAATTTATCTATATTATAGCGTGATGTGGGAAGCCCATGATCACCTGAGGACTTTAAAGCAGACATCAATGCCTTGCGACGCGCTTTGTTTTTAGAGCCAATCCAAAGCGGCTTGTAATTTACAGAGGCATAAAATGCCTGAATTTCTTTCGTACCTTTGCCTGCATTCAGAACAGTTTCATAAACAGCTGGATTTGATACAGTTGTTTGCGCTGATACCGCCATTACATTCATAGGAAAAAATAGTGCAAAAGTTATGAATAAAATTGCCCTATGGGCTGTGTTGCTTAATAAATACATTCGTGTCTCCCAAAAAACACACCAAGTCGATCGGGCTATTAATATCATCTTAGTAGCCCTCTACGAACAGTCCAATCAATTTTTCGGCAACTATTCGCTCAATAGATTCATATATACATCATTAATTAAGAACAAAGAGGGATCATGACATTATTTGGCAAGTTTCCGCTTAACCCACGGTGATTGCTGCATATTTTTCCCTGCGGCAAACTTAACACTTGGAAAACGAATCACTATGTGGCATATTTTCTAGACCTTGAACGGAAGGGGTGTTCGAGGGAAGCCCAATTAATGGGTAGTAAAAGTATCTCAGTAAATGAGTTTTAAACAAATCGATGGACAGGCGACTTCATGACTGAATTGACGGACAACGCTTTTACGCGGCGCAAATTACTTGGTGTATTCGCAGGTATTACAATGGTCTCGGCCGCCCCTTCTTTTGCTGGCACACCGGCATTTTTAAAAGGCGCAGGCAATATCCGTCGGGTCGCACTGCGTTCAGGTCGTACAGGCGAAAGTATTGATATGATTTACTGGATTGAAGGTAAATACATCAAACCCGCATTGGATGAGATCAATTACTTCATGCGCGACTGGCGTGAGGATAAAATAGCTAATATTGACCGTCGCCAGGTGGATATTTTAGCCGCTGCACATCATCAACTGGACACCAACGAACCATTTATGATGCTGTCGGGTTACCGCACACCGCGCACAAATGCTATGTTACGCAAGAAAAGCCGCAAGGTTGCACAAAAAAGCTATCATATCAAAGGCATGGCCACGGATGTGCGTTTAAGTTCGCGGTCTGTAAATCAAATCTCCCGTTCGGCCCTTGCGTTCCACGCAGGCGGTGTCGGGCGTTATTCCCGGCGCAATTTCGTCCATATGGATTGCGGGCCGCTCCGCAGCTGGGGCGCTTAAAACCTAATAAAACACCCAAAGATGCAACCCGTCCTGTTTACAAGGCGGGTTTTGTTTTAGGCCCGAACGGTTCCGTCACCCACAACAATATATTTGAAACTGGTTAGCTGCGCTGCCCCAACTGGCCCACGTGCATGCAACTTGCCTGTGGCAATACCGATTTCCGCCCCCATACCAAACTCACCACCATCAGCAAACTGGGTCGAAGCATTGCGCATCAGGATCGCACTATCAACACGTTGAAAGAAACGGTCTGCAACCGCATCGTCTTCTGTCATGATGCAATCAGTGTGATTGGATCCATATTCGGCGATATGCGAAATTGCCCCATCAACCCCATCCACAAGTTTTGCAGCAATGATCATATCCAGATACTCATGCCCCCAATCACTTGAGCTTGCAGGTGTAACACCTTGAATAGATTGGGTATCAACATCTCCACGCACATCCACACCAGCATCAATCAAATCTTGAATAAATGGCGCACCGTTGGTTTTAAAAAAAGCACGGTCAATCAACAGACACTCGGCTGATCCGCAAATCCCCGTACGCCGCGTTTTGGCGTTCAGCACGACTTTACGTGTCTTTTCCATATCGGCAGAAGCATCCACATAAATGTGACAAATACCTTCTAGATGGGCAAATACGGGAACACGCGCATCTGATTGTACACGTGCAACCAAGCCTTTGCCTCCGCGAGGTATAATCACGTCAATATATGCAGTCATTGTCAGCATTTCGCCCACAGCAGCACGATCACGCGTTGGCACCAGTTGAATTGCATTTTCAGGCAATCCGGCAGATATCAATCCACTCACAAGACATTGATGTATAGCACCTGAGGAATGAAAGCTTTCGGAACCACCACGCAAAATTACGGCATTTCCTGCTTTCAAACACAATGCGCCCGCATCAGCGGTTACATTGGGACGACTCTCATATATCACACCGATTACCCCCAATGGTGTGCGTACCCGTTTGATATGCAGACCGGTTGGTTGATCCCATTCGGTCAATGTAGCACCTATTGGGTCATCTTGGGCGGCAACTGCGCGCAAGCTATCAACAATCCCCTGTATGCGTGGTTCATCCAGCATCAAGCGGTCCATCATGGCATCCGACAGTCCCTTTTTGCGGCCATAGTCCATATCTTTTTGATTAGCGGCAATGATCTTTGCACGGTCCACCCAAACAGCATTGGCTGCTGCCTCTAACGCCTTTTGCTTTGCATCCGATGATGCATATGCCAATTGCGCACTGGCGGCTTTTGCTTTTTGACCAATTTGGTCCATGATTGCATGAATATCCATCGTCCCTCACATCACCATATTATCGCGGTGAACCAGGCTTGCTCGTCCTGGATAACCTAAAATGTCTTTAATTTCAGAGGAATGACGCCCTGCGATCGCATTAACCTCATCCGCGTCATAGTTCACCAACCCTCTGGCCAGCTCATTACCGCTTAGATCTGAAATAGATATCATATCCCCACGCCGAAATGCGCCTTGTGCTGTTGTAACACCGGCCGGAAGCAGCGATTTTCCATGTTTCAATGCACGTGCAGCACCCGCGTCGACAATCAAAACCCCCTTGGGCTTCATTGCCGCAATCCATAATTTACGTGCAGTTTGTGGGTCACCTTCGGCACGGAACCAACTGCATGCCGCACCATCTGCCAAAGCCTTAAGTGGCTGATCGACGTCACCCAACATTATCGCCATTGCACAGCCGGACTGCATGGCTGTTTTAGCTGCCATAATTTTGGTTTTCATACCGCCATTGGCAGATAGTGACAAAGCTCCTCCTGCCATTGCCTCCAGTTCCGGTGTGATTTTTTCAATGTGATCAATGCGTTTTGCCGTCTCATCCACTTTTGGATTACCGGTATAAAATCCATCAACATCAGAGAGTAAAATCAAAACATCTGCCCCCGCCATAGCGGCAACCTGGGCTGCAAGCCGGTCATTGTCGCCAAAGCGGATCTCATCAGTGGCAACCGTATCGTTTTCATTGATGATAGGAACAACACCAAAGCCGATAAGCGTGGTCAGTGTTGCGCGTGAATTCAGATAACGACGGCGATCCGTGCTGTCTTCGAGGGTTAATAACACTTGTGCTGTTTTGATATTATACGGGGCCAATACCTCTTCATACGCACGCGCCAAACGAATTTGTCCTACGGCCGCCGCAGCCTGACTTTGCTCTAGTGTCAAGGCGCCATCCGGCATGCCCAATACTCTGCGACCCAACGCTATCGACCCGGATGAAACCAGCAAAACATCCTTGCCGGCTTTTTTTTGTGCAACCACATCACGGGCCAGACCTTTCAGCCAATCACCGCGCAATGCACCCGTTTTAGTATCAACCAAAAGCGCTGAACCGATTTTTATGACAATACGTTTGGCCCTTTTTAGGGATGCCATGCCACATCCTCCGTCCCTAAATCTTTTTCAGCTTTTTTACGCTTATCAATCGTGGAACGAATTTCGCGCAATACTTCAGTTATCCCAAGCTGTGCTACTCCGGAAATCTGATGCACATTAGCCTTGGATATCTGTTCCAACTCATTGTGCAATTGTGCTTGATCTGTATCATCAATTGCATCACATTTATTCAAGGCAGTTATTCTGGGCCGATTGGCAAGATCGCCGCCATACATCTCTAACTCGTTGATAATAATTTGGTAATCTTCAATTGCAGTTTCAGATGTTCCGTCAACAAGATGTAAAAGAACCGCACAACGTTCAACATGCCCCAAAAACCGATCACCAATGCCCTTACCTTCATGGGCACCTGCGATAAGTCCCGGAATATCAGCCATGACAAATTCGGTATTATCCACGCCAACGACCCCTAGATTAGGGGTTAACGTGGTAAATGGATAGTCGGCAATCTTAGGTCGCGCGTTGGATGTAGCGGCCAAAAATGTTGATTTGCCCGCATTGGGCAAGCCCAAAAGACCCGCGTCCGCAATCAGTTTCAAACGCAACCAAACAACGCGCTCGACTTCCGGTTGGCCGGGATTTGCACGACGCGGTGCCTGATTTCGGGATGATTTGAAATGCAGATTGCCAAATCCGCCATTCCCGCCCTCGGCCAATAAATAGCGCTGCCCAACGGCCGTCAGATCAACAATGACAGTTTCCTGATCTTCTTCTAAAATCTCGGTGCCTACAGGAACTTTTAAAACAATGTCCTCGCCGGTTTTCCCTGTTCTCTGCTTGCCCATTCCGGGACGGCCGTTCTGGGCAAAAAAGTGTTGCTGATACCGAAAATCGATCAATGTGTTCAAACCATCAACAGCCTCGACCCATACACTACCCCCGCCGCCGCCATTGCCGCCGTCAGGCCCACCAAATTCATGATGTGCCTCACGCAGAAACGAAACGCAGCCGTTGCCGCCGGCGCCGGAACGCAAATTGACTTTTGCCAGATCGAGGAATTTCATCTTATTTCCATCACTTTGTTTTTTGATCGATACCGAATGCCTGTTCGGTTCACAAGTATTTCAGCTAAAAAGAAAAAGGGCCGGCGTTTCAGCCGACCCTTTCAAAACGTATGTTTCGCTTAAATCAGCTTATTCGGCGGCCTCGACTGCCGGCAAAACGGATACGAATGTGCGCCCTTTGAAACCTTTGTGGAATTTCACATGGCCTTCGACGACAGCAAATAATGTGTGATCTTTACCTTGACCAACATTTTCACCCGGCCACCATTTATTGCCGCGTTGGCGTGCAATGATGTTACCAGGGATTACAGCTTCGCCGCCGTATTTCTTTACACCTAAGCGACGTCCAGCGGAGTCGCGACCGTTACGGGATGAACCGCCTGCTTTTTTATGTGCCATTTCGCTTGTCCTTACTTATCTGCAGCTTTTTTAGCTGGCGCTTTTTTCTTTGGCGCTGCTTTTTTAGCTGCTGGTTTCGCGTCTGCTTTGGCTTCTTTTTTAGGAGCCGCTTTTTTCGCTGCTGGTTTGGCTTCTGTCTTAGGAGCCGCTTTCGCTGCTGGTTTCTTCGTTGCCGGTTTCTTTGCTGCCGGCTTCTTAACAGGTTCTACACCCGGAATAAAGCCTGCGCCGTTCAATGCGGCTGCAACACCGGACTTTTCGCCACCTTTGGCCAAAATATCAGTTACGCGCAGTACGGTGATCTGTTGACGATGGCCGCGTTTGCGTTGTGAAGAGTGTTTACGACGACGTTTAACGTAGTTGATAACCTTTG
>JAJFHY010000158.1 GCA_021775375.1 Amylibacter sp. | reverse complement strand
AACAAAGAATTTAACTGCTTAGTAAACAGTTGTAATCAGTACCGTTAGTAACCAGTTTTACAGAGTGGCATATTAGCGGTTAAACATTAGAAAGTGGAGTAGCGTGATGCGCAGTAAAAAAAGATGGATGAATTGGTTTCTAATTGAAGCCACGGATATGCGCATAAAAATGCCATGGGAGCAGAACACCCGCCCTATTGCATTCGCTAATCTAAACACTGAAACTGCTGGAACTAAGGCCGCCTAGGGCATTGGTTTCAGCTTTTTAGCACTGAAAACGGAACGCCGGGCTTATCTTTAGCTCCCCGTATTACCAGTGATGTTTTCACACTTGCCACATTATCAGCCGATGTCAGCTCTTCTGTGATAAAGCTTTGAAAGCTGGATAAATCGGGCGACAGGCACTTCAAAATAAAATCAATCTCGCCATTCAGCATATGGCACTCGCGTACAAGCGGCCAGTTGCGACACCGTTCTTCAAACGCACTTAAATCCACTTCCGCCTGTGAATGCAGGCCAACCATAGCAAATGCTTTAACCTCGAAACCCAATTCCTTTTCATTAACATCCGCATGAAACCCCTGAATATACCCCTGATCCTGCAAAACGCGGATACGGCGCAGGCATGGTGGTGCCGAAATGCCGACGGCTTTGGACAAATCAACATTCGTCATGCGTCCATCTTCTTGCAAAAGTGACAGAAGTTTCAGGTCAATTGCATCCAATTTTGACGATACCATCAGGCGCTCTTTTCATTTATGACTTGTTTGTGTAATTTTATTACATAAAATGCACAATAGATAAAGTATTACGAAACATCCAAACAATTTCACAGCTTCGTTTGCATGGCTTTCCCTTTCCAGCGTCTACGTATACACATCGTAAAACCAAAATTAAGTGAGTCCAAAACATGTCTGACACCCGCCACACAAAACTACTGATAATCGGTTCCGGTCCTGCCGGATATACAGCCGGCGTTTACGGATCACGCGCAATGCTGGAACCCGTTTTACTTCAAGGTTTAGAGCCGGGCGGGCAATTAACCACAACCACGGAAGTTGAAAACTGGCCAGGCGACACAGAGGTGCAAGGCCCCGATTTGATGATCCGGATGGAAGCACACGCCAAAGCGGTGGGAACCGAGATTATTGGCGATATTATCAGCGATCTTGATCTATCAAATCGCCCATTCACAGCCATTGGTGATAGCGGCACAACCTATACGGCCGATGCAGTTGTTCTGGCCACGGGTGCACGGGCAAAATGGCTGGGACTTGAGACAGAGGAAAAATTCAAAGGCTTTGGCGTCTCGGCCTGCGCCACTTGCGACGGTTTCTTTTATCGCAATCAGGAAATTGTAGTGATCGGCGGCGGCAACACAGCTGTAGAAGAAGCTTTGTTCCTGACCAATTTTGCATCCAAAGTAACCCTCATTCACCGCCGTGATGAATTACGCGCGGAAAAAATTCTGATCGACCGTTTGATGAAGAATGAAAAAATAACACCGCTATGGTTTCACGAGCTTGTAGAAGTTACAGGAACGGATATGCCGCTTGGCGTTGAAGGCATTAAGGTTAAGCACACAAAAACGGACGAGATTACAGAAATTGCCTGTAAAGGCGTGTTTGTTGCAATTGGTCATGCACCTGCCAACGAGTTGGTCATAGACCAGTTGGAAACCCATATGGGCGGTTATGTTGTGACCAAAACTGATAGCACCGCCACTTCTATCCCCGGCGTTTTCGCTGCTGGCGATCTAACGGACCATCTATATCGTCAGGCAGTAACCTCTGCAGGAATGGGATGTATGGCGGCATTGGAAGCCGAAAGGTTTCTGGCAGAACAAGAGTAAACAGTTCTACGCCTGTTTACGGGCGCAAACCACTTTTCCTTAAGGGGCTATTTCACCACGATTCCGTCCTATTTTTGCCACCAAAACTTGCATTATTTGCGCGTGCGTGTATGTGACGTCTAACATTCATAGCAAGATCAAATTTGGAACCGAACATGATGATTGAGAACCTGTTACCCGTCCCTGAACTCTATGCCCCGTTCAATGAAGCGGCAAGCTTGAAAGAAGAGGCAGGAGATCTGCCATCTTGGGATCTGACGCCACGTCAAATCTGTGATCTGGAGCTGCTGATGAATGGCGGCTTCTTCCCGCTGACGGGTTTTCTGAGCGAGGCGGATTACACATCCGTAGTCAAAGATATGCGCCTAGCAG
Source organism: Amylibacter sp. (assembly GCA_021775375.1). Taxonomy (GTDB): domain Bacteria; phylum Pseudomonadota; class Alphaproteobacteria; order Rhodobacterales; family Rhodobacteraceae; genus Amylibacter. Next base: position 15,388 of record JAJFHY010000158.1, on the reverse strand, counting down.
ACGGCACATTGTGGCCGATGCCGATTACATTGGATGTGGGTCAAGATTTTGCCGATAACCTGAAATCCGGTCAACGCATTGCCTTGCGTGATCTGGAAGGGGTTATTTTGGCAATTCTGGATGTGTCCGACATCTATACACCCGACAAATCAAAAGAGGCCGAACTGGTTTTCGGTGCCGATGACAGCGCACATCCTGCGGTGAATTATCTGCACAATACCGCAGGTGCGGTTTATCTGGGTGGTAAAATCACCGGCATTCATCCCGTAACCCATTATGATTTTCGCGCACGCCGCGACAGCCCGAATGAATTGCGCTCTTATTTCCGCAAATTGGGCTGGAATCGTATTGTCGCGTTTCAAACCCGCAACCCGTTGCACCGTGCCCACCAGGAATTGACATTCCGTGCAGCAAAAGAGACCCAGGCCAACCTGTTGATCCATCCCGTTGTAGGTATGACCAAACCGGGGGACGTCGATCATTTTACCCGCGTGCGTTGTTATGAAGCGGTTCTGGATCAGTATCCGTCCGCTACTACATCAATGAGCTTGCTGAACCTTGCCATGCGCATGGCAGGCCCCCGCGAAGCAGTTTGGCATGGCCTCATCCGCCGCAACCACGGTTGTACCCACATCATTGTTGGCCGTGACCACGCGGGCCCCGGTAAAAACAGTCAGGGCGAAGATTTTTACGGACCATATGATGCACAGGATCTATTCCGCAAGCATCAGGATGAAATGGGCATTGAAATGGTCGATTTCAAACATATGGTCTATGTACAGGAACGCGCCCAATACGAACCTGCCGACGAAATCGAGGATAAAGAAAATCTAACAATTTTGAACATCTCCGGCACAGAATTACGCCGTCGTTTGTCCGAAGGTATGGATATTCCCGAATGGTTCTCATTTCCTGCGGTTGTTGAAGAATTACGCAAATCCAAACCTGCACGTTCGACACAGGGCTTTACGGTGTTTTTCACCGGATTTTCAGGCTCGGGAAAGTCCACGGTTGCAAATGCGTTGATGGTCAAACTGATGGAAATGGGTGGCCGTCCCGTGACGCTTCTAGACGGCGATATCGTACGTAAGAACCTGTCATCAGAGCTGGGTTTCTCAAAAGAACACCGCGATCTGAACATTCGGCGTATCGGCTACGTGGCCTCTGAAATCACCAAAAACCGCGGCATCGCAATTTGCGCACCGATTGCGCCCTACGCCACCACACGCCGCGCAGTTCGTGAAGAGATTGAACAGTTCGGTGCCTTTATCGAAGTGCATGTCGCCACGTCAATTGAAGAATGCGAACGCCGCGACCGTAAGGGCCTTTATAAACTGGCGCGCGCCGGTAAAATAAAGGAATTCACAGGTATTTCTGACCCTTACGATGTTCCTGAGCATCCAGAGTTGCGTCTTGAAACCGAAAATCTTGCGGTGGATACATGTGCGCATCAGGTCCTTTTGATGCTGGAAAGCATGGGCCTGATCAAAGGTTAGAACTATTATATTTTATGCGAACCATTCTATAAAGAATGGTTCGTTCCATTTAATGCACGCTAACCGGTGTTAGGTCATTGGTACGTGCCACGGCAAACGCCAGTTCACGGTCTTTGACCAAAGCCAGACGCTCACCGTCTTCGGAATGGATAGCATAAACGGTTTCAAAACCGTCTGTTTCTTCACGCATCTCATCCGGCAAGTCAGCTGCAGCTACAGAACGGACATAAACCGTGCGTTCGATGCCGTATTTTGCAAAATCGAATTTCGTGTTCATTTCATGCCTCTATTTCTTTTCTATATTGATCGTTTGAACAACCGCATCAGGTACTGAACGCTGCAAATCCACATGCAACAAACCATTTTCCATGGACGCACCACCAACTTCGACCCCTTCGGCCAAAACAAAGCTACGCTGGAATTGACGTGCAGCTATCCCGCGATGCAAAAAGACGCGACCTTCGTCATCATCCACCTGCCGGCCACGGATCACCAACTGCGCATTCTCCAATGTGATTGACAGGTCATCTTCACGAAAACCCGCAACCGCCAATGTGATGCGATAGATGTTGTCCGAGCTTTGCTCGATATTGTAGGGTGGGTAGCCTTCGTTACCGGTTTTTGCCGTGCGTTCCACAAGGCGATCCAGCTGTTCAAATCCCAATAGAAAAGGATGGGAGGCAAAAGATATTTTCGTCATTTTGTTAGCCCTTTAAAAGCGACTGTTCTGGCCCCGGATTTGGCGACCTTTAAAGTAATATGGGGGCTTTCGCAGGGATTCTCAAGACCCATTGTAATTCTGCGCTTTGAGCTAGACGCATTTGGCTGTACAAATGAGCTACACAAGTGTTTTCGGGCAATTTACCACCATGACTGATAAATTAGGCAGAATGAACCACAATGAAGTTTTGCGCGCAGAACTGCTACAAATGCAGCAGGAGCATCGTGATCTTGACGATGCGATTGAGGCACTGCACGAACGTGTCAGCCCTGATTTATTGCTGTTACAGCGGCTAAAACGCAAAAAACTGTTACTAAAAGACAAAATACAGCGTCTAGAGGATGATATTTTGCCGGATATTATTGCCTAGCCCCTATTTTTTGGTCTATATCCCCGCCTTCTGATGCAAGAAAGTTTTGAAACTATGACAGATATAAAAGTTGGAATTATCATGGGCAGCCAATCAGATTGGCCCACCATGAAAGAAGCCGCTACTATTCTGGATGAATTGGGTGTGGTCTATGAAACAAAAATCGTGTCAGCGCACCGCACACCTGACCGATTGTGGACCTATGGCAAAACTGCCACCGAACGTGGCTTGCAAGTGATTATCGCAGGTGCCGGCGGGGCTGCACATCTGCCCGGCATGATGGCATCAAAAACCCGCGTTCCGGTATTGGGCGTGCCAATTCAAACGAAAGCATTATCAGGCGTAGATAGCCTCTATTCCATCGTGCAAATGCCAAAAGGTTTTCCCGTGGGCACAATGGCCATCGGCGCTGCAGGGGCTGCGAATGCAGGCCTGATGGCAGCTGCAATTCTGGCCAATAATGATACAGATCTTGCAAAGCGACTTGATGATTGGCGCAAAGCGCTTTCTGCATCTATTGCGGATGAACCCCACGATGACTAAAGCTTTGCAACAAGGCGCTACCATCGGTATTCTGGGGGGTGGACAATTAGGCCGCATGCTATCCGTGGCCGCATCACGCTTAGGGTTTAAAACACATATATTTGAACCGGGTGCAAACCCGCCCGCAGGTCATGTGGCAGACGCTGTAACAACAGCACCCTATTCCGATCATGATGCCCTTACCGCATTTGCAAACAGTGTTGACGTGATCACTTTCGAATTTGAAAATATTCCAACGCAGGCTCTGGACGTACTGGAAAAATTGCGCCCCGTTTTGCCCGCCAGAAATGCACTCGCCACCAGTCAGGATCGCATTGTCGAAAAAGAGTTTCTATCCGGTTTAGGCTTAAATGTAGCCCCTTTCGCAAATGTGGAAACTGCCGAAGATTTATCAACTGCCGTTGCAACTGTTGGCACGCCCTCCATTTTAAAAACCCGTCGTTTCGGTTATGACGGCAAAGGTCAGGCACGACTGAAAACGAATGATGATGCTCAGGCTGCATGGGATGCATTGGGCAACACACCGTGTGTTCTGGAAGGTTTTATTGATTTCAGCCATGAAGTATCCGTGATCGGTGCCAGATCACAATCAGGCGAAGTTGTTTGTTATGATCCCGGCGAAAATGTGCATCGTGACGGTATTTTACACACAACGACACTACCCGCGACCCTTAACGTTTCCCAACGTATGGATGCTGTTCTATTGACCGGTAAAGTCCTGAATGCGCTGGATTATGTCGGTGTGATGGGGGTCGAGCTGTTTGTCACGCCCGCAGGATTAATTGTGAACGAGATCGCACCGCGCGTGCATAACTCTGGTCACTGGACACAAAATGGCTGTGTGATCGATCAGTTCGAGCAACACATTCGCGCCGTTGCAGGCTGGCCTTTGGGTGATGGGACGCGGCATTCCAATGTGGTGATGACCAATCTGATCGGGGATGAAGTTCTGGACGTTGTAAAACTGTCCTCGGACGCCAATATCGGGTTGCATTTATACGGTAAGGCCGACGCAAAACCGGGGCGCAAAATGGGTCATGTCAATAAAATCACCGGGCCTGTCAATTAGTCTTCGTGCCTAAAGCGGCCTTCTCGCAAAAAGGTGGCAACCTGTTTGAACACGCTTGGACTGTTCATCATGAACGTGTGTGTTACATCCAGCACAATGTGATCTGTCATACCTGCAACTTTAGTGCTTTCGATCGAGACTTTTCCGTCATCATCTCCATCAATCAATGATGAAAAAATTGGTGATATACTGTTGCTCCCGGCAATCACGCCCAGTGAAAACCCCACAGCCCCTAATGTGTTCGGCAAACTGGCAGGCCCTGTTCCCATCTGTTTACCCGCAACGCCGTTCCACAGCTCATATCCCGGCAAATCGCCCAACCTATCAACAATAGGCGAACCTTTGTTGGGTGGCCCGAGCATAACGACGTGATCCAGGTTTTTGGGCTTATGCGCTACATGTTTCAGATAATACCGTACCATAATGCCGCCCATTGAATGCGTTACAAAATGCATTTTACGCGCATTCTTGCAAGCCGCAACAGCCGGGGGAATAGCCAATTCGGACAGTTTTTCTATTGTGCTTTCGGTGGATGGATAATCCACATTCACCACATCATAACCAATCCCTTTTAACGCAGTTTCCATAGGAAGGAATGAATATGAACTACGCGCAAGCCCGTGCACCAGAATAACACAATCCGCAGTAGCGGCGGACGCAAACAACAATGATATGACTGTAAGAATATACTTCATAACTGCAATTTAAAGAACCGAATATGGCATTTCTAGCCCCTTTGGCCGGCCCAAGCCGACAAACCGATACCGCCCAGAACCAAAATGGAAGCAATCGTAAAATCAAGTGTCCAGACTTCCCCCAGAAACACCATACCGCCTAACATCGCTATCAGTGGAACTGTTAGCTGTGCAACCGCAGCTGTACTGGTTTGCAAGCGCGGTAAAACATAGAACCACAAGATATAACCAAGTGCTGAAGTAACACCGCCTGAAAGACATGCCAAAGCCACGCCTTTCAGCAGATAGACTTCTGAACCGGTGGCCAGCCAAACTAAAATGGCAATCGGGGTGGCACAAACGAAACTTGCAGCAGTGGCGATCAGAGCTTGTTCCACCTTTTGTCCCGCAAGTGAATAAATTCCCCATCCAAAACCTGCCGCAACCATCAATATAGCCCCGTTAACGTCTATCTCTGTCGTGTTGGGGCTCAGCACATAGATCAATCCCGCCAGCCCGATGGCAGCACCCAGCCATTGCAATGGTTTAGGTTGATTGCCCTGCACCACAGCTCCTGCAAACATGGTGATTTGCACCATTCCAAACAACAACAACGCCCCAAGTCCCGCTTGCAAAACCGTATAGGCAAAGGAAAACCCGATGGCATATATCGCAAGGCCCAAAACCGCGTCCACCCGGGGTTTGATTTTGGCGCGACCCTTAAACACGCCTTGCCCCCACAAGATCAACACCAAAACAACCGCCCCCGACGCCAACCGCAACACAGAAAAAGACGCAGGCCCTATGGCCTCGCCCGCAAGGGCGGCGCGTGTAATCACCGAGTTGGCGGCAAACGCGATCATGGTAAGTGTGGTTAGCAAGGCTAGGCGCATGGGTTATACCAACGCCGCATCCAGCGCCTGATCCATATCGGCGATCAGGTCTTTTACATCCTCGATCCCGATCGAGACCCGCACCACATCAGGGGCAGCCCCTGCCGAAACCTGTTGTTCAAGCGTCAGCTGCCTGTGCGTGGTGGATGCCGGGTGGCTGATCAATGACCGCGTATCGCCCAGATTGGTAACATGGCTAAACAGATCCACGGCACTGACCAGTTTCACGCAAGCCTCATAACCGCCTTTCAGGGCAAAGGTAAACAAAGCCCCGGCACCTTTGGGATAGACGGCCTGTTGCCGCTCGTAATAAGGTGAAGCGGCAAGTCCCGCGTAAGTGACCGATGCAATACGCGGGTCGCTTTCCAGCCAATTGGCGATAATTTCAGCGTTTTTGACATGGCGTTCCATACGCAAGCTCAGCGTCTCGATCCCCATCAATGTATAATGCGCGCCTTGCGGGTTCATCGTCATCCCCAAATCGCGCAACCCTATGGCAATGCTATGTAAAGTTTAGGCCAGCTCGCCAAAGGTTTCATGGAATTTCAGCCCGTGATAGGCAGGTTCCGGTTGCGACAATGACGGAAACTTATCGCTTTTCGACCAATCAAACGTACCGCAATCAACCACACAACCGCCCGTAACCGTGCCGTTGCCTGTCAGATACTTAGTGGTGGAATGTACCACAAGGCTCGCCCCCATCTCGATGGGGCGGCACAGATAGGGTGTGGCGGATGTATTGTCGACAATCAGCGGCAAGCCTGCTTGATCGGCAACAACGGCCACTGCGGGGATATCGGTCACATAACCGCCCGGATTGGAAATACTTTCGCAAAAAACGGCACGGGTATTGTCGTCGATTGCATCTCTCAAGGCATCCAGATCATCGAAGTCAACAAATTTCGCCGACCAGCCAAAGCGTTTAATCGTCAGGCCGAATTGCGTGAGCGTACCGCCATATAACCTCGTCGAAGCCACCACGTTACAGCCCGGTTGCATCAGCGGGAATAGCGCCATTATTTGCGCCGCATGACCCGATGAGCAGCACACAGCACCAATGCCGCCTTCGAGTGTTGCAATGCGTTCCTGCAGAACTGAAACCGTGGGGTTGGTCAGCCGTGAGTAGATGTAACCGACCTCTTGCAAATCAAACAGGGCGGCTGCATGTGCGGCATCTTTGTAAACATACCCCGTGGTTTGATAAATCGGCGTTTGGCGCGCTCCTGTTGCAGGATCGGGCCGTGCGCCTGCATGAACCTGCAATGTGTCAAAGCCGTATGTCGATGATTTAACCATAATGGACGTCCTTATAATCTGGGCAGTTTGGATGATATTATACCGGTGTTAATACCGGCACGGCGCAATTCACCGAACAGGCGTTGATACTCGATTTTCGGGCAACGGTTCTGAACCACTTGCAGCCCTGCATCACTTGCCCTTTTTGCAGCCCCGGCATGTTCCACACCCACTTGCATCCAGATGGTTTTCAGACTGCCGCCCAGATGCTCTATAGCATCGTCGACCAATGCGGGGACGAATTCGGCGCGGCGAAATATATCCAGCATATCAACGGTTGTGTCTTTCGGGATGTCCTCGATGCTGGCCAAAATAGTCTCGCCGAACAGAGTTTGGCCTGCATATGCGGGGTTGATCGGGATCAGACGGTAATTGCGCATATGAAGATACCGCATCACGAAATAAGACGGGCGTACAGGGTTGGTGGACACGCCCACGGCGGCGATGGTTTTGGTCTCGTTCAGGATTTTATGCAAAAGCGCATCTGTGGGTTGCGATGTCATTGGAATGCCTAATCTGTTCAGTCAGGGGGACGGTAAACAGTCATGGATTTCATCGCAAGCGAAACAATGAAAAAGGGGCCGCCCGCAGGCAGCCCCAAATCTTTTATGCGTTAGTGTGGTTTGCCGCTGTCGGGCTTTCGCAAACGAAAACCCTGTCGCGTAAAGTCGTTTTGGCCTAATTCGGCCAAAGCCGGCTTTTACATCATACCACCCATGCCGCCCATGCCGCCCATGTCCGGCATTCCGCCGCCACCAGCGCCAGCCGGTGCCGGTTTGTCAGCAATCATCGCTTCTGTTGTGATCAACAGACCGGCGATAGATGCTGCATCTTCCAAAGCAGTCCGCACAACTTTAGCCGGATCAATCACACCAAACTTGAACATGTCGCCATATTCTTCTGTTTGAGCGTTAAAGCCGAATGTTGGATCGTCGCTTTCACGAACTTTGCCGGCAACAACCGCACCGTCAACGCCAGAGTTTTCAGCGATTTGACGCAAAGGTGCTTCCAAAGCACGGCGTACAATTGCGATACCTGCAGTCTGGTCAGCATTCTCGCCTTCCATGCCGCTCAGGCCTTTTGCGCCTTGGATCAAAGCAACACCACCGCCAACAACAACACCTTCTTGTACGGCCGCACGGGTCGCATTCAATGCATCGTCAACGCGGTCTTTGCGTTCTTTCACTTCGGTTTCAGTTGAACCACCAACGCGGATCACTGCAACACCGCCAGCCAGTTTGGCCAGACGTTCTTGTAGTTTTTCACGATCGTAATCAGATGAAGTTTCTTCGATTTGTGCTTTAATTTGTGAAACGCGCGCTTCGATTTCAGCTTTTTCACCAGCGCCATCAACGATAGTAGTTTCGTCTTTGGTGATGGCAACTTTCTTGGCAGTACCAAGCATTTCAATGCCAACGCTTTCAAGCTTCATGCCCAGATCTTCGGAAATTACCTGACCGCCTGTCAAAACAGCAATGTCTTGCAACATGGCTTTACGACGATCGCCGAAACCAGGTGCTTTAACAGCTGCGATTTTCAGACCGCCGCGCAATTTGTTCACAACCAAAGTTGCAAGCGCTTCGCCGTCAACATCTTCAGCAATGATCAGCAAAGGTTTGCCGGATTGGATTACAGTTTCCAACAAAGGAACCATTGGCTGCAAGCTTGATAGTTTTTTCTCGTGCAACAAGATCAGGCAATCTTCCAGATCAGCTGTCATTTTGTCAGGGTTAGTCACGAAATACGGTGACAGGTAACCGCGGTCAAACTGCATACCTTCAACAACGTCTGTTTCTGTTTCCAGACCTTTGTTTTCTTCAACAGTGATAACACCTTCGTTGCCGACTTTTTGCATCGCACCAGCAATTTGATCACCGATGGCAGCTTCGCCGTTGGCAGAAATTGTGCCGACTTGTGCAACTTCAGCACTGTCTTTAACTTCACGAGACATGTCTTTGATAGTTTGAACTACAGATGAAACAGCAGTGTCGATCCCGCGTTTCAGATCCATTGGGTTCATGCCTGCAGCAACTGACTTCAAGCCTTCTTTTACGATAGCTTGTGCCAGAACTGTGGCAGTAGTTGTGCCGTCACCAGCTGTGTCATTGGTGCGAGAGGCCACTTCTTTGACCATTTGCGCGCCCATGTTTTGAAACTTGCCTTCAAGTTCAATTTCTTTGGCAACTGTCACACCGTCTTTGGTGATGCGCGGTGCGCCAAATGATTTGTCGATTACAACATTACGACCTTTTGGGCCCAATGTTACTTTTACAGCATCAGCCAAAATATTAACGCCATCCAGCATCAAGTTCCGGGCATCTGTGCCGAATTTTACTTCTTTACCAGCCATTATAGCTACTCCTAAATTCTATACGTTAGCGATTAAAGCAGACCGAGGATGTCGGACTCTTTCATGATCAACAGCTCTTCGCCGTCGATTGTAACTTCTGTGCCGGACCATTTGCCGAACAAAACTTTGTCACCGGCTTTAACAGCCATTGGGATCAGCTCGCCGCTGTCTTTGCGTGCGCCTTCGCCTGCGGAAATGATTTCGCCTTCGGCCGGCTTTTCTTTTGCTGAGTCAGGGATGATCAGACCGCCTGCGGTTTTTTCTTCGCCTTCAAGACGACGAACCAGTACACGGTCGTGCAGAGGTGTAAATGCCATTTGGATTGCTCCGTTGTTGGTTAAAAATTTCAGTTGAGAGGGGTTGCAGAGTATTAGCACTCACCTCTCAAGAGTGCTAACGACGAATTTCTAGGGAATGGAAGGGGTAGAGTCAAGTTATGAATAGATAAAAAAATAGTGCTTGTTTTATTGGCTCTAAGATTGGTAGCTTTATGCCCCGAGCAAAGCTTCAAAATGCTACTCAACACCGCGTGGAACATAGGAATAACCATATGATTGCCGTTATCTTTGAGGTTAAAATCGCCGAAGGGCGTAAAGACGATTATCTTGATATAGCCGCGCAAATGCGCCCTATGCTGGAACAGATCGAAGGGTTTATTTCTGTTGAACGTTTCCAAAGCCTGACAAACCCTGCGAAACTTTTATCCCTGTCATTCTTTGAAGATGAGGCCGCTGTTGAACGCTGGCGGACACTTACCCAACATCGCGGTGCACAAGCACAAGGGCGGGGTGGTATTTTTGCGGATTATCATTTGCGCATTGCTGGTATCATTCGCGATTACGGCATGTACGACCGCAATCAAGCCCCTGATGATAGCAAAGCCGTGCATTCATAAGCGTATTCACTCTGGTAAGACACTAAACACCCTGATACGCATCACACATGACACAGATTATTGAAAACTTCGCCGAAATATCCGCCAAATACGATGCCGCTTTGGTTGACCTTTGGGGCTGTTTGCACAATGGCGTAAAGCCGTTCGCAGCCGCTGTTTCTGCGTTGGAGACATTCCGCGACAAAGGCGGCGTGGTTTTCCTTTTAACCAACAGCCCGCGCCCGTCCACATCAGTGTATCAACAGCTTGACCAGATAGGTGTTGCACGCGATCTCTATAAGGGTTGCGCGTCCAGTGGTGATGCAGCCCGTACGGCTTTGGCCTCTGGTGCATACGGGCATAATGTATTTGCCCTTGGGCCGGAACGCGACCTGACATTCTATGAAGGCATTGATGTAAATCGCGTCCCATTGAATCAGGCCGAGGGCATTGTTTGCACAGGGCTGTTTGACGACACGACGGAAACCCCGGACGACTATCGCGCGATTTTTCTGGAAGCAAAAAACAATGGCTTGAAAATGCTTTGCGCCAACCCCGATGTGATGGTGGATCGCGGCGATAAACGGATTTATTGCGCAGGGGCCTTGGGCCAAGCCTATACGGAAATGGGTGGTGAAGTGCATTATTTCGGCAAACCGCACCCACCGATTTACGACCTTGCTTATCAACATCTGATAGATATTTCAGGCCGTGAAATAGCACCGAAAAAAATCATCGGTATCGGTGACGGGATTTATACCGATATTCAAGGTGCCATTGGCGAGAATATAGACAGTCTGTTCATCACAGGCGGGTTAGCAGCAGAGGCGACCGCAACGGATGGTCAACCCGATGCGGGTGCATTGAAACAATTTCTGGCAAAAGCTCAGTTGACGCCGACCTATTCTATGGGTCATCTGCGTTAACCAAAAAATTAACGAGATATTGCATGCATATTGTTCGCGACTATCAATTTGCCAACGAAGCCGACATCGGTGCCGCCGTAGCTATTGGCAACTTTGACGGCGTGCATCTGGGTCATCAGGCCGTGTTGGATGTGGTGCGCCAAAAAGCAATTGAACTTGGTTGTCCCATGGGTGTGATGACGTTCGAACCTCACCCGCGTGAATATTTCGCCCCTGATGCGCCTGCATTCCGCCTAATGAGTGCCGAAGCTAAAGCACACCGTTTGGCAAAACTAGGGGTCACGCATCTGTATCAGTTGAATTTCAATGCCGCCCTGTCGTCTTTAAGCGCTCGGGAATTCTGCCATGACGTCATCCATGAAAGTTTAAAATTGAAACATGTCGTGGTTGGCGCTGATTTTTGCTTTGGCAAAGGCCGCGCGGGAACAGCGGAAACATTGCGCGATATGGGGGCTGAACTTGGGTTCGGCGTCACCATCCTGCCACTTGTATCCGACAAAAAGGGTGTATTTTCCTCCACAGCCATTCGCACTGCCCTTAGCGCAGGTCACCCAGAGGATGCCGCCCATATGCTGGGACACTGGCACCGTATTGACGCGCGCGTGGAACATGGCGATGCAAGGGGTCGCGATTTAGGCTACCCCACTGCGAACTTGTCATTAAGCGGCTTGCACTTACCAAAATTCGGGGTTTATGCGGTTTGGGTAGATGTGCTGGAAGGGCCACATGAGGGTAGCTATCAAGGTGCGGCTTCAATCGGCGACAGGCCCACATTCGGGATGAATGTGCCTAATCTGGAAGTGTTCATTTTCGATTTTTCCGGCGATATATACGATACTGAAATTTCCGTGGCTTTGGTACATTTCCAGCGGCCGGAACTGAAATTCGATAGCCTTGAAGAGCTTATCATTCAAATTGAAGCCGATTGTGTGGAAAGCCGCGCTATCCTTGCAAAGCTTTGACAACATCCGCATAGGTTTTCAATGCCGCGTGGCCTGATGGACGCAATTCATACACTCCGCGTTCCACGCGTTGAAACCAGCCGTAGTGGTCCGCCTGTAAAATTCCGGCGGCACGTTCAACACCTAGAATTTCCGCCAAAATCCTTGGTTTATTAGGCCCATCTGTTAGTGCTACCGCTATGCGCAGGGCATCTTGCCTATATGCGGTAATAATCTTGCGCCGTGTTTGGCCGCCTGTGTTGGGATCGCCCACGCGGCGCTCAAACTCCTTTAGCAATGCGTTCTTGCGCAGCTTCACCTTGCGCGGGCGATAAGGTCCTGCATCGCAATGCACCAAAACAGACGGCGTTACCGCATCCAAGCGCACCGATATCAAACCCAACCCCAAACGGCGGCACAATTTTGCAGCGTCTTTTACTTGTGAAACCCAACGTTTTCCTTTGCCCGCCGGAACCGCCACATAGACAGCATCGGTCATTGATTGACGATCAATGCCCTGCATCAAAAGGGCCAAGGACAATGATAGTTTCAGTTCTACAATCACAGGGTCTTCGACACCACGCATCGCCACAAGATCACAATCCTTGACCTCTGCCTTTACCTCATATCCCTGCCCCTCAAGGTAGGTTTTGATCGGCGCGTATAAATCGGTTTCCTTCATTACCGGCAACGCTAAAACATAGCCGCCACGCTCACAAGCTTTCTTGCTTTCCTTTTGCGTTAATTCACGGCAGATAGAGCCGTATGACACAGAAAAAAATGCTACGCCCCAAATATTGGGAAACCGTTGACCTCATGGATATGACCCGCGAGGAATGGGAAGCGTTGTGTGATGGCTGTGGCAAATGCTGCCTGTTGAAACTGGAAGATGATGAAACAGAAGCGGTGCATTACACCAATATTGCTTGCCGATTATTTGACGACAAAACCTGCCGCTGTGGCAACTATCCCCTGCGCAAACAACTAGTGGCAGGCTGTGTCGTGTTGACCCCTGAAAATATCGAGCGCAATGCCCATTGGATGCCATCCACCTGCGCGTATCGGTTGATCGAGGAAGGTAACACCTTGCCTAACTGGCATCCACTTGTATCGGGCGATCCGCACTCTGTTCAGGATGCTGATATCAGTATGCATGGAAAAACCCTTGCAGAATATGAAGTTAACGAAGATGATCTGGAAGATTACATAATAGAAGGTTTACAATAATGTATTTCGCGTCCGACAACAGTGCCCCCGCCCACCCGAAAATCATGGAAAGCCTTCAACGCGTCAATGAAGGTTATACCGGCGGTTATGGCGGTGATGGTGGCACCAACCATGTCAGAGATATGATCCGCGAGGTTTTTGAAGCCCCCGATGCGGCCGTGTATCTGGTTACAACGGGAACTGCGGCCAATGCACTGGCCCTGGCCACATTGGTTGAACCCTGGCAGACGGTTTTTTGTCATCCCACATCGCACATAGAAGAAGACGAATGCGGCGCGCCTGAGTTTTTTACCAACGGCGCCAAATTGACCCTGATCGAAGGGGCGAACGGCAAGATTGATGCGGATGCATTTCGCTCGCACGCCAAAATCACTGGGCAACTGGGGGTGCATAATATCCAGCGCGGCGCCCTGTCTTTGACCAATGTCACGGAAGTCGGCACGATCTATACGCTGGATGAAATTCGCACACTGACAATCATTGCCAAAGAGTTCGGCATTGCCACCCATCTGGACGGCGCACGCTTTGCCAATGCGATGGTGGCCTTGGGCTGCACACCTGCGGAAATGACCTGGAAATCGGGCATTGATGCTGTCAGTTTTGGTGGTACGAAAAACGGCTGTATGGGTGTGGAAGCGGTTGTGCTGTTTGACCCCGATAAAGCGTGGGAGTTCGAGCTACGCCGCAAACGCGGTGGGCATTTGATGTCAAAATACCGTTATCTGTCGGCACAAATGGAAGCCTACCTGACCGACGGCTTGTGGATCAAACTGGCCAAACACGCAAACGCAATGGGTGATTTATTGGCTACAGGCATCAAAGACGTCAAAGGCGCCAAATTCAATCACCCGCAACAGGCCAACATGCTGTTTTGCGGCTGGCCGCGTTCGGGCCACGCGCTGGCGCAAGCCGCGGGCGCGATGTATTACGCTTGGCCCGAAGCCGAACACCCTGAAACAGGGCCGGACGATGAATTACTGACCGCGCGACTGGTCACGAGCTGGTCAACCACACCGCAGGATGTCGCACGCTTCTTGGAATTGATTGCGGGTTAAGCCACCTCGGACAGATAAGCATCCAGATGCGGCAAGCGGTCTTGGCCCCAAAACACCTGATCGCCCACCACGTAAGTGGGCGTTCCAAACACACCCGCTTTGATCGCAGCTTCGGTGTTGCGGCCAAATGTTTCGGCCCCCGACAACATACCACTGTCTGCAAGACCTGCATCAAACCCGTTTGATGTCAGGCATGCTTTGATGACATCATCTTGCGCGATGTCTTTCTCTTCAGCCCAACAGGCCCGGAAAAGCGCATGGACCAAGCCGGCCAGATCGCCGCCACCTGCATTTTGTGCCGCGATAATCGCATAGCACGCTGGTGCCGGGTTGGTGGGCCAATGGGCCGGTTTTAAATTGACAGGCATGTCATTGAATTTCGCCACACGTACAATATCCTGAGCCCGGTATTGACCTTTATTAGGATGGCGTTCGGCTGGTGGCGGTGTGCCGACTTCTTCAAATATTTTCATCAAGCCAAAAGGCTTATAATTGATCGGAATTCCGTGTTTTGCGGCAATCTTTTCCAGCTGCATTCCAGCCAGATAACCAAAGGGCGACAGTGGGAACATGTAATAATCGATTTGTATCACTTTTATCTCCGTAAATAACATTTAATGCTTGGTAACAGCTCCGTTACGGCTAGGCAAAAGCAATTTGCAATGATAAGTGGAGGCAATGCTAACTTGCTGCTGCCAACAGCCCTGAAATTGGGACATTTACCGATGAACACGATGGTCGAACCAAAGCTCATCACCGGAAACTCCAACCAAACATTAAGTAAAGCCATCGCCAAGCGCATGTCGCTACTGCGCGGAAGCCCTGTAAAGCTGATTGATGCCCGCATCGAGCGCTTCAACGATCAGGAAATCTTCATCGAAGTGTATGACAATGTACGCGGTGAGGATATGTTCATCATCCAGTCAACATCGAACCCTGCAAATGATAATCTG
>JAJFHY010000157.1 GCA_021775375.1 Amylibacter sp. | reverse complement strand
GCTCGGCCTTGAAGTCCAACAGGGAGGTGAAGAAGTGCAGGAACGCAACAGTGTTGCTCATCTGCGCTGCTTCATCTCTCCATCTATATATGCAAACAGTTTACGGCAAGTGTAGATAGCGTGCGTTTATTGCATACCCGCTATTCGTTTCCTGCATAACGAATTGACTTTCGGCAAGGTAACTATCTAGCGCATTGATTATACTAATGATCCCGTGAGAGTTTCTTATATTCGCGTATTTCTTCAACAATGAAATCACGAAAGGCCTGAACCCTTTTTGATTGCCGTAACTCTTCCGGGTAAGCCAAAAACACCGGTATTTCCTGACTTTCCTCATCGGGGAGTACCCGTATCAGCTCTGGAAATTTCTTGCTTACATAATCGGGCAGCACACCAATACCCACATGTCTGATCGTTGCTTGCAAGACGCCAAAATAGTTATTTACGGTTAAATGCGATGTGTGATCCGTGTTTAACAGATGCTTAAGCCATTTTACTGATTCAGAGACCTGCCGTGCTGACAGCTTCTGGCTGAGAATTCTGTGAGAGTTAAGATCAGAAAAATTTTGCGGTGCGCCGAATTTATCCAAATATTCCTGGGTTGCATAAAACCGCATGTTTACCGTCATCAAACGGCGACGCACCAGATCGGCCTGGCTGGGCTCTTTCATCCGTATGGCTACATCTGCTTCACGCATGGGTAAATCCAGAACACGTTCTTCAAGAACAAGGTCGATTTTTAGATCTGGGTATTTGTCATAAAGCTTACCAATGCGCGGGGCCAACCATAAGGTTCCAAAACCGGTGGTTGTTGTCACGCATAGCTCGCCAAACACCTCATCTTCGGCATCACGAATACGGGCCTCGGTACTTTCCAGCTTTTTAGACATATCGCTGGTTGCATCAAACAACAGCTCGCCTTGTTCGGTCAGGATCAATCCGCGTGCATGGCGGTGGAATAAAATAACATCCAGACTTTCCTCTAAAGCGCGGATTTGGCGGCTTACAGCTGACTGTGACAAGTGCAGTGTATCGCCGGCATGGGTCAGACTGCCAGCATCGGCAACCGCATGAAAGATGCGTAGTTTATCCCAATCCATGATGTTCCCCAGCTATGCAATTTGCGCAACAATAGCTGATATAGCTATGATTTCTAGGGTAAACAGGGGGTAATCAGGCTTTTTGCAGAAAATAAACCTGCGTGCCGTCACTTTCTGTTTGGTCCAGCAATTTATGGCCCTGTTCTGCGCAAAAATGCGGAACATCGACAATTGCAGCCGGGTCGGTTGTCTGCATTTTTAGAATCTGCCCTGATTTTAACGCCATCAGGCGTTTGCGTGCCTTCAGCACGGGCAGGGGGCACAGCAGCCCGGTTGCATCAAGTTCGGCATCCCAGTTCATATATTTGCAAATAAGCGGGCGTGTTACAAAAGTCCACGCATATGTGACCTTTTGATGCGTGACGCGGGCGGTTTGGCCCGTTACAAGGGCGCATGTTTGGAATTGATCTATTTGACGCGGCCTTGATGCCATCCCTCTTTGTGGCACTTTTAGCGGGTGTCATCAGTTTTCTGTCGCCTTGTGTTTTACCGATAGTACCGCCTTATCTGGCCTATATGGGTGGCATATCCATGGCAGAGATGACGGATGATAAAGTATCGAATAAACCTGCTATATTCGCGGCTGTTTTCTTTGCGCTAGGCCTGTCTACAGTTTTCATATTCTTGGGCTTTGCCGCTTCGGCGTTTGGCCGCGTATTTCTGCAATATCAAGAGATTATGGGGCAAATAGCGGGCGGCGTTATTGTGATCTTCGGACTGCATTTTCTGGGTGTATTTACTATACCGTTCTTGCAAAGAGAAGCACGTCTTGATGCGGGTGATCGCGGCGGAAGTGCATTTGGGGCCTATATTCTGGGGCTAGCCTTTGCCTTTGGGTGGACGCCTTGCATCGGCCCTATATTGGGGGCGATTTTATCAATGGCTGCCCAAGAAGCATCCATTACACGTGGAACGCTATTGCTGGCAACATACGCTATTGGATTGGGTGTGCCGTTTATTATAGCTGCAATTTTCATCAACCGCGCAATCGGTGTGATGAATCGCTTTAAGCGCCATATGGGAATGATGGAGAAAGTCATGGGCGGGTTGCTTGTGCTTGTCGGATTGATGTTAATAACAGGCGCATTTTCCAGCTTTTCATACTGGCTTTTGGAAATGTTCCCGGCATTGAGTACAATCGGTTAAATCACCTTACTTTTTCGCAGATCACAGACTATAGTTTGCGTGAATAAACAAGCAGGCGTGTGAAGATGCCAAAACAGGCACAACAGGTTAAAAAGCGTAAAGTCTTTTATATACCGGGCTATGATCCGATGTTGCCACGCCGCTATCGAGAATTGTATCGCACCGAAGGGGCTGAACAGGCAGAGATTTCTGGTTATGACCTGACATTGACCGGCAGGGGTGGAAAGCCTGAAAATTACGGCTGGAGTGTGGATAGCATTATAGACGGCCAAAAAACCCATACGGATTTTGAATTCTTATTGTGGTCCGATATTGTAAAGGCATCAATGGAGCGCAGTATTGTCGGCAGCTTTTGGTTGCTGGCGCGCACGGCGTGGACTTATATCTCAACCGGGTCATTGTTTGCATTGATGAAGCTACAAAAGGGACCTGTTATTGCAGCACTATATCCTGTGGTGATATTGTTGGGGCAGCTGTTATTGGGTTTGTTGCTGGGTTACGTCGCATATCAAGTTACAAGCATCTTTACCCATTGGACTCTGGGGGTCATTGTCGGTTTTGCCGTTCTGTCGGCGGTCATGATCTGGTTTAAATCGAAAGACAATAAAATATACGCTTATTACCTGATGCATGATTATGCGTTCTCCGCCCAATATAATGGCGATATACCACCAGAGTTATTGGCTCGCATGACCACGTTTTCCAATCAGATACATGCCGCTTTAATGGACGATGTAGACGAGGTTCTGATCGTAGGGCATTCATCGGGCGCACATTTGGCGATCTCGATATTGGCAGATTTAATACGCCGTTTGGGCGTGCCTGAAAATGGACCCAAACTGGCTTTTTTATCATTGGGTCATGTTGTGCCTATGGTTAGCTTTCTGCCAAACGCGTGGATACTCAGACGTGATTTGAACTACTTGTGCCAACGTGATGAACTGACATGGATCGATGTTACAGCCCCCGGTGACGGCTGCACTTTCGCATTGTGTGATCCTGCCGCTGTATCAGGGGTTGCACCTAATGGCGGGCATGATTGGCCGTTGGTCATATCGGCAGCTTTTACGCAAACACTGTCCAAGGAATATTACGCCAGTATCAAACGCAAATTTTTCCGCCTGCATTTCCAATATTTGTGTCATTTTGATCGCCCTGATGCTTATGATTACTTCCAAATTACCGCAGGGCCTATGACGCTTGAGGCGCGATTTGAATACCGTTCACCAAGCCCGTCTGTTATTACCCGCGCTGTGAATATATACACATCTCAGGCAGCAACGATATGAGCAAAGAATATACACCACCCAAACCAAAGCCACGCGCAGAGAGGGTCTCGATCCTAACCCATATCAAGCTGTTCCGGAAAGATATTTTTGCGTCCCAACCCGCAAAACTTTACCGCGCTTGGATGGCCGAGTATCGTTTGCCCTTTTACAAATCATATTTCATCAATGACCCAAAACTGGTTGATCATGTCTTGAATAAAGACCCCGATAATTTTCCGAAATCAGAGATTATCAGAGGCGCGCTATATTCTTTGCTGGGTGACAGTGTTTTTGTGACCAATGGCGAGGTTTGGAAGCGGCAAAGGCGGATTATCAATCCTGCATTTGAAGGTGGCCGTTTGCGTGATATTTTCCCGTATATGTTGGATGCGGGAAATGCAGCTGTGGCACGCCTTCAGCCCTCTGCCGATAGCCACTCTGTCGAGGTAGAAGCGCAGGCCAGCCAAATCGCTGCCGACATAATATTTCGCACGTTGTTTTCAATACCGATCACCGATGACATTGCCAAACAGGTGTTTGAAAAGTTTCGCGACTATCAGCGCTCGCAACCCTTGTTGAATATCGCGAGTTTTTTGAAAATTCCGCAGTGGATCCCGAAATTGCAAGGACGGCGCACAAGGCAAACCAGTGCCGATATCCGTGCGTTGTTGATCCGGTTAACTGAAGACAGGTTTGCCGAAATTCAGGCTGGCACAGCCCCTGATGATCTGGCAACGAAAATTATGACCACCAAAGACCCTGTTACAGGCGCTACATTTACGGCGTCCGAGATGGTTGACCAGGTTGCGATTTTCTTTCTTGCGGGCCATGAAACATCTGCCAGCGCTTTAGCATGGGCACTTTATCTGTTGGCAGTTGACCAAAATGCGCAGGCGCGCGTTGTAGATGAAGTCTCCGCGCTGGATGATTTCAGTTTTTCCAACCTTTCGAAACTGACATTCACACGCAATGTTTTTCGCGAAGCTTTGCGTTTATATCCGCCGGTTCCGATGATGATCCGCGAGACGTTGCAACCCGAAGAGTTCCGTGGTCGTGAAATAAAGATTGGCAGCCAGATTGTTCTTAGTCCTTGGCATATCCAGCGCCACGAACGATTATGGGATAAGCCCGATGTGTTTGATCCGGACCGCTGGAACACGGATGAAACCAGAAAATGCGCCCGAAATGCATATATGCCGTTTTCAAGCGGTCAACGGGTTTGCCCAGGCGCCGGGTTTGCGATGATCGAAGGGGTTTTGATGATTGCGATGCTGGTGCGTGCCTTCAAGCTGGAGCCATCTGGCAAGCCGCCGGTTCCAGTGGCGCATCTTACAGTCAGGGCCAAGGACGGTATAATTCTTAAGTTTACGAAGCGCCTTTCTGATACCAAGCCAACACAAACACTCTGATCGCAGATGCCAAACCGGCATCGACAAGGCGGGTGGCATCAATTTTTGCGGCCAGTTCGTTAATGGGTATCTCTTCATCTTGTGCAATTTGAACAAAGGCCAACCAGAAAGGGTCTTCCAGTGACACGCTTGTCCTGTGACCGCGTAGTGTAAGCGAGTGTTTTTTGGGGCGGCCCAGATCAAGCTGATCTATAAGAGATGTTATCGCGATAATATGCTCCTAATCTGCAAACAGGGAAAATCCTTCATCCCCCAAAGCCACAGTTTCGGTGACCTGTAAGACCTTGCGGGCAGCAGGGCCATAATTGCTGGTGTCACTTTGAAGCTCGGGAAAAATATCAAACAGTTCTTTGCGCGGGGCTGCATCAAGTGCAGACATTGCCATATGGCCCGGATGGAAACTTTCAGTCGCCGCACCATTTGCGAAAATTATCTCGTGCCGGTCAAACAGGATGTGAATGTAATCAGTGTATTTGACGCCGTAATCAACCGTAACACTATAGTCATTAATCAATCCTTTGGCGGGCGCCAGAACCTCGCGTTCTGCGTGCTCGATCAAGGCGCGATCGGCATCAATAAGCATACGGTGTTGTGGCGATACATGCATATCGCGGTTAGGCACGCCGCGCCCAAATGCATTTTCGCGGATGCGGATAGGGCGGAGTTTCGGAAAGGCCATGAGCCGCGCACCTGTAATGCGTTTGCGGCCAATCCAACGAATTGCCTGAAGCCCATTATCGGCAGTGATGACCAGGTCATCAACAAGCAAATCCTCAACCAAGACCGGGCCACGCGGTGTTGTTATATAAGTGCCAGGTGTAAAGCAGATAATACTTGGAATGGAATTGTAAGGGATAGGGTCATTCGCACCACCATTATCAAGCTGGATATTCCGCAACCTGTCGCCTTGGGATAGCGTGCCTGATAAGACGACAATTCTGTTAACAGCGTCATCAACACCATCAGCCGCGGATGTCAGATAGGCAAATGTTACCGGTTGGCCTTGTACGGTTGCGGTATAAATTTCAACGCCGGTTCCTGTTCCGGCAAATGTTGGCCAGGCAGTGGATGTAAAATCTACGCCACCAATGTTAAATTGAGGGCCAGTGTCCTGCGTGTTTGGGGTAAGTAAACCATCATCATCCACAATGGTCACAGTTTCAGCAATGCCAACGTTCAAACGGTTGGAATTCAGAGGGTCACCATTGACCTGAAATGATGTAAATGTTTGTGGCATTTACCTGTAAGACACCGCTATCATGAACAGGTAAGCCACATCATATAGAGAGTGAAATAAACTGCCCGTATTATTATGCCCTGTCCCATCTTATTGTGGGTTCGGACTTATTAACCACAAGATACAGAAAGTAGAAGCATTTTGCAACTTCTTATGCTGTGGTATGTGAAAGACTATACATAGTATTTAATTGATAAAAATCAGTTAATTACAGCGTGATAATGATGTTAAATTTGTATCTAAATATATAGTAACAATGATGTGCTTGATTATCTATCACCTTTTAATATCATTCGTAACTTAACATGCATCCTAAAATATCAAGCAGATCGACCATTCAGAAGGACTTTAGCTTCGTGCTCGTTTATTGATTGGCGTGCGCTTGGGCCAAAACAATTTGGATCGCCCCGCAATTCAGGGAAAATTTCCAACAGTTCCTCTTTTGAACGACCCTCAATAGCGTCCAATCCCACCACGCCCGGATGAAAGCTTTCAGACCAGCTGCCATTCGCCTGTACCAATTCGTGACGGTCAAACAGAATGTGAATATAATCCACACTCGTGGCACTGTGATCCATCAATATGGTTTTATCGTTAATAAGAGATTTTGCCGTCATTAGAACTTCATATTCACCAAACATGATCTGTGCCTGTTTGGATTTTAAGAACATGCGATGTTGCGGTGAAACTAATAAATCCCGATCAGGGCGGTTATGCCCGAAAGCATGGGCTTTTATACGAATGGGGCGCAGATCGGGATGCGCTTGCAGCCTTGCCCCTGATACATGCTTTTTGCCGATCCAACGTATTGCTTGCAGGCCATTGTCGGCGGTTATAACCAGATCGCCCACGTTAAGATTTTCAATTGTAACAGATCCGGTCGGTGTGGCAATACGTGTCCCCGGGGTAAAACAAACGATGCCGGGAATATTGGCATAAGTGATATTCGTATTGCCGCTGTTTATCATTGTAATGCCAGTGATGTTATCCCCGGGATTAATCGTGCCTGATAAGATAACAAGCCGGTCAATTGCATCATCCACACTGTCACCTGACGATGTAAGATAGCCAAATGTGACAGGTAAACCGCCAACAGTTGCTGAATATATCTCCACGCCAGTACCGGTAAATCCCGGCCAAGCGGTGGAAGTAAAACCTGTCCCGCCAATGCTAAACTGATTTCCGGTGTCCGTTGTGCTTGGCTCAAGGAAGGCGTCATCATCAAGAATAATAACGGTTTCAAGTATTCCGGCTGTTAACGGGCCGCCATTGATAGGATCGCCATTCACGCGTATCGAGGTAAACTGCTGCGCCATTACACAACCTCGGCGATTTGTTGATGAATGGCGAGAACAGCACTACGCATCATGCTGAAACGATCTGTAAACCGCCCCTTTGGTAGCTGCACGCCGTTTTTCAATATCCTGGATGCATAAGTAATGCTTTATCGCATCGCGCTGCATCCAACGGATGTTTTCTGTCTTGGCAGGGGTGAACGATGGACTGCTTAGATCATTATCGTGGGCAATGATTTTGACCAGAACATGGGTTTCTTCTGAAAAAGGCAGGGCGCGCGGTGCAACAGTTTGCGTTGGTACGTTCTTGTATTTTGGCGTTTCCGGGTCTTCATGGAAAATATTATCAACGTCAGGTGATGTGCCTGCCATAACAGAGATTTTTTCTTGATCCGATGCATCGCTTTGTTCTTCCGGCAGGCCGTCTTTGTTGGGCGCGGTTTCATTGACTACCGCTATTGGGCTTGCGCCTTTCCAGAGTGGCTTCTTTTCAGAATCTGTTTGTAGTATTTGGGCCGTTTCCAGTTTCAATACGGTTGTTGTGGGTGGATCTATAAATCTGTCAGGGTGATCCGGGTCGTTTTCAAAGGGGCATCCCAAAACCTTTTGATGCTCTTGCTTAAGCCTTGATGCATAACTGTTAGAGGTGGCGGAATGCAGAGCAGAAGTAGTCTTTGATTTTTTTGGATAACGATGCACCAATTGGTCCACTGACAACGTCAATGAACCAAGCTTTTCCGAGCTTGATTTACCGCCTGTATTCACCATAACACCTTCCCGCTTTTTGGTGCGGGTTAACTGATGATCCAGTTATACATGAAATAGGCACTTTTTCCAAAGATGTTTATTCTATAATTTGAAATAAAATTGGGCTGTGAACACATCAGACCACATACTTATAAACACGAAGTATTGGCTACATATTTTGTAATAAAATCCATATTTATATGAGTATTTTACCATTAGATATAATAATCAATATGCAGCCATGTTGTGGCACTTTAAATAAAACCGCCCCAGCTTTGGTGTATGTTTTGGGATGGATACAACTTAGGGTAAATAAATCTGAAAATTCGCTGCATGTACTCAAGGAAATTATTACAGTGACCCGATGCCGCCAACAAGATGACTGCCTGTCAAATCACAGCGTCACATTTGGTGTTTTATTTACAGGGATATTCGGCGGTAAGCCTGTTATCTTGGCCCGATCATATCTTTTGGTTGAACAACCCGATCAAACGTTTCCGCGTCCACAAACCCAAGATTTATGGCTTCCTCTTTTAGTGTGGTGCGATTTTTATAAGCAGTTTTCGCAACTTTCGTTGCATTGTCATAACCGATTTCAGGAGCAAGTGCTGTGACCAGCATCAGGCTTTCCCACATCAATGTACTGATACGGTCTTCATCGGCTTCTATCCCATCCACGCAATTATCTGTAAATGCATCTGCAGCATCCCCTAACAGTTGCATGGATTGCAATACGTTATAGGCTATCATTGGCTTGTAGACGTTCAATTCAAAATGGCCTTGTGAGCCCGCAAAGCCGACAGCTGCGTCATTGCCGAACACATGGGCGCAAACTTGTGTCATGGCTTCGCATTGTGTCGGATTGACTTTGCCGGGCATAATGGAAGATCCGGGTTCATTTTCAGGTAAAATCAACTCGCCCAAGCCACAACGTGGGCCAGAGCCCAAAAAGCGTATGTCATTGGCTATCTTGTAAAGCGAACCGGCAACGGTTTTCAATGCGCCCGACATTTCAACCATTGCATCATGCGCGGCAAGCGCTTCGAATTTATTCGGTGCTGTAACAAACGGCAGACCTGTGATTTCTGCCATATTCGCTGCAACTTTTTCACCCCAACCAACTGGCGTATTCAATCCGGTCCCAACGGCAGTGCCACCTTGGGCCAATGCATAGATATTCTTCAGAGCATGTCTTACTCGGGAAATGCCCTGTTCCACTTGGAAAGCATAACCGCCAAATTCCTGCCCCAAGGTCAACGGGGTTGCATCCTGTGTATGAGTGCGACCAATTTTGATTATATCTTTGAATTCATTTGATTTTGCAGACAATGCTTTTTGTAACTTAACGAGCCCGGGAAGCAGAATATCATGTGCAGTCATCGCAGTGGCAATATGCATGGCTGTGGGGAATGTGTCGTTTGAAGATTGGCCCATATTACAATGATCATTGGGGTGAATAGGGGTCTTTGAACCCATTTCACCACCCATCATTTGAATTGCGCGGTTCGATATAACTTCGTTTGCGTTCATATTTGATTGAGTACCGGAACCAGTTTGCCATACAACTAATGGAAAATGATCGTCCAACTTACCCTCAATAACTTCACTGGCAGCTTCAATCACAGCACCTGCAAGTTGTGCCGGTAAATTCCGCATTTCCAAGTTGACTTGTGCGCAAGCTTTTTTGATTACGCCCAAGGCGCGTATAATCGCAACGGGTTGTTTCTCCCAACCAATAGGGAAATTGATCAGGCTACGTTGCGTTTGCGCCCCCCAAAATTTGTTGGAAGGTACTTCTAATGGTCCAAAGCTGTCGGTCTCGGTGCGTGTTTCCGGCATGGCAGACTCCTCTGATACTTATGTTTATAAGTGGACTGAGCCTTTATGACAATAAAAACCATAGATAATCGAGTATTTTATGATGCGATGCTAAAGTAAATTGACGAAATTTGTTGTTGGATTAAAGCAATCATTGACGGAATATTTAAAAAGCCACTGATTTAATACTAACCGATCAGATATCGAAAAACAGGCCGTCATAGAGCAAAGGTTTGGTGTTAAATGTGAAGTAAAAGCGTTATTTGCGAAAATTATCCAATGAAATAACTTCAGCGTCGCCTTTTGGAGCGTCTTCTTCCTCGATGGTCATCATTGGGCTTTCTGGGGCTTCATCCTCGTATTCTTCAACTTCATCGCCAGTGTCGTCATCAAATCGCAACCCGAACTCCACTGTCGGATCTACGAATGTTTTGATCGCGTTAAAGGGGATTACCAGTGGTTCCGGGTTATCATTGAAGTTCAAGGTTATTGAAAACCGATCATCCAGAACCACAAGATTATCGAACCAGTGCTGGATCACAATTGTCATTTCATCAGGATAGCGTTCATGCAACCATGGTGCAATGTCCACTCCGGGGTGCTTGGTGTCAAAACAGATAAAGAAGTGATGATCGCCGGGTGTTTTGCCTTCTGCACCAATTTTGCGCAACAGATTTGCCATAAGGCCGCGCATGGCGTCATGCATTAATTGTGAATAGTCGATCGTATCTGTCATAATTCAGCCTGTGTGTCTTCGGTAAAGCATAGGCGTTTGTTCAGGCGAATAAAAGCGTATTTGGCGATGTGCACGCCAATTTAGAGCTTCTATATATTATACCCGTTGTTGAATGTGCGTTGAAATGAAATATCTGATACTGAATAGAGGCATGCGCAATGGGTTATCCTTGTTACTTGTATATGTCTTATTTTACTAAAGAAGCAAATTTATTTATATTAGTATCAATAGGTTGGGTCGGTATATTTTCTGCCAAGGCTGGTGTTAATTCACGTAATAATTTTTGTTTTATAGCTTTTGCATAGTCGCGATAGCCAATAGCGGGTTGGACAAATGCATCTGGGCCGCGGATGATTTCCTGCTGAAAATACGTGATAAGTGACGAATCTTGTCCGACGATCACCAAGGCGTTGATTACGATACCTTTTAGTGCCAATGCATCTGCGACCATACTTGCGTCCGGCCCCGCATTATTGCGACCGTCGCTGCTAACATCAATTACCTTGCGTTTGCAAAGTGACATCTTGCTGCGTAGTAAGTTATCCGCTTGTAGTAATGCCTGACCAATTGCCGTTAATGAACGTGAGCGAACACGTCTGTCATTATCTAATTGTTCTGCAAAACTGTTGGCATCTGAAGCGTTTAGAATATGCGTCCAGTCAATTACCAGCCTTTGGTCATGTTGACCTGACCATTGTGTCAGAGCAACATAAATTCCACCTGGCAATAACTCTATCAACTCAATCACTTCTGGATCTCTGAAAGCATTTGCCAAGCCGTCTTTTTGTAAATGATATTCAGTCGAATCGACACTGCCTGACACATCTTGAGCAAGGACCAGAGCGATGGAACACTGTGACTTTGCTCTGGATGATGCGGGCATGGTTGTGAAAAACAGGGCCATTGCCAGAAGAAAAAGGATGCCACGCTTGCCTATGTTGGAAAGATTAAACATACCAGAATGCTATATTATATAGATATTGATGCAATAACTATGCAAAACAAGAGGGTAACATTTTTATAGGAAGGTGCAGGTTTCTGTTGCCAGGTACCTGCGAACCCCGCCTTACACCGCTAAGTGCAAGGAGTTAAGTTTCGATTGCTCGAACTGCTTACGCAGCCAAAGCCATCGGAGCACGATTGTCATTTGCAATTGTACATTTTACGCC
>JAJFHY010000156.1 GCA_021775375.1 Amylibacter sp. | reverse complement strand
TATGCTATGATATTCTTAAATTACTCTGATGGACTTTAGACCATAAGCTATGATAACCAACCTGCTTTAGTGTAAAGAACAAGGCGCCAAGTTGTCGCTTTTGAAAGAATAAACGTATGGACATACTACAGTTTTTAATCTCGCTTATGGGTGCAATCATGCTTTTGCTTTATGCAGTACGCATGGTTCAAACCGGGATTGAACGGGCGTTCGGGGCGTCTTTCAAAAGGATTGTCACACAAAATCAAAGCCCGCTTAAATCCGCTGCAATGGGTACAGTTCTGGCAATGGTTTTACAAAGCTCGGCTGCTGTGGCTTTGCTGGTGGCGGGCTTTGCCAGTGTTGGTACGCTTGGTTTTGGCGCGGGTCTATCGGTTGTATTAGGGGCGGATCTAGGATCTGCGATAGTGGTGCAACTACTGTCTTTCCGTTTGGATTGGCTGGTACCGATACTGTTGGCGTTGGGTGGGTGGTTTTTTGTAAAAACCGATCGACGCATTCTGAAGCAGGCCGGTAGGATATTGCTTGGGATTGCATTTATTCTGATTTCGTTACGGTTTTTGCGCGAAACCATGGATCCAATCCGCGAAAGCAGCTTTTTGCCGGCTATAGCAGGTTATCTTGAAAGTGACTTTTTGACCGCTTTTCTGGTGGGGGCAAGTGTAGCGGTTTTAATGCATTCAAGTGTAGCTGTTGTGTTGCTTTGCGTGACCTTGGTTGCCATTGAAGCTATACCGCTGGCCGCCGGTGTTTCGCTTGTATTGGGGGCCAATTTGGGCAGTGCCGTGATCCCGATCTGGTTGTCCCGGGATATGAATGCCGCAGCAAGGCGCATACCTTATGCCAATTTATTCCTGCGCGGGGTGCTTGCGGTGATCGCACTTTTCACTGTGAACACATTTCACCTTACACAGTATTTGGACGGTATCAGACCACAACAAATCGTGGTTTATGCCCATCTGGCTTTTAACGCGCTTTTGCTGTTATTCCTGCCAATCACGGGACTTTTGAAAGGTCCTTTTGAACGGCTTGCACCAGATATCAATGTTAACGGGACTACTGAGGAAAACGTCATTGAAATCTCGGCGCTTGATGAAACGGCACTTTCATCGCCGCGGCTGGCCGTGGCCTGTCTGCGCCGCGAGGTGTTACGTATGAGCCAGTTGCTGGAACATATGATGCGACCGGTAATAGATCGCTATAAGGATGGCGATCTAGATCAAATCAAGGCTACACGCCAAGAAGACGAGCATGTAAACCGTGCACTTGACGGTATCCGCCGTTATGTGTCCCAGATGCCAAATTCCAAGTTAAGCAAGGTTGATGGGCGTAAAGTGCGTGAACTGGCGGAGTATGCGATCAATCTGGAAACGGCTGGCGATATTGTTGCCAAGCAATTGATGAAATTGGCTGCGAACAAAGCCGATCAGGACATCCGGTTTTCAGAAGCGGGTTGGGAAGAGTTGCGCAATATGCACGAAAAAGTCGTGTCCAACATGACTCTGGCTTTTGACGTTCTGGTGTCCGAAGATCTGGAAGCGGCGCGTTTGTTGATGGAAGAAAAGAACGAGATGGCAAAGGCGGAGCGGCGCAGTCGCAAGAAGCACCTAAAACGCATTCGTCACAGTGAAGAGGTTAGTCTTGAAAGCAGTGATCTGCATCTGGAAACCTTGCGGGCCTTGAAAGATCTGAACTCGCAAATCGCCTCTATAGCCTATCCGATATTGTACCGTCACGGGCAATTGCTGGAGACGCGGTTGGTGTCGGAGATAGACGAAGATTAAGGTGGCTTAACTTTAGAAGCTTTGTATTAGGGTTTTTTCTTTTTAGAAAAAACCTTGCCGCGTTTCACAGCACTTGGGCTTTTTGTTGAACCGGTTTTGCCTTTAGCCATCTTATCCGATGGTTTGGGCTTTTCGCTTTTACGCTTTGGCTTTAATTCAGTGACGGCCCCTTCGAGGCGTTTTAATTCGGCTTCCCAGTTTTCACTGGAATGCGGTATGCCTTTTGATTTCTTCCGATTGTTTTTTTTATTTTTATCACGCTCATCGCGGTTGGTATGATCTACCGCTTGTTGCATGGAAGACTTGCGTTTTGGCCCTTTATCTTTTCGATCACGCTGACGATCCGAAAAGCTGGGGCGCGGAGTGTTTGCGGCTGCCGGTGGTTTCTCAAGCTGTGTCAGTGTGGCGTTATCTTCTACCTTTAGGTTAGGCCCGATAGCTTTGACAAATTTCGCTGCACTGGCTTGACGGATTTCAATAAAGGACACGTTTTTTTGTACGCGGATGGCACCGATGTCGTCTTTGGTAATATCGCCCGCTTTACAAAGCATTGGCAACAGACGGCGCGGTTCAGCCCCTGCCTCACGACCACCTGTCAGGGCAAACCAAACGGTTGGGCCAAAGGCGGAACGTGCGCGTGGCTCGCCACCGGCACCTGATGCGGATAGCTCTTCTGGTGCGGATTGGCCGGATTTATAAAGGCGCAAATATGCGGCTGCAATTTTCTCCGGGCTATGCAATTCAAGTAATTTTTCGATAGCCGGGTTTTCAGAGGCAGTGATCTCCTGTTCCCATGTGGGATCCGTCATCAGGCGTTCATCATCACGCTGGCTGACGGCGTTTGCAGACGGGGCTTCGCACCATTCGGCTTTGACCTTGGCGCCTTGCAAAATCCGTTCAGCTTTGCGGCGTGCTTTGCCCGGTACGATCAGCGCACTGACACCTTTGCGTCCTGCGCGACCTGTGCGACCAGAGCGGTGCAACAGGGTTTCATGGCTTTGCGGGATATCCGCATGAACCACCAGATCAAGGTTGGGCAAATCAATACCACGTGCAGCCACATCAGTGGCAACACAGATCCGCGCACGCCCGTCACGCATGGCTTGCAGCGCGTGGGTACGTTCATTTTGGGATAGCT
>JAJFHY010000155.1 GCA_021775375.1 Amylibacter sp. | reverse complement strand
ACGATTTTTGTGGATTGGCCGATAAATACGCCCATACCCAGAACCGAGCCTTCACGGACGATGCAGCCCTCGACAACTTCTGAGCGCGCACCAATAAAGCAATTGTCCTCGATAATAGTCGGGCCTGCCTGCATTGGTTCCAGAACACCACCGATACCCACGCCACCTGACAAGTGCACGTTTTTACCGATTTGTGCACATGAACCAACAGTTGACCAGCCATCAACCATTGTACCTTGATCCACATATGCCCCGATATTCACGAATGAAGGCATCAGAACAACACCTTTGGCGACAAATGCTGAGCGACGCACGATAGAACCAGGTACTGCGCGAAACCCGGCTTCTTGCCACTGATTTTCACTCCAACCGTCAAACTTGCTTGGAACTTTATCCCACCAGCCCGCATTATCCGGGCCGCCTTGGATAACCGCCATATCGTTCAGGCGAAATGAGAGCAGAACTGCTTTTTTAGCCCATTGGTTAACATGCCAGTTACCGCCTTCACGCGGTTCTGCCACACGCAATGAGCCGCTATCTAGCGCGTTCAACGTGTCCTCTATGGCTTCGCGAGTTTCGCCTGTTGTAGCGGGCGTTATCGTGTCACGCGCCTCCCATGCGGCTTCGATTGCGGTTTCTAATTGTACATTTGACATATTTATCTCCAATTCGTGTCTGGATAGATTTGATTGATGCCTATAGTTTGATTTGAGGCCGTGTGCAATCCACGGCGACAACAAGTAAGGAATAACCGACATGGGCCGTCAACAAGAAAGCTTTCCAAACGCGGAAACAGATTTAAAGACACTGAAAGAAACGCCGGACACGCCACAAACGAAAGCACCAGCTTTTAGATTGGCCTTTGCCGATCCCGATTTTTTGTGCCGCGATGAATTGCGTGCCATGCGCATTCAGTTGGAAATGTTAAAGCCAGAGATGATTTTGGCTGAGCGCGGGATTGAGAGCACAGTCGTTATGTTTGGTGGTGCGCGCATTCCCGACCCTAAACACAAAAGCGACGCACGTACGGAAACATTGGCGGGTTTATCAAAATATTACGATGAGGCACGTAAATTTGCCTGCATAATCACTGAAAAAAGCATGAAAAGTTATGGGCGCGAAAACGTCGTGGTCACAGGCGGCGGCCCTGGCGTGATGGAAGCGGGCAATCGCGGGGCTGTTGACGCAGGTGGCGCATCCATTGCATTGAATATCGTGTTGCCGTTTGAGCAGGCTCCGAATGAATATTGCACGCCGGAGCTTTGCTTTAACTTCCATTATTTTGCGACACGTAAAATTCATTTTCTGATGCGCGCAAAAGCTGTGACAGCTTTTCCCGGCGGATATGGCACTTTGGATGAATTGTTCGAAACACTGACGCTAATCCAAACAGAACGCATGATGCGGATACCTGTTATCCTATTTGGCGAAAAATTCTGGCGGTCTATTATCAATTGGGAAACATTAGCAGAGGCCGGTACAATCGGTGCCGACGATCTGGAGCTGTTCAGTTTTGTTGAAACGGCAGATGAGGCTATTGCAATCATCAACGCATGGGACGCAAACAACCCAGTTTAATCTACAACGTACTCAACAAGTTCTGTTTGTTGAAAAAAACCGAAATTATCGTCTGATATCAGGGTGATCCGAATATGTTTTTGGTCATCCTGCCACACAGATATGCCTTCTAAATTATCGTGTGCACCATAGCTGGTTTGTAAAACCACCTGCTCGTCTATTAATCCCGATTTTGTTATGCCGAAACTTCTAACTCTGGTCGCGATGCCGATTGGAATGAAATAATCGCGTTCAAGCAGGTAAAATTTACCGTCCGGCCCGATGTCAGCACCGGTAACCAGGAATGTACCGCGCCTTGGTATGCTTAAGTGCTTATCCCAGCGCGTTCCGTTGAAGCGGTATATCGGAAACGGTCTATTCATTCTACCTGACCGTTCCGGAACTGCGTAAAGCCATCCCTTTTTATCAACCGCCAACGCCTCTAACGATGAATTATATTGGAGTGTTTCAAAGTCCGCATGTTTGGGCAATTTATGCGCTGCAGAATTTGTCTTGGCATAAGACCAAACGCGGTGGTTACGCTCAAAAGATACGAAAATCTTGCCATTTGGGCCAATCGCAATGCCTTCTGCATCACCGTTAAATTCGTCAACAAGGGCGCCTTTGGGATTGTTGATCGGGACAAGCTTTTGATCTGATACACTGACAATTTTACCATTCTGACGTTTAATTTTACCCGACAAGAAATAACCATGATCAGAGGTGGTAATAAATCCCTGACCCTGATCATCCATTTCAAGCGATGAGAATCCGCCGAAGTTTTCATCTGACAGAGTCCATGCGTAGGATGATAAATAAGTTGCTTCTGCACTTAATGCATAGTTTGCAGTGACTAAAAACGCCACGATCCATTTCATCATTGTGCGGTCAACACCCCATGACATTGAGATGGCAAATCCGCCATAACATAATCGCGTGCCCCGCGTTTCTTTGGCGGTTTCGGTGCATTGGGATCAGGTGGTTTTAATGCTCCTGTTACCCACCAGTTTAAACTTTTATCGCACCCGGTCGCGTTTTTTGATAACTGGCGTACTGTCGGCTTTTGTTTATCACAAGCCTTCGAGCCTTTCGGGCATTTCAGGCGGACATGAAAATGATAGTGATGGCCCCAGTATGGGCGAACTTTTTGCAACCATTTGCGGTTACCTTTGGCATTTTCGCACATCCAGATTTTAGCTGGTGCCGTGATGAAAATACGGTCGACGGCTGGGTCGCTTGCCGCAGCTTTGATCACTTCCATATGGGAAGGTGTCCAATTGTTATTCACACTTTTTTGGTTTTTGGATCGCACGGTTTTCGATGAGATATTTTCACGATCTTTGCGACTTAGGTTCAATTTTTTTGGTGGCAACAGCCAAATATCCGCATCCAATCCCAATTGATGCGATTGATGACTAGACGTCATTGGCCCACCGCGTGGCTGAGATATATCGCCGATATAAAGGCCCTTCCAACCGGGAACGGTTGCGACTTTCGCCGAAAGCCGTTTTACAAAGCCGATCATTTCAGGATGGCCCCAGTTGCGATTGCGGCTTAGACGCATGGCTTGCCATGTCGGGCCGGATTCGGGCAGTTGAACAGCCCCTGCCAGACAACCTTTGGCATAACGTCCATAGGCATTGGCCGGTTGGTGGCTTGCAGAATTTTTTGCGCCAAACATTACATTCGCTTTGGTTTGCGCAGCAACTGGATGTAAAGACAGAATTGCACTTATTGAAAGAGCAAATAAAAAGATGGCCGCTTTTATAAACTTCACCTTATAATCTCCTAATACCCTTCTTTGGGGTCCACCCAAACCAGCATTACCAATCCGATCAGGAATAAACCGATTATCGGCAGAATACCCAATCTTTGGCTTTGTGTTAAGTCTGTTACCAATGCAACTAGTCCAGGGGCTAAAAATGCTGTTGCGCGACCGGATAAGGCGTAAAGACCAAAAGCTTCTGTCATCCGTTCTTTATTGGCCTGAAACACCATCATGGTTCTGGAACTTGCCTGCAAAGCACCACCCGCGCCGCCGATTAATGCACCACAAAACATGAACAACTTGTCAGGAAGTGTTGATGTATCTGCAAGCGGGGCCGAGAAAAAAGTATCGCGGGATGTACCGACTATTAATGTGCAGACCAGAATCAAGATCAGAATACAAATGATGATCAGCTTTTTTGGGCCAATGAGCCGATCAATATAGCCACCAACCCAGCTGAATATGGCTGCCGTAATGGCAGCTATTATCCCAAAAATACCAATTTGAGTAATTGTCCAGCCCAACACCCCCGCCGCATAAATACCGCCAAACGTATAGAGTCCGTTAAGGGCGTCGCGGTAAAACATCGAAGAACCCAGATAAGCTGCCAGGCTGACGTTTTCGGGTAATCTGCGAATTGTGAGCATCAAATCCTTTAGCGCATTACTTACAACATTGCTTGTTCTTACCCGTCGTTTAACATCGGGAACCCATAAAAAAAACGGGATCATAAAGACGATATACCAAATACCTGTAACCGGCCCAACGGAACGCGTTCCTTGTCTTGTCTCAGGATCAAGACCTAAAATTGGTGGATTACCTGATAAAGTTACACCGTCCGCATTTTCCGCCAAGAACAGCAACATTATAAAAAGGGCAAGAACACCACCCGCATAGCCAATAGCATAGCCTGTTCCAGAAATACGGCCGATTTCACTGCTATCACCCAAGTCGGGTAACATCGCGTTTACGAATATTTGTGAAAACTCTACTCCGATCAAACCGATCGCAAACAAGATCAGGATGAATGTGGTATTTTCCATTTCCGGCACAGCCATCCACAGCGGTATGGTTCCTACTACAAACAGGATTGAAAACAAAAATATCCACGGTTTTCTGGGGCCGACCGCATCCGCATAAGCCCCCAAAATTGGTGCTGACAGAGCCATGACAATACCTGCAAGTGCCATCATAAAGCCCCACATGGATTGCCCGGCAACCGGATCGGACATGACTGTTGACGCAAAATACGGTGCGAATATAAATGTGACCAATAACGTATGAAATGGTTGTGCGGCCCAATCATAGGACATCCAGCTCCATATCACTTTGTTGCTTGCCCTGCTCGTCATAATATTCCCTTAATTCATTATACCACTTGAATAGATTTCACCCTATAGTAGCAAGTTCTTTCAGGAATTTGGCGGCCAAATGCGCGTATCCTCTGCCTTTATCCAATTTGTAACCCATTCGGGTAAATCCGGGTTCCAATCAGGGTACCCCAAAGCATCCGCAACCAATTGTGTTGGCACAATTCCGTTCTTATCTGTTATAGCAGAACGGTAAAGAATAGATGACATCGCCTCGCCATTGGACCACATGGTCTGGTTTAAATACATGAACTTGTCATCGCGACCAATCGCGCTGGTTTTCATTGTGAACTTCTGGAACATTTTCACACGGCGGCGATACCGTACCGAGGCCCCCGCCATTGTCATACCCCATCCGTTTTTGCGCACAACTGACATCAATCCGGTACGTTTGCCCAGCACAAGCCGTCCCAAATCATAAAGCGTCAGGGTACGGCCATTGTTAAGCTCACCGAATATATCAATATCAATAGGCCAGCATATATGGGTTGAGATATGCACATCATCTATTGCAAGCTTCGGCGCATTGCGAAACTTAAAAAATTCATTCGTTAAACGGGCAATCGGGTACATTTATTTTCCTTTTGCCGGATAACTAACAAAGTAATAAATCCACGCAACCGGAACGTACCGTAACACTGGCTCTTGCCAACGGGTATCTTGCATCATAAATCTAGCGCAATAGGAAAAGGTTTTAAAAATGACGTCACTCGCGCAAATTCTTCTGTTCATACTGGACATCGTTTATTTTGTTTTGATCGTTCACATAATCATGAGCTGGTTGATCAGTTTTCAGGTTCTTAATCTGCGCCAGCCTTTGGTTGCCCAGCTTTGGCATGGGATCAATCAACTGTTAGAGCCAGTTTACCGTCCCATTCGCCGGTTTATACCAGCAATAGGCGGGATGGATTTTACACCTATCGTTTTATTTATCGGCATTTATGCTTTGCGTGTCATTATTATCAACAATATGTATTAAATATTACTCGCCTTTAACAACAAATGCATCATCACCCCAAAGCTGGATAACACGCGCATCACGACCGCATGCCTTGCGGTATCTTTTATAGGCTTTCTTTTTGGTAATTGGCCCATAGCGTGTGATAATAAGGTCAGATTTTGTATGGTAATCCTGGTGGTAATCTTCGGCTGGGTAAAACGTGCCCGCATTGATAATTTTTGTTGCAATTGGTGTTTGCAAACGTCCACTGGCACCCAAATCTGATTTGGATTTTTGTGCAATTTCATATTGCCTGTCATTCATTGCAAAGATCGCAGACCGGTAACTGTCACCACGGTCGCAAAACTGGCCACCCGCATCCGTTGCATCAATCGAGCGCCATAATACATCTATCATTTCCGCGTAACTGATGACCGATGGATCATAGGTTATTTTGACAGATTCGTAATGACCTGTCCCACCTTTTCCAACCTTTTTATACACTGCCGTTTCAGCCGAACCGCCAATATAACCGGATACGGCATCGGTCACACCGTCAATGGATT
This sequence comes from Amylibacter sp., assembly GCA_021775375.1. Lineage (GTDB taxonomy): Bacteria > Pseudomonadota > Alphaproteobacteria > Rhodobacterales > Rhodobacteraceae > Amylibacter. Next base: position 3,131 of record JAJFHY010000155.1, on the reverse strand, counting down.
CAAAGTCTGACTCGACACACCAAAAGCATCCACCGGCAAAAATAGCAGTTTCCAGTTGGGCTGCTTGCGTGGCCGGGCTGAATATAAAAAACAGTGTGGCTGCTAGAATGGAAGACACATATTTCATAGAGGACCGTTCGTTAAGTTTCAACGAATGATCCTATGCTTTTCAATGAACTGCAATTCAAGTTTTGTTGAACCAACGCAAACTGTCGTTGCAATCACTTTGACCGTTTATTGCGGGCTGCAAGTAATTTCAAACGCAACGCATTGATTTTGATAAATCCTGCGGCATCCTGTTGGTCATAAGCACCCGCGTCATCTTCGAAGGTCACATGTGCTTCTGAATAAAGTGTATCTTCAGACCAGCGGCCAACTGTGCTAACGGACCCCTTGTACAACTTCAAACGCACAGTGCCGTTCACATGGGCCTGGCTGTTGTCGATCAAGGCCTGCAACATTTCACGTTCAGGGCTATACCAGTAACCATTGTAAATCAGTTCGGCGTATTTAGGCATCAGCTCATCCTTCAGATGCGCAGCCCCGCGATCCAAAGTTATCGATTCTATACCGCGGTGTGCTTCCAGCATGATTGTACCGCCCGGGGTTTCATAAATCCCGCGTGATTTCATGCCCACGTAACGGCCTTCGACCAAGTCCAAACGCCCGATCCCGTGCTTGCCGCCAAGTTCGTTCAGGGCTGTCAACGTTTCAGCAGGACTAAGGGCTTTGCCGTTCAAAGCAACAGGGTCACCTAATTCGTATGTTATCTCTATATATTCGGCTACATCAGGGGCCGCTTCCGGGCTGACTGTACGTTGGTACACGTAGTCAGGAGCCGCGACAGCCGGATCTTCCAGAACCTTGCCTTCAGATGAAGTATGCAACAGGTTCGCATCCACCGAAAACGGTGCCTCGCCACGTTTGTCTTTGGCAATAGGGATTTGATGTTCTTCGGCAAACTCCAATAATTTTGTGCGGCTCGACAAGTCCCATTCCCGCCATGGTGCAATTACCTTAATATCAGGGTTCAACGCATATGCGGATAGCTCGAAGCGCACCTGATCATTGCCTTTACCCGTAGCACCGTGTGCAACTGCATCGGCACCCACTTCAGCGGCGATTTCCACCAAACGTTTCGAAATTAACGGGCGCGCAATTGAGGTACCCAGTAAATAAAGCCCCTCATAAACCGCGTTCGCACGAAACATCGGGAAAACGAAATCACGGACAAACTCTTCTCGTACATCTTCGATGTGAATATTTTCGGGTTTGATACCCAAAAGCTCGGCTTTTTTACGTGCCGGGTCCAACTCTTCACCTTGGCCAAGGTCGGCTGTGAATGTCACAACTTCACAATTATATTCAGTTTGCAGCCATTTTAAAATGATCGATGTATCCAAACCACCTGAATAGGCTAGGACAACTTTTTTAGGTGCTTGCATTGGAGTAGCTCCGAAATGTAGTTTATGATTGGGCGGGGTCTATTGGGTTTTGATCAGACGGGCAAGAGCTTGCTATTGATAATCGGACCCAAACCATTTTGACTGAATTTTAGAATATTCCCCGTTTTCACGCAGCTTTAGCAAGCCTTGGTCAAATCGTTCACGTTTCATACTACCCTGTGGGAACAAAAAGCCGTATTTTTCCGGGTTAAATACGCGCCCTGCGATGCGAAACTCTCCCTGACCTCTGGTTTTTACATAATAAGCCAAGAGTGGGGCATCATGAACGATCGCATCCAATTCCTCCTTTTCTATAGCTTCAAAAAGCGCATCAAGTGAATCGAATGTTATATGGTTTATCGATTGTGTTGTTAAGAATTGTGATGATGTTGAACCTTCTGTTGTACCGACTGTTTTACCGTAAAGATCACTTACACCGTCAATTTGACTGCGCAATTCACCCACTGTTAATGCCGTCGTGATTTGGGCAACAAAGGCTGACACAACAAACAGTCCGATAATAATCAACCCATATCCAACAAGTCGCCCTGAACGTGTTACAGGCGTAAAGATTGTGAAGCTTGCATTCGTCACAACATTCACCGCCCACCAAAGCCCTTCACCGAATTTTGTATTATGCTGCAAGTTTAATATATGTGGATTTTTTCGTTCGAAAAATGCGATCAATCCACCTGCAATAACTAAAACACCAACAGCACTTAGCAGCCATAAGAGCAGCTCTTTGCGCATGATGACAGAAAACACAGAAGGGGCGACTGAGCTTGGCATCATTACTGCTAGGCCGGAATCAAAAATCGGCTGTGAAAAATCCATCTTTTGTTCACGCGCATGCGTAATCGATATGTTCGCAGCGGCTGCATCAACAGATTCATTTTCAACGGCATTCAGCATTTCTGAAAAATTTGCACTGCCAATGAACTCTGTTTTGATGTTATCAAATGCCGCTATTTCGTTCCAGAGATCTATCGAAAAACCGATCCAGATACCGTCTTGTTGGAATGCAAACGGTTTCCGTTCAATCGTAGCGACACGCAATGTCTTGTTGCTGTCAGTTGTTTGCGCAACCGGCATTTGAACAAAAGATATTAATAAAACCACCGACAAGGTCAGCGTTTTAGACCAGTGCAACATTCTATCTATCCCCCGAACGATTTTCATATCGTTTCGCTATCGATTATATTAATGGTTTTGTCACCAAGGCGAAAGCGTAAATGCCTTATATGCGCATGATTAACACGGGTAATACTGAAATATGACAGATTTTTTGGACAATGTTGCGAAAGCCACCTATGCAATGCGCAAATTGTTTCCCGAAACACCGTTGCAAAAAAACGAGTTTCTATCGAACCGGTATAGCGCCGACATTTATTTAAAGCGCGAAGATTTGTCGCCTGTGCGATCATACAAGGTTCGTGGAGCTTTTAACGCTATGCAAAAAGCGCTTACTCAGGCGGGCAAACCTGAAATGTTCGTCTGCGCGTCTGCTGGTAACCATGCTCAGGGTATGGCGTTTGCGTGTCGTCATTTCGGGGTTAAAGGTGTCATATTCATGCCTGTAACAACGCCCGGGCAAAAAATTATAAAAACAGCAACATTTGGCGGAAAGTTCATCGAAATTCGACTGGAAGGTGATTATTTTGATGATACGTTAGTTGCCGCGAAATC
>JAJFHY010000154.1 GCA_021775375.1 Amylibacter sp. | reverse complement strand
TCATTGGGCCTTTACCAGTTAATTCGCAAACACGTGACATGTCTAGCTTCCTTACTTTTGTCCAAAAAACACGGTGCCTTTTGAAACTTGAATTTCGAGCCGCCTCTTTAGGCCCGATAACCATGGGCGTCAAGGGATTCTCTAAAGGGAATTGGTTTTTATCCACATCACCACTTGCCACATGCAATGATAACGATCAATTCAAAACTCTTTGCAGGCACATTATTAATAGTACAGAAGCATACATAATATTTTCGGTACAATATATAAATTGAAAATAAACCTGACTTCCCACTAAAATCGAAAAGTTTCAATTTTGTCAGATTGCGTGAATTTTACGCTCTTATAATCGAATACGCGACATCATAAGTTAGCAGATGAATGACAAATGGAGGCAAACAGTGAAACCATTTATAAAAGCACTTGTGTTTGCAAGCAGTATCACCACGCCTATAGCGGCACAGGCTGAAGCCATAACACTTAATCTGTATGCACTGGGCATAAGAGCAGGCACAATCCAGATTAATGGCGCAGAAAACAGTAAATCATACGCGTTAAACGGGGTCCTCACTTCTTCAGCTCTGTTGAAATTAATTAAAGACATCGGCTTCAATGGTACCGCTTCGGGTAAAGTACGCAATGGTCGCTATCAGTCCAAAAAATACATAGGCCGTTCAAGAACCGGATCAAGTAGTTCTGTGGTGAAAATGCGCTGGAATGGCAGCACGCCTATATTGGAAAGCTACAAACCCGGGCGCGAAAAGCGCAGTTATGATATAAACCCATCCAAGCAAAAAGGCACAATTGATTTGCTGACCGGGGCATATTCAACATTTACAGCGCGCCCCATCGATAAATTATGCGATACAACACATCATATGTTTGACGGGCGCAGGCGCACATTGATTAAGCTGAACAAAGCGCATGTGTCAGGCAAAATTGCCACTTGCACAGGTTTGTACAAACGCGTTGCAGGGTTTTCCCCTAGAAACATGCAAAAGAGGGTCAACTTTCCGTTTTCCATGCGTTATGAACAACAGAATGACGGTTTGTTTCACTTCAAAGATTTCACGGCAGATGCCACCTTTGGTAAAATCAGAGCCATTCGCAAGTAATTGCGCATGAATGTAGTGCTGCCGATAGAGGCCGCGCTGCCCGATCTTTTGCATGCGCTAAACACGGCCAATCAAGCAGTGCTGCAAGCCCCCCCGGGTGCTGGTAAAACCACGCGCGTCCCACTTTTCTTGCTGGAAAAACAGCTTTATTCTCGCAAAATCCTGATGCTGGAACCACGCCGTCTGGCCGCACGTGCCGCCGCCGAGCGCATGGCAGAACTGTTGGACGAACCTGTCGGCCAAACCATCGGTTACCGCATGCGCGGCGACACCAAAGTATCACCCGCGACCCGCATAGAGGTTGTCACCGAAGGCATCCTGACAAGGATGATCCAAAACGACCCAGAATTACCCGAAATATCCTGCATCATTTTCGACGAATTTCACGAACGCAGCCTGCAAGCCGATTTGGGGCTGGCCTTGGCTTTGGAAATTCGCACAGTTTTGCGTGACGACCTTGGATTGATCGTGATGTCTGCCACATTAGATGCAGCCCCCGTCGCCGCTTTGATGAACGATGCCCCGATCATAACATCCATGGGTAAATCCTATCCGGTAACGCAACATTACCTGCCCCGCCCATGGTTACAATCCGGCCGCAAAGGACCGCGATTTGAAGATGCTGTTGCATCATTAGTGACAACGGCCACGACTGAAACCACAGGCGGGATATTGGTGTTCCTGCCCGGTGCAGGCGAGATTAACCGCGTCCAACAGCTTTTGGGCAACTCACTTGGGCCGGATGTTACCATCCGCCCCTTATTTGGCGCCATGCCGTTCAAAGACCAACGCGCAGCAATTACACCACCCACAAAGGGGCGCAAAGTGGTTCTGGCAACCTCGATTGCAGAAACCTCGCTGACGATCCCCGACATTCGTGTTGTGGTGGATACAGGTCGCGCGCGCCGTGCGCGGTTTGACGGCAACTCAGGCATGTCGCGGCTTGTAACTGAACGCGTGACCAAAGCCGAAGCCACCCAGCGCGAGGGTCGTGCGGGGCGTGTGGCGGCGGGGGCTTGCTACAAGATGTGGACGAGGGGTGAAAATGGCGGCATGGCCCCCTTCCCCGAACCAGAGATACGCTCGACCGATCTGACCGGACTGGTTCTTGAACTGGCGGTTTGGGGAACGGACGATCCCAATGCTATGGCTTTTTTAAATCCGCCGCGAGAGGCCGATTTCAGTGCAGCCCAAGATTTGTTGCGGCTGTTGGGTGGGCTTGATGCGCACAATCGCATCACTGATTACGGGCGCAAACTGGCGGGGTTCCCAACCCATGCCCGTCTTGCACATGTTTTATTGCAGGCTGGCCCTGATGCCGGGTTGTTGGCAGCACTTCTGGAAGCCCGTGATCCGCTGATCTTTGAGGGCCGAACATTACCCACTGATTTAACACTACGTTGGGAAGCTCTTCAAAACCTAGAAAGGTTCCACAGTGAGCGGCCTAACCGCGCCAACCGCGTGACAGTCGATGCGATTAAAAAGGAAGCCAAGCGCCTGAAACCTCAGGGCAAAACCACGCTTTCACTGGGTGCGATGGCCGCTCTAGCTTATCCCGACCGCATCGGGTTACGCCGTTTGGGTGATGCCCCGCGCTATCTGTTATCGGGTGGCAAAGGGGCCTTTTTGGCAGACGGCGACACACTGGGTGCAAACCGCCTGATTGTTGCCACTGATCTTGACGGTGATGCAAAAGAAGCGCGTATTCGGTTAGCTGTTGCCTTATCAGAAGCGGAATTAACCACGCTTTACGGTGACCGGATTACAGATGAGCATGTCTGTGTCTGGAATAAACGCGCGCGAAGAGTGGATGCACGCATTCAACGACAATTTCAATCTTTGGTATTAAGTGACAGGATTTGGAAAGATTGCCCAAGCGATGCACTGGCGACAGGCATGATCGCAGGTATTCGCGATCTGGGCTTGGGTGTTTTACCGTGGTCGAATGCAGCAGAGCTGTTTCGCGCCCGTGTGAGTTGGCTACGCGATAAGGGCAGTGATATGCCTGATCTGTCGGATACAGCACTGTTGAACGGGCTTGAAGAGTGGTTGGGGCCGCATTTATCGGGCATGAAAAAGCCGGATGACTTAAAGCGGCTTGATATGAACAAGATACTGACAGGCGTATTATCGTGGGATGCGGGGCAGCTTTTGGACACTCTGGCTCCCGCAAGCATAAAAGCTCCAACCGGCACAAGATTGCACGTGGATTACAGTGGTGAGCAACCCAGCGTTTCCGTGCGCCTGCAAGAGCTGTTCGGCTTGACAACACACCCTTGCGTAGGCCCTGATCGCATCCCGCTTCTTATCGAGCTTCTTTCGCCCGCAAGGCGCACCGTGCAAACCACCGCCGATTTACCGAATTTCTGGGGTACATCATATGCAGACGTGCGCAAGGATATGCGCGGCCGCTATCCACGTCATCCATGGCCGGAGGATCCCACGGTGGCGGAAGCGACAAGGCGGGTCAAACCGCGGAAATGACGTTATGATCCGCGTTTCTTGCGAATTGTAATACCTGCCAGCATAACAATCCCGGCAAGCAGCCCCCAAAATGGGGCTGAAATGCCCAATATATTGATACCGGATGCCGTGATAAGGAAGGTCAATCCGGCAGCCTCACGTTCATGTGTTTCTTCTACAGCGCCTTTTAAAGCCCCGACAAAGGCGCCTATCAAGGCAAGGCCCGCAACGGCTTTGATAAGGGCAACAGGCGCAAGCGCGACAAATGCAATGGCAGCACCGACCACAGTGGCCAGCATCAGGTAAAATACACCGGATAGAACAGAGGCCCAATAGCGTTTCGCGGGATCAGGTCCCGCTTCATCACTGGCGCACATCGCAGCTGTTATGGCCGCAAGATTAATGCCATGACCACCGAAAGGTGCCGCAAACGCAGAAGCAAGACCTGTCACCCAAAACAGCTCACCTGCTTTGGGCGCATAGCCATAAGCGCGCAAAACACCATAACCCGTGATGTTTTGCGAAGCCATTGTAACGATGAATAATGGCAATGCGATACCAACCGTTGCCTGCCAATTCCATACCGGATGAACAAACTCCGGTAGAATAAAGGCCGCGTCACGTACGGACTGCCATTGCGCGTCGGTGACACCGATCCCCCCAAACAAAATAATTGCAAAGACCGTCAATGCGGCAGGAACTGCCCAAATCCTACTGAGCTGTCCTACTATCAACCAGACAAACAAGATTGATAGACCGTATAGCGGGAAATCCGTAATGGCGACAAATGGAGCAAGGCATAGCGGCAGCAACACCCCTGCAAGCATAGCATTTGCAAGCGACAAAGGAATACCGGCCACAAGCCGCTCCAGTGGCTTCCACAAACCGGCAAGAATGATCAGACCCGCAGCGATTACAAATGCACCCACCACAGCAGGAAAGCCGCCCGTAACAGCCCCGGTGGACGCCAATAACGCGGCCCCGGGTGTCGACCATGCGATTGTAATCGGCATGCTGTGTTTCAAAGACAAGTATATCTCGCAAATACCTTTGAACAGGCACAGCATCATCAAGCCTGATATCACCTGGGCATCAGTCGCACCCACTGCATAAAGACCTTGCATTACCACTGCAAAAGATGCGGCAAACCCTACGAATGTGGTTAAGAAACCCGTAAATGCGGCTTTGGCGGTAATGTCTTTAAGCATCATAACGATATTCCTATATATACAGACAATAAAAAAGGCACGCCCGAAGGAGTGCCTTTTAAAATTGGAGGGTGTTTGTATATTTTATGCAGCTTCTTTAGCAGCGGCTTGCCGTTCGCTTTCTTCGCGTGACAAAGCTACAGAAGTACGTACACCGCGCGACACAAATTCCATCATGCCTTTGACGCAGCGCTCGGTTGGTTCGATGCCGGCACACATAAGAACTTCACGACCATCGCGTGATCGGGCCCAGCGTGCAATGCTTTCAATTCCATTGCCATATTTTTTATCATCTGCAATGGCATCATCCAAAGCGGCCAAAACAACAGCGGCAAACAATTTAGAAGAGCGCTTACCTTGGTCGTTGATGAATGCAGAGTTATCTATTGTATCAAACATAATCTACTTGATCTTTTCTTCATTTTCTCGGTTCGGGCCAATATGACGACTTTGTGGCGATTCGGTATTGCCTATATGGAATGGCAGCCATGCATGTAGCACATAACAACCAGGCAGTTCCGAACCGATCCCCACATCGGCTTGCGTATAGCAGGAAGGCACTCTATACACCCTTTGAATAATTTTTCCACCTTTTTAATTGAGAAGAGCGAAACAATGCCGAAAATAAACGGGAATGAAATCCGCCCGGGAAACATCCTGGAACATAACGACGGTTTGTGGATCGCTGTAAAGGTTGATCATGTGAAACCCGGTAAGGGCGGTGCTTTCGCACAGGTAGAGCTGAAAAATCTACGCACCAACTCAAAACTGAACGAAAGATTTCGCTCTGCTGACAAAGTGGAAAAAGTGCGCCTTGATCAAAAAGACCAGCAATTTCTGTATGAAAACGATGGTATGTTGGTTTTTATGGATATGGAAACTTACGAACAAATCGAATTGCCTGCAGATATTCTGGGCGACCGCCGCCCATTCCTGCAAGATGGCATGACAATCAAAATCGAATATCACGAGTCCGAAGCACTTAGTGCCGAAGTACCGCAAAAGGTTACCTGCAAAGTTGTTGAAACAGAACCGGCTGTAAAAGGCCAAACCGCTGCCAATAGTTTCAAACCGGCTGTTCTGGACAATGGCGTACGCCTGATGATTCCACCTTTTGTTGGATCTGATGAGGCAATTGTCGTGAACACTGAGACTATGGAATATGTTGAACGCGCTTAATGTGCGACCACCATATCTGAAAGACATAGCGCAAAATAGTTACATAAATAAAAAGCTCTAACATATCGTTTTCTATATAGTTTAAGCATTTGCCAATAATGCAAAATGCCTTATTCTCGCCTTATTCCTGACACCTTTAAGTCTTATCCGTGACATGGTTGCCCAAGTTGGGTATCTGTTTTATGCAATTAATTGACGTTTGTATGTCAAGCTTAACGAGTATCGGAGTATCAAGTGACAAGTAGTAGCCAAGCATTAAAGCGTGCCCGCGACAGGGTTAAGAACTGGCCGGAAATGCCGAAAAACCCAAATAACATCCATTTGGTAAAAGATGACACCAAGGAAATTGCTGAAAAAGACAGTAAAAGTTAGTCTTCATTTTCCAACATTTCACGCAAGTTTGTTTTCAGAACTTTCCCATAATTGTTTTTGGGAAGTTCAGGAACGAACCGGTAAAGCTTTGGCCGTTTGAAACGTGCGATATTATCCACGCAGAAACGGTCAAGCTCTGCGGCACCGACTTCTTTACCGACAATAAAGGCGACAACGATTTCACCCCATTCAACATCGGGTTTACCTATGACCGAAACTTCGGATACATTCGGGTGCTGAAGTAAAACCTCTTCAACTTCGCGCGGATAGATGTTGGAACCACCCGAGATCACCACATCTTTGGCCCGATCATGCAGGGTAATAAAACCGTCATCATCCATCGCCCCCATATCACCGGTTTTCAGCCAGCCATCCGAGAGAGTATCTGCGGTAGCTTGCGGATTTTGCCAATAGCCGGCCATGACCGGTAAGCCGGATACACAAATCTCGCCAATCTCGCCTTTTGGCAACGCATCGCCCGCCGCGTTCCTGATCTCGATCGAAACCAGACTTTGAGCCACACCAACACCTGCAAGACGTTCGCGCCAACGCGGATGCTTGCGATCTGTGATTTGCGCGCGCGTTAGTGCTGTTATTGACATCGGGCACTCGCCTTGTCCCAAAATTTGTACGAAGCGTGGGCCCATTACATCAACAGCCTCGATTATATCTGTCATATACATCGGCCCGCCCCCGTAAACGATGGTGCGAATGCCAGCGCCCTGCTCTCCGCGCAATTTGGCGCATTCAACCAGACGGCGCACCATTGTGGGGGCAGCAAACATCGATACATTTTGCAGTTTTGGGGCGATGGTCAGGACTTCATCCGCATCAAAGCCACCCAAAACCGGCACCACATGACGTGCAGCGCGCAAAACATGCATAAAATTATAAAGCCCTGCCCCATGTGACATGGGGGCTGCATAAAGTGCTGCATCAGTACTGTGCACTTCATCGACATCGGCAAGATAAGACAACGTCATTGCGGAAATATTGGCAGAGGTCAACATCACGCCTTTGGGTTTCCCGGTGGTTCCGGATGTATAAAACAGCCAAACCAGATCATCTTTGTGAACCGGAACAGGGCTTTCAAGCGGCGGGGTCTTATAGAGGGCTGTATATTGGGCTGTATCAACACAGATCGTTTGTGCGGTCATGTCGGGCATAAACTTTGCATGGTATTTCTCAGTCGTGAAAAGAACCTCTGCTCCTGCATCGCGTATAATCCACGCGGCTTCTTTCACATGCAGCTTGGCATTGATCGGCACTACAACTGCGCCTGCAAACCAGATAGCATAAAGCACTTCAAGATACGCCGTAGAATTTGGCATAAAGACAGCAACGCGCGCGCCTTTTTTCACATGCAAATCGTGCCGCAGATATGACCCTATTGCCGCAGAGCGCGCCGAAAACTCGGCATATGTGGCGCAAACCTCTGTACCTTTAAGCAACGCGGGCCGATCCGGGTTTATCTTGGCGGTATTCACCAGCCAGCTTGATAGGTTCATCTCTGGATTCCATATTTAAGGCTTCGCCAATAAACAACGTCACCCAATCGCGCCCACATTAAACATCCGCCCAAGCTTTGTCGATCAATAGGATAGGCTGAACCCACCTAGAACCTTTCCCAAAACCCGAATGTAGTTTCAGTCTACCCAAAAGCTGAATGATATTCTTTTTTGTGCTGGCCCTTGGGATATTTTTCCTCATAATCCGCGCATTAGGGAGAGCCTCAATAATGAATCATCACCAGCCCGATTTGGACACTTCGCCCGAGGTGTCCGACGAAATTCGTAAAACCACCTGTTATATGTGCGCCTGCCGCTGCGGCATCAATGTGCACATGAAAGACGGCAAGGTTAAGTATATCGAAGGCAACCGCGATCACCCGATCAATAAGGGTGTTCTATGCGCCAAAGGCTCGGCCGGGATCATGCAGCATTACTCGCCTGCACGTCTTCGGGCACCGATGAAGCGTGTCGGCGAACGCGGCGAAGGTAAATTCGAGGAAATCAGCTGGGATGAGGCCTTTGACATTGCCGCCAAACGGCTAGGCCCAATTCGCGAAAAGGCCCCGCATAAACTGGCGTTTTTCACCGGTCGTGATCAATCGCAATCGCTGACGAGTTTCTGGGCGCAACAGTTCGGCACGCCAAACTATGCTGCCCATGGCGGCTTTTGTTCGGTTAATATGGCCGCTGCCGGTATTTACACAATGGGCGGCGCGTTTTGGGAATTCGGCGTACCCGATTGGGACCGCACCAAGATGTTCATGATTTTCGGAGTTGCCGAAGACCATGACAGCAATCCGATTAAAATGGGGCTGTCCAAACTAAAAGAACGCGGCGCCAAAATCGTCGGCGTGAACCCGATACGCACCGGCTATAACGCAATTGCCGACGAATGGGTCGGCATCACGCCCGGCACTGATGGCCTGTTTGTACTGGCGATGATCCATGTTTTGCTAAAGGCCGGCAAGGTCGATCTGGATTATTTGATGCGCTACACCAACGCGCCAATGCTGGTAAATATGGATGAAACCTCCAATGAATTCGGGCTTTTGCTGCGCGATCTGCAAGGCCAATTCATGGTGCAGGATCGTGTCACGGGTAAACCTGCAGCCTTTGATAAAAAGGGCGTAAAGCCGGTGTTTTCCGGTGAGATCACCTACCAAGGCACCAAATACACCCCCGTGTTCCAATTGATGACCGAAAAGTACCTATCAGATGATTATGCCCCCGAAGCGGTGGCCGACCGCTGCGGAATTTCGGCTGAAACAATCCACCGGTTAGCCGCAGAGCTGGCACATGTGGCGTTCGAACAAGAGATCACCATTGATCAGCCGTGGACTGACTGGAAGGGTGAGAAACACGAAACCATGACAGGCCGTCCCGTTTCATTCCACGCCATGCGGGGTATTTCCGCCCACTCCAACGGCTTTCAAACCTGCCGCGCGATCCACTTGCTGCAAATCATTCTGGGCAGTGTCGAAGTGCCGGGTGGTTACCGTTTCAAACCGCCCTATCCCAAACCTGTTGAAGGTCACCCAACGCCACATAGTTCCACCACTCCGGGTGGTCCCTTGAATGGTCCGCATTTAGGTTTTACACGCGGCCCCGAAGACTTGGCACTGAATGCGTCCGGTACGCCAGTGCGCATCGACAAAGCCTTCACTTGGGAAAACCCGATGTCATCGCATGGCATGATGCATATGGTGATTTCCAATGCGCATGCGGGTGATCCCTATAAGATCGACACACTGTTTATGTATATGGCCAATATGTCGTGGAATTCCTCGATGAATTCGCGCGGTGTGATGGATATGCTGACCGACAAAGACGAAAACGGCGACTATGTGATCCCGAATATCATCTATTCTGACGCCTATTCATCTGAAATGGTAGCATTTGCCGACCTGATCCTGCCGGATACCACCTATCTGGAACGTCACGATTGTATCAGCCTGCTTGATCGCCCGATATCCGAGGCAGACGCGATATGTGACAGTATCCGCTGGCCGGTGGTAGAACCTGACCGCGACGTGCGCGGGTTTCAATCTGCCCTGATCCAGTTGGGATCAAAACTTGGGTTGCCGGGCTTTGTCAATGAAAACGGCAGCGCCAAATACGCCGATTATGCCGATTATATCGTAAACCATGAACGCCGCCCCGGTGTCGGGCCATTGGCGGGATTTCGAAATAAGGATGGCAGCGGCAAAGGGCGCGGTGAACCGAACCCGGAGCAGCTGAATAAATACATTGAAAACGGTGGCTTCTGGAAAGACCACATCCCTGACGAAGCGTTATTTTACAAACCTTGGAACAAAGCCTATCAGGATTGGGCCGTGGAACGCGGTATCTTTGATAAACCCTCGCCCTATCTATTCAGCATTTATGTGGAACCAATGCAGAAGTTCCGGCTGGCAGCAATGGGCAAAGGCGAATTGCAACCGCCCGATCATTTGCGTGCGCAACTGATCGAGGCTATGGATCCTTTGCCGGTTTGGTGGGCACCATATGAAGAGCAAGGTATAGATTGTGAAGAATACCCGCTACACGCTTTAACCCAACGCCCCGCTGCAATGTACCACTCATGGGGATCGCAAAATGCGTGGCTAAGACAAATCCATGGCACAAACCCGCTTTATGTATCGGGTGAAGTTTGGACCAAGCACAGATTTAATGAAGGCGATTGGGCTTATGTCACTTCGCACCACGGGAAAATCAAAGTCCCGGTTGTACGCATGGATGCACTCAATCCCAATACGGTCTGGACATGGAACGCCATCGGCAAACGCAAAGGCGCGTGGGCGTTGGATGAAAACGCACCCGAGGCCACAAAGGGCTTTTTGCTGAACCACTTAATCCACGAACTCCTGCCACCCAAAGGCGACGGGTTGCGTTGGTCAAACTCTGATCCGATCACCGGCCAAGCTGCGTGGTACGATCTGCGCGTGAAGATCGAAAAAGCACCGGCAGAGGATGGTGTTTCACAACCTGAAACACCTGCACAGGCCTCACCTGTAGGCCAAGGGCCGAAAGATATTGCTTACGGCGGGGAGTTTTAAGATGACCGCTTTACCCCAAACCACCGCCAAAAAACTGGGCCTTGTGATCGACCTTGATATTTGTGTCGGCTGTCATGCCTGTGTGATCAACTGCAAGGAATGGAATACCTCTAATTACGGCGCGCCTTTGTCTGATCAAGATGCATATGGCGCAAACCCTTCTGGTACATTTCTAAACAGAATACATACATATGAGGTTAAACAACCGCAAAAACCAGCACAAACCGTACATTTTCCAAAATCTTGCCTGCATTGCGAAGATGCGCCCTGCGTTACTGTTTGTCCAACGGGGGCAAGCTATAAACGCAGTGAAGACGGCATCGTTCTGGTCAATGAAAGCGATTGTATCGGCTGCGGATTATGCGCATGGGCCTGCCCATATGGCGCGCGCGAATTGGATGCAGCGGAAGGTGTGATGAAAAAATGCACACTTTGTGTAGACCGCATCTATAATGAAAACATACCGGAGATCGACCGCGAGCCTGCTTGCGTGCGCACATGTCCTGCCAATGCACGACACTTTGGCGATTTTGCCGATCCCGAAAGCGACGTATCACAGATGTCAGCAGCGCGTGGCGGTATGGAACTGATGCCCGAACAAGGTACAAAACCGGTGAACCGCTACCTGCCACCGCGCCCAAAAGCCGACATTCACACAGACGGCGACATTAATATTCTGGCCCCGTTCCTTGAACCTGTAGCCGATACACCAAAGGGTCTGCTTGGCTGGCTCGATAAAGCATTGGAGGCACTTTAATATGCATCCCGCAGCATCCGTTATTATTTTCACATCCCTTTCCGGTCTTGGCTTTGGCCTGCTGTTCTTTTTGGGTCTGGACAGACCTGTCGTTTCGGGATGGGTCGCCTTTACGTTTTTCTTAATCGCCTACGCCTTGGCCGTGGGTGGATTGCTGGCATCAACCTTCCATTTGGGCAACCCGCAACGTGCGATGAAGGCTTTCAGCCAATGGCGCACATCATGGCTCAGTCGTGAAGGTGTGGTTTCAGTTGCAACATTGTTGGTGATGGGCCTTTATGCTGCCCTGTTGATCTTTGCGGATATCCGCATCGCCCCCTTGGGTTGGTTGGGCAGTGCGCTGTGTATCGCCACGGTCTATTGCACCTCGATGATTTACGGGCAGTTAAAAACCGTACCGCGCTGGAACATGTCCACAACACCTGCATTGTTCATACTTTATTCACTTGCGGGCGGTGCTTTATTGTCGGCACAACTGCCCTTTGCATTATTCGCAATTGTCATATTAACCGCCATTCAAATCCTGTCTTGGGCACGTGGTGATATGAGCTTTTCACAAGCGGGTCACACAATTGAAACCGCCACTGGGTTGGGTGCTCTGGGAAAAGTACGTCTATTGGAAGCACCGCATTCAGGTGAAAACTATCTGACCCGCGAAATGGTGCATGTCATCGGTCGCAAACATGGGCAGAAACTGCGTGTGATAGCGACTTTATGTCTGGGTATCATCCCGGTAGCCATGTTGCTTTTCTTTCCGGTCAACCACTTTAGCGTCGTTTTGATCATCATCTTGCATGTGATCGGACTATTCGTCTCGCGCTGGTTGTTCTTTGCCGAAGCCGAGCATGTTGTTGGGTTGTATTACGACAAGCGTTAGAATATTGGCTTAACGCCGCAAAAGGCAATTATTTCAGACCTTGATGGAGAAATTTCATGCAAATATTGCTTTTAGCGTTCATTGCTACATTAACTTTAACCCTAACCCCCGCCCATGCGGCTGACCTTCAAAAGGGAGTCGATGCTTATCAAAACGGCGACTACGCAACCACGTTGAAAGAATGGATCCCCCTAGCTGAGCAGGGGAATGCCGCTGCCCAGTATTTTCTTGGAGCGATGTATGTCAATGGCACAGGCGTTCCGCAAGATGACACCAAAGCGGTGAAATGGTATCGTTTGGCAGCTCAGCAGGGGCTTGCCCATGCCCAGTTTAATCTGGGTGTGATGTATGACAAAGGCGCAAGCGTTCCGCAGGATAACACCGAAGCTATAGAGTGGTATCGTTTGGCCGCTGAGCAAGGTTATGCAAAGGCTCAGGATAATTTAGGCAGTATGTATGCCAACGGCAGAGGTGTTCCACAGGATAACACCGAAGCGGTGAAATGGTTCCATTTTGCCGCCGAACAGGGCTATGCCCATGCCCAGTCTAATCTGGGTGTGATGTATGACAAAGGTAGAGGTGTTTCACAGGATGATACCAAAGCCGTGAAATGGTATCGTTTGGCCGCCAAGCAGGGGGATGCAAAAGCCCAGTATAATCTGGGTGTGATGTATGCCACTGGCAGAGGTGTTCTACGGGATGACAACAAAGCGGCGAAATGGATACATTTGTCCGCAGAACAGGGCTACACCCATGCCCCGTATAATCTGGGTGTGATGTATCACAAAGGTAGAGGTGTTCCACAAGATGATATATTGGCCTATATGTGGTCAAATATTGCGGCTGAGAACGGGCATAGAGATGCGCCCGACAATAAAGATATAATAGCAAAACAAATGACCCAATCAGACATCACTAAAGCACTGGAAATGTCAGATGTCTGTATTGCCAGCAATTACAAAAATTGTGGTAATTAACTCCTATCGGATCACCAGTATCAACAGTAAAATACTGACCACGACCAGTCCGATACCGAAAATTTCACGCCCCGTACTGCGTTCTTTGAAAATTAGATAAGACGCCAGAAAAGTGAACACCAGCTCGATCTGGCCCAAAGCTTTGACATAGGCCGCGTTTTGCAACGTAAAGGCCATGAACCAGCCCAGCGACCCTAAAACCCCCGTCAATCCAACCAGCGTCGTCACCCGCCATGATTGCAGCACACGCGTAATCTCGCCGGGCTCGCGAAAACGCAACCAGATGCTCATAGCAACTGTTTGAAATACGGTTACACAGGCCAGCGTAAAGACCGCGCGAATAATAAAATCCCCTGAACCCAAGGATAAAGACGCACCACGATAGCTGGTGGCAGAAACGGCAAAGATAGCCCCCGACCCTATTCCGTAAGCTGACGCACGGTTAAAAATCCGCCTGTACCACGCCCCCTTACCCGCCAGCTTTGGCGGGTCGGACAATAATATAACACCGACAATCCCAACAAGAATTGTCATGACAGCCCAAAGCGATATACCTTCACCCAGAACGATAAAACCAACAATGGCAGTCAGGATTGCTTCGGTCTTTTTCAACGTGATGCCAACAGCAAAGTTGCGCTCAGCAAATAACGCAACCACCAGCATTGTGGCGACGATTTGCGATGTCCCGCCTGTAACCACAAACACCCATGTACGCGCAGTTGCACTTGGTATATCCCACCCCGTTTGCACAAGGATCACAACCAACAGAACCGCGATCGGAGCGGCGAACAAGAAGCGGGCAAACGTTGCCCCGCCTGTGCTGAGCTTCGTCGCCTTCAGATGCTTTTGCAGCATAAAGCGCAGATTTTGCGCGAAGGCCGCAAAAATCGTTATCGGGATCCAAAGTGCCATATCAGTAGGGCATCGGATGGGCTTTGTGAGCCGCGGTAATGTCCGCCAGAACCGCATCAGTCAATGTAATTTCCGTCGATTTCAATGCCGTTTCCAGTTGCTCCATTGTGGTCGCACCAAAAATTGCAGAGGCCATAAACGGGCGTGTGCAACACCATGCAAGCGCCATTTGCGTTATGTTCAACCCGTGTTTGTCTGCAATCGCCTGATAGGCCGCAACCGCAGGCCAAACCTGTGGCGTAATCCGCCCGCCCAGTTCTGGACCGATCGACATTCGCGATCCTTTTGGCGGCGCTTCACCTTCATGATATTTCCCGGTTAAAAGACCCGTGGCAAGCGGTGAAAATGCCAAAAGGCCGACCTCTTCATTATGGCAAAGTTCGGACAGATCAGTATCAAACAACCGGCACAGCAAGCTGTATTCATTCTGAATGGATTGCACCCTTGGCAGGCCACGTTCTTCAGAAGCACGCAGCCATTGCGCCGTCCCCCATGCGCTGTCGTTTGACAGGCCAAAATGACGAATTTTCCCTGCTTCAACAAGCTTTTGCATTGTTTCCAATACCGAAACAATGTGGTCTAAAGTCTGCTGTTTGTTCTGGTTTGAAGGATCAAAATCCCAGTTTTGCCGGAACATATAAGAGCCACGATTGGGCCAATGCAGCTGGTATAGATCGATGTAATCCGTTTGCAGCGATTTCAATGAAGCCTCAACCGCCATGTGTATCGTTTCAGCCGAAATAGGTGCACCGTCGCGCACATTCATATAACCCGCCCCCGAGGCTTTGGTCGCGATCATAACATCCTCGCGTTTACCCGATTTCGCGACCCATTCACCGATCACCCGTTCGGTATCGCCTTGAGTGGCCTTACTTAACGGGTTCACCGGATACATTTCGGCCGTATCGATAATATTCACCCCATAGTCCAACGCCATATCTATTTGGGCATGGCCTTCATTCGTGGTGTTTTGCGTGCCCCAAGTCATTGATCCCAGACAAAGTTCACTGATTTTCAGATCTGTTGATCCTAAAGTATTATATTGCATAAAAATCTCCAAAGTTGGGCGCAATTGATCGACATATTTTGGGGAAGTCAATGTGTAAGCCAAGAGATAAATATTGCTTTGTTGATTTTATATCTTGAAAATTCTGCCGGTTACGAGACAATAACACAACCAAAACAAGAGGCCCGTTTTGCATATCCGTCCTGCAACCCCAAAAGACGCACAAGCCATCGCAAACATCTGGAACCCGGTGATCCGTGACAGTGTCGCCACGTTCACTAATATTGAAAAACCTGTGCCCGCCCTGCAAGATATGATCATGGAGCGCGCACAAAAGAATTTTGGCTTTTACGTAGCTGAAGCACCTGACCGCATTGCGGGCTTTGCAACATATGGCCCTTTTCGCAATGGGCCTGGATATGCCAAAACCATGGAGCATTCAATTTTTCTAAACCCCGATGAACGGGGCAAAGGTACGGGTAAAGCATTATTGAAAACACTTGAGGATCATGGCCGCGCTGCTGGCGTTCATTGCTTTATTGCAGGATTAAGTGCCGAAAACATGGACGGCATTTTATTTCATGCAGCCCTTGGTTACAGCAAGGTTGCAGACATAAAACAGGCCGGCTTCAAATTTGGCCGTTGGCATGATCTGATTTTGATGCAAAGGTTCCTGTAATCGTGATTGAATTATATTTATAAAGGCAAGACATGTCTATTTGGCTTCGGATTTCAGATGCAATATCAGCCATGGCAGCTGGGGAAGGTCTGTCCAGCATCCTTGAAAAACTGCAAACGCCACCCGAGAAAAGCGTGGCGTTTACGATCGCAGTCATTGGTCTTGGGGCCAAGATGGCAAAAGCGGACGGATTGGTAACCAAGGATGAGGTCGCCGCTTTCCGTCAGGTATTTCAAATACCTCAGCGCAATGCCGCACAAGCCGCCATAGTATTCAATCTAGCCCGTCAGGATGTCGCGGGATACGAGGTTTATGCCACTAAAATCGCAAAAATGTTCAAGGCAGACAGTGCCGTTCTTGAAGATTTGCTTGAGGGGTTATTTTACATAGCGATAGCCGATGGGCATTACCATCCCAATGAGGATGATTATGTTCACCGCGTTGCCAATATTTTTGGAATTGATGAGGTCACATACCGCAGCTTCAGAACCCGTTTTGCCCCAGATGCCCCACCGGACGCCTATGATGTGTTGGGCGTGACACCCCAAACACCTTTAACAGAAATCCGCAATATCTGGCGTCAGAAAATCCGTGAAACTCACCCCGATCAACTCATGGCCCGCGGCCTGCCGGAAGAGGCGATAACAATGGCCACCAAACGGATGATTGCAATTAATATGGCGTGGGAAGAAATTAATGAAACCCACAATGACGCATGATACGTCTTGCAACATATAACGTTGAATGGTTTACCAATCTATTCGATCAGAATAATCAACTGATTGAGGATAACAGCTGGTCCGGCAAGTGGAATGTCACAAAATCAATGCAAATCAATGCGTTGGGGATTGTATTCCAATCTATTGATGCCGATGGGATTATGATTATCGAAGCTCCGGATAATGGCAGCGGTCTATCATCTGTCATTGCTCTGGAACATTTTGCAGAACATTTCAAGTTACGACAAAACAAAGCAATCATCGGGTTCACTAATCACACTCAACAAGAAATCGCCTTTCTGTTCGATCCGACGAAATTGGACGTCATACATGATCCGCAAGGATATCCCCCGCCCCATGGTGACGCACGCGAAACGCCCAGATTTGACGGTGTCTTTCATCTTGATGTGGACGTTGACGCAAAGCCCGAGAAAATCTCGTTTTCCAAGCCACCGCTTGAATTACTGGTTATACCCGAAGGCGGCAATCCGATGCGGCTGATCGGGGTGCACGCAAAATCCAAAGCCCCGCACGGTGCCAAAAATCGCCAACAGGAAGTGCGGATTGCAATTGATAACAGACGCAAACAACTGGCCCAGTGTATCTGGTTGCGGCAAAGGGTTGAAGAACACTTGGCACTGGGCGACAATGTGATTGTGATGGGCGATTTCAATGACGGCCCGGGGCTGGATGAATATGAAAAACTGTTCGGCCAATCCGGGGTAGAGATTGTAATCGGAGTTTCAAAACCAGAGAGCGAAACCCTGCGTGAGCCACATGCAGAAGCAGCGATGTCTGCCCGTGCGGGCGGATTTCCCACCACTTCTCGGTTTTATCTTCATAAAAGCAAAACCTACCTGAATGCGCTTTTGGATTACATAATGGTATCGCCTGATCTTGGCAGAACCGTCGGGCCGATCTGGAAAGTATGGCACCCGTTCGATGATCCCGATTGCTTTGATAACAGTGAGTTATGCGATGCATTGCTAACAGCCTCTGATCACTTTCCTGTAACGATTGATATGGATTTCACCCAGAGGGGGTGAAACTTGCGCGATGGCTTCTATATAATGCATATGAAACGTTTCTTTTATATTGCCCTTATCCCGGCCCTAATTGCGACACCGGCCCAATCCGACCCGAAAGATTGGGAAGAATTGCGTAAAGGTCTGGAAGAACTATCGGAAGATACACAAAAGTTTTTTGAAAGCTGGGTTGATGATCTTGGCCCCTTGCTGAACTCTTTGGGTGATAAAATCGATGACTTAAGCGATTATGAAAAACCAGAGGTTCTGCCCAACGGTGATATTATTATCCGCCGCAAACCAAAACCCAAGGTTCCGGTAGAACCAAAACCACCGATTGAAATTTAATCCAACAACCCTGTGATCAGGGCTTTCCCTTCTTTTCGAATAGTCTTACATCTTTGTTCCAAACAGACTTCAGGAGCTTTTCAGCCATGTTCAAAACATTCGATCCATCCCGTTCCAATTTCCCCCGCGATATGCGTGATAGCACATCAGACGGCGAATTCGGGGATTTACCGGAATGGAACCTGGACGATCTTTATCCCAGCACCGACGGGACAGAAATCACCCAGGATATGGATTGGTTAAGCAAAGAATGCCCGGCTTTTGCCACCGATTACGAAGGCAAACTGGCAGATTTGGATGCAACTGGACTATTGAACTGCATCCTGCGGTTCGAAAAAATCCAAAACATCATGGGCCGCGTGATGTCATTTGCAGGCTTGCGTTATTATCAAAACACGGTTGACGCAGATCGCGCCAAATTCATGGCAGACATGCAAGGGGCAATTACAGATATGTCGACCCCGATGGTGTTCTTTTCACTAGAGCTGAACCGTGTGGATGACGCAAAACTGGACGCAATGGTGGCAGCAGACGAAGGGCTTGCGCGTTATAAACCGATTTTGGATCAAATGCGGGCGATGAAACCTTATCAACTGTCCGATGAGCTGGAAAAATTTTTACATGATCAGTCTGTTGTGGGCGCAACAGCGTGGAACCGTCTGTTCGACGAAACCATGGCAGGGCTTACATTCAATGTCGACGGCGAAGAGATGGTTCTTGAAGCCACACTGAACCTTTTGTCTGATGCAGACCGTACTAAACGCGAAGCCGGTGCAAAAGCTTTGGTCGCGGTATTCCAGGACAGCATCTCGCTGTTTGCACGGATCACCAACACGTTGGCCAAGGAAAAAGAGGTCGAGGATCGCTGGCGTGGGCTGCCCACGCCGCAAGCAAGCCGCCATCTGGCAAATCATGTGGAACCCGAAGTGGTTGAAGCCTTGCGTAACGCGGTTGTTGCAGCTTACCCGAAACTATCACATCGTTATTACGCACTGAAAGCCAAATGGATGGGGCTTGAAACCCTTGAAATGTGGGATCGCAATGCGCCTTTGCCCGATGAGGACAATGCCGCGATCAGTTGGGATGATGCACGTGCGACAGTGCTGGGGGCATACAGTGATTTTGACCCTGAAATGGCGCGAATTGCCGAGCCGTTTTTCGATAAAGGCTGGATTGATGCAGGCGTGAAACCAGGTAAGGCGCCCGGTGCCTTTGCACATCCGACAGTCACGAATGTGCATCCCTATGTGATGTTGAATTACCTTGGAAAACAACGTGATGTAATGACTTTGGCACATGAGTTGGGCCACGGTGTACATCAGGTTCTAGCCGCCGATCAAGGTGAGTTGCTAAGTTCTACACCGCTTACACTGGCCGAAACCGCCTCTGTTTTCGGTGAAATGCTGACTTTCCGCAAACTGCTGGATGCAGCACCTGATCAGGCAGCGCGCAAACGCATGCTGGCGGGTAAGGTTGAAGATATGATCAACACGGTCGTGCGCCAGATCGCGTTTTACGACTTTGAGTGCAAATTACATGCGGCCCGCGCGACCGGCGAACTGACACCTGATCAAATCAACGCAATCTGGATGTCGGTACAGGCAGAAAGCCTTGGCCCCGTGTTCAACTTCATGGACGGTTATGAAACCTTCTGGGCCTACATCCCGCATTTCATCCACTCGCCGTTCTACGTCTACGCTTACGCGTTTGGCGATGGCCTAGTGAACGCACTTTATGCGGTTTACGCTGAAGGCGACCCTGACTTTCAGGCGAAGTATTTCGATATGCTTAAAGCGGGTGGCTCAAAACACCACAAAGAACTGCTGGCCCCCTTCGGGCTGGATGCAAGTGACCCGAAGTTCTGGGATAAGGGGCTGAGCCTGATCAGTTCTATGATTGATGAGCTGGAGGCGATGGAGGGGTAGCCCTATCTTGGCTTAACCTTCTTTGCTCGGAATAGCCGCAGTAAAAGCATAGCCTTCTGCACTTAAAATTGTGCCTTCATATAAGCCATGCGGTTTATCACTTGGGGTCTCGACAACACTGCCACCGAACATTATGGCCTGTGCCACCGCAAAATCAGGGTCAGCCCCAAAGAAGAATAGCTGAACACCTTGGCCTCTTGGTGGATTTTCGGGCAAAAGACCATGCAAAGGATGGCTGCCATAAGTCGCGTCGTGGTGAAGTTGCAGCATCATTCCACCAAATCGGATAATCGCAAAATCATCCGACAAGCGGTGGGCAGTTGCGCCAAAAACGCCAACCAAAAGGCCTGCCAGCTGCTTTACATCTGATGTTAAAAGATTAACGCCGACACCTGTCAGGCTTTTGCCAAAGCCATCCGCTGATACGGTCTCTAAATCCATCGTAATATCCTATGAAATGCCAGACATGATGATCACTCAACACGCAAAAACTTAAGTTCAGTTACACTAAACCCTGACAAGTCTTGAGGTAGGGAACAAGTTGTAAACCGTACAGAACCCTCAGATTCCCGACATCTTGGGCGAAAACAAGCTTAACTAGCCCTTCATCATCCCGCGTTCCACGGCTAATGCGCGCATCTTTTCCTGCAATTTCTCGAACGCGCGCACTTCAATTTGGCGGATGCGTTCGCGGCTGACCTTGTACTCGGTTGACAAGTCTTCCAGTGTAATCGGTTTATCCAGCAGTTTGCGTTTGGTCAGGATATCTTTTTCGCGGTCATTCAATACTGACATCGCTTCAGTCATCAACTCGCGGCGCGCTTCCAATTCGTCGCGTTCTGCGTAATCGGCTGCCTGATCGGCATCTTCATCTTCCAACCAATCCTGAAACTCTGCCGCACCTTCGCCGTCATCACCGCCCACGCGTACATTAAGCGAGGCATCACCACCGGACATCCGGCGGTTCATCGATGTGACCTCTTTTTCCGTCACATTCAAATCGTGGGCGATTTGTTTTACATGTTCGGGGCGCATATCGCCCTCTTCCATCACACCGATCTTGTTTTTAGCTTTGCGCAGGTTGAAAAACAGTTTCTTTTGCGCCGATGTTGTGCCCATTTTAACCAAAGACCAGCTGCGCAGAACGAATTCTTGAATGCTGGCACGGATCCACCACATCGCATAGGTCGACAGACGAAATCCCTTTTCAGGGTCAAAGCGTTTCACCGCTTGCATCAGGCCGACATTGGCCTCGGATACCACTTCAGCTATGGGCAAGCCATAACCGCGATAGCCCATGGCCATCTTGGCCGCCAAACGCAAATGCGAGGTGACAAGCTTATGGGCGGCTTCCGCGTCTTCACGTTCCACCCAAGCCTTGGCCAGCATATATTCTTCTTCCGGCTCCAGCATCGGGAATTTACGGATTTCCCGCATATAGCTAGACAGGCCTTGTTCCGGCGATGGAGCAGGTAGGTTTGTGTAGCTCATGGATCAACCCCCACGGTAATTAACATATGCTTTATTTGGGGTCTTAAAGAAGATTTACAAGATATATTGACGTAGCGTAAATAAATACAAACAAGTTACAAATAATTTACAATCACTATCTGTAATTCTATTTTATTTACTACAATCAACAAATTACCCAGAAAGAACCCGTTCCAATTGTTGTAAATCTTTGGGCAATTCCGAAGTGAATCGCAATAGTTTTTTTGAAATAGGGTGGATAAAGCCAAGTTTTGCCGCATGTAAAGCTTGGCGTGAAAACGCCTCTAGAAAGACCCTGTCGTCTTCATTAAAATCATTCATCGGCAGGCTTTTGCGTTTTCCGTAGATCGGATCGCCGATCAAACTATGGCCAATGTGGCTGGCATGAACGCGAATTTGATGCGTGCGTCCGGTTTCCAGCCAACACTCGATTTTACCGGCAAAGGGGCGTTCGGCAGGCCCGTATCGTTCGGTCAGGGCCATGCGTGTAATTGCATGGCGGCCGGCGTCATGAACCACAGCCATGCGTTTGCGGTCAGTTTTGTGGCGTGCGATATTTGTGGCGACACGGATCACGCCGCCCTCTTCAAACGCCACCCCTTGCAACCCCGCGATACGCGGGTCGGACCGGCTGGGTGCGCCGTATGTAAACGCAATATAACGCCGCTCAATGCTGTGGGCCGCGAACTGTGCAGCCAGTCCCTGATGGGCTGCATCTGATTTGGCAACAATCAACAGACCGGATGTATCCTTATCAATGCGGTGCACGATGCCCGGTCGTTTCATACCGCCCACCCCTGACAGGCTGTCACCGCAATGATGCAGCAGTGCATTGACCAATGTACCTGTTTCAGAACCGGGGGCCGGATGCACAACCATGCCTGCCGCCTTGTTCACAAGGATCAGATCGTCGTCTTCATAAACAACCTCTATCGGGATATCTTCTGGCTCCGCTTCCAATGCGACCGGTTTGGGCAACATCACTTGCCATTCCTCACCAGCTTTGCCTTTTGTTTTCAATGTTGTAACAACTGCGCCGCCAACACGGGCGACGGCACCGCTTTCGATCAGTTTCGTGATCATCGAACGGCTTAGCGTCACACCCTCTGGCACAACGGCGGCTAAAGCTTTATCAAGACGAGGCGGTGGTGCTTCGTTAAGCGTCAAAATAAGCAGCTGATCATTGGGGTCTGACATGAATGAACTTTCCGACGATATTCCAGAGCCGGGCAACCTGCGCCTTTTGCGCCGACTGGTCACAACCCTTATTGTGGTGATGATTTTGGGCTTTCTAACCCTGATTGCCATGCTTGTCATGCGATTAGCACCATCAACACCCGAATTACCGTTACCAAGTTCAATAACCCTGCCCGATGGTTCCAAAGCCGAGACATTCACCCAAGGCCCCGACTGGTTTGCGGTGGTGACAACCGATCGCCGTATCTTGATCTATGATCGGGCGACAGGGGATTTGCGGCAGGTGATGGAGATTGAGAAGTAAGCCAATCAGTGTATTTCAATGGCATCCAGAAACTTCTTATGGAGTTCCACTTGAAAAGCTTCAAAAGTTTTAGCAAACGAATATGTTACCAATTGGAGTGTTGTATTTGTATCCAGTAAAATGGTGTTCATAAAAATCAACGGCGCGCCATTAAACTCAAGTTGATAAACAACATTATTCCCAGCCAAACCTTGAAGCTCTACATCTTTCACAGAAATTACGGTAATATCACCCTTAATACCATCTATTGCATCGGCTGCATTTGTTATTACAGAGTTCCGAAGAAAGGTAAAATTTAGACCATCAGCTGTCCCAATATCTTCTTCAATAATGAGACCCAAATTTCGATCATCGAACATATAATTCGCTATATGATTAGGTTCGGAATGGCTTGTTCTACGCCATTTCTTTAGCTTATCACAAAAATCTACTCTCATAGATAGTTTCACACAAATCTCAGTGTGGTTTTCAAGTGTATCGTCATATTTCCAGGTATTATCGGAAAATAGTATCACTTTTTTCCCATCGATTAGTGTCCGACCCAATACTTCTGCTGAACTGATCGGTGACGCTAATAAAATTAAATATGCCGTAAAAAACAATTTAAGTAGCTTCATAACAATAACTTTACTCATCTTCCATGCTTAAAATATAATATAATTTTCATTACATTAGTAGCTTTCCAATCAGAAAATATCTATATAAATTTTTTCATTTTTAGAGTTCAACACTTCTTTATTTAATACACTATCTCCATTCTACCAATATCCCACCCTTCCCCTTGCATCCCACCGCCATTCCTCCGATATTCACAACATGAGTCTGCCACCCGGTTTTATTGATGAATTGCGTGACCGCTCCTCGATCTCTCAGGTCGCGGGGCGCAAGGTTACGTGGGACAGCCGCAAATCAAACCCCGGCAAGGGCGATTATTGGGCGCCCTGCCCGTTTCACGCGGAAAAAACAGCGTCTTTTCATGTCGATGACCAAAAGGGGTTTTATTATTGCTTTGGTTGCCACGCCAAAGGCAATGTTTACAGTTTTATTCAGGAAACCGAGAACGTGAATTTTATGGAAGCGGTCGAGATTTTGGCCCGTGAGGCCGGCATGCCGATGCCCGCACGTGATCCACGCGCACAGGAAAAATCCGATCATCGCACGGTTTTGGTCGATATAATGGAACAAGCGGTGCAATTTTACCGTTTGCAACTGCGCACCAATACG
The DNA here is from genome assembly GCA_021775375.1 of Amylibacter sp. Classification (GTDB taxonomy): domain Bacteria; phylum Pseudomonadota; class Alphaproteobacteria; order Rhodobacterales; family Rhodobacteraceae; genus Amylibacter. The sequence continues at coordinate 23,344 of JAJFHY010000154.1, read as the reverse complement.
GCGTCCGCTGCCCGTGATTATCTGGAAAAACGCGGATTGCCTGAAGCGACATTGGAAGCTTTTCAAATCGGTTATGCCGACAATAGCCGCAATGGGTTATTTCAACATCTGACAGGCAAAGGTGTTTCACCTGACGATATTTTTGAGGCTGGTCTTGCGATCAAACCCGACGACGGCGGTAATCCGTTCGACCGGTTCCGTAACCGCATCATGTTCCCGATACGTGACGCCCGTGGACGGTGTACGGCATTCGGTGGCCGCGCGATGGATGCCAATCAACCCGCCAAGTATCTGAATTCGCCAGAAACTCCGTTGTTCGACAAGGGACGCTCGCTTTATAATCACATGCCTGCACGTGAAGCGGCGGGCAAGGTGCAAAGCCTGATTGTGGCCGAAGGTTATATGGATGTCATCGCATTATCACAGGCCGGTTTCAAACACGCGGTCGCCCCGTTGGGTACTGCAATTACCGCCGATCAGTTGCAATTGATGTGGCGCATCACGCCAGAACCAATCATAGCACTTGATGGCGATAAAGCTGGATTGCGGGCGGCAATGCGCCTGATCGACATCGCCTTGCCCTTGTTGGAGCCGGGTAAATCCCTGCGGTTTACCATTCTACCCGAAGGCCAGGATCCCGATGATCTGATCAAAGCGTCCGGCGCCAAAGCGATGCAAACCCTGCTGGACAGTGCCCAGCCGATGGTGAAGCTCTTGTGGCAGCGCGAAACGGAGGGCCGCGTTTTCGACAGTCCTGAACGCCGCGCCGCCTTGGATGCCGACCTGCGCAGGGTGTTAAACACCATACAAGATCGCTCGATCAAAACCCATTATGGACAGATCATCAAAGATTACCGTTATGAGTTATTTACCAAAGCACGCCCGCAACAGACATGGGGCGCGAAGGGTTGGAAAAACAAAGCGCCTGAAAAAGCCACACCGGGCTTGAAATCATCCATGTTGGCCCAAGGCGCCGAGACGGATATGCGTTTGCGCGAAGCGGTTATTTTACTGGCCGCAATCCTGCACCCTGCAGCGGCACTGGAAAAAGAAACCGCGTTGGAAAAATGTCGCATAAATACGAATGATTTCAAAGAAATACAAAACGCGCTCTTGGCAAACCTGCATGAAGACCTATCTGATGATAATGCAGCCTTTGATTTGGCAGATAAGATGGCACATGCTTTGAATTACAACCCTGTTGACCGCCTGACTGAATTAAAAGCAGTGCGCAGCCATCCCTATTTGCGCATTGGTGCAGATAAGACACTTATCCGGCGCACATTGACCGAGGAGCTCACCAAACACGCGGCTATTTTGGGCGCACGGCGCGAAATGATGGAAGCAGAAGAAGAATTAAGCGGAATGGCCGACGAATCAACCACTTGGCGCATTCAGCAGGCAACCGAGGCCAGAAACAAGGCGACAAGAACCGACTTTGGAAATGAAGATAATAGCGGCGATGATAGTGAAAATCTGTCACAGGGCCTGCAAAAAATGCTCGATGAACAAATTTGGGTAAAGAAAAAATCATAATGTCATTGCGAATCATTGATTCGCAGTGTTGATTCACCCGAAATTCGGATGATTCGTTTTAACCCTTATCGGGAGTAAGAAATGGCAGTTAAAGAAACCAAGCAAGGCAAGAACGAACAAGACGAAGACGCGTCCTCAATTTCAGACTTCAGCCAGGCAAATATCAAGAAAATGATTTCTGTTGCCAGGGCGCGCGGGTATATCACCTATGATGAACTGAACGAGGTCCTACCGCCAGATCAGGTTTCTTCCGAGCAGATCGAAGATGTTATGTCGATGCTTTCCGAAATGGGCATCAATATCATCGAAGATGATGACGCCGAAGAAGAAGGTCCACGTGATCTGACTGTTGTTGAAACCGATAAAAAAGAACTGGCTCTCGCAGTTACCGGTGAAGCAAAACTGGATCGCACTGACGATCCCGTGCGTATGTACTTGCGCGAAATGGGATCTGTCGAGCTATTGTCACGCGAGGGCGAGATTGCCATTGCGAAACGCATTGAAGCTGGCCGCAACACAATGATCGCAGGGCTTTGCGAAAGCCCTCTGACCTTTCAAGCGATTACCATCTGGCGTGATGAGCTGTTAGACGAAGAAATTCTTTTGCGCGATGTGATCGATCTGGAAACCACATTTGGTGAAACCATGGAAGACGGCGACGTTGTTCCGGTTGCCAGCACCTTGGGGTCAACGCCTGCAAACATGAAAGTGGCCCCTGTCAAAAAAGAGCCCGAACCAGAGGTAGATGCAGACGGCAATCCGATTCGTGATGACGAAGATGATGAGGACGATGACGAAGCAGCAAACCTGTCACTTGCGGCAATGGAAGAAGCATTAAAACCGCAGGTTTTACAAACGCTGGCAAAAATCGCAAAAAGCTACAACAAGCTTGCAGAAATGCAGGACTTTCGCATTTCAGCGACACTGAATGAAGACTCTTCTTTTTCAGGAACCGAAGAAAAAGCCTATCAGAAGCTGCGCAACAAGCTGGTTGAGCAGGTGAACGCATTACACTTCCACAACAACCGTATTGAAGCGCTTATTGATCAGCTTTACGGCATTAACCGTAAAATAATGTCACTGGACAGCGGTATGGTTAAACTCGCAGATCAGTCGCGCATCAACCGCCGTGAATTTATCGAAGCTTACCGTGGCCACGAGCTGGATCCGATGTGGCTGGATGATATTGCAGAACGTACCGGCCGCGGCTGGACAACCTTTATCGAAAAGTACCGTGATAAAGCTATCAGCATCCGCGAAGAAATGGCGCAGGTGGGTCAATACGTAGGCGTTGATATTTCAGAATACCGCCGCGTTGTGAACCAAGTACAAAAAGGCGAAAAAGAAGCCCGTGCAGCGAAGAAAGAAATGGTCGAGGCCAACCTGCGCTTGGTGATTTCCATCGCTAAAAAATACACGAACCGCGGCCTGCAATTCCTTGATCTTATTCAAGAAGGTAACATCGGCTTGATGAAGGCCGTGGATAAGTTCGAATACCGCCGCGGCTATAAATTCAGCACCTACGCCACATGGTGGATCCGCCAAGCTATCACACGTTCTATCGCCGATCAGGCCCGCACTATCCGTATTCCGGTGCATATGATCGAAACCATCAACAAACTTGTACGCACCGGGCGCCAAATGCTGCATGAAATCGGACGTGAGCCGACACCGGAAGAGCTGGCAGCCAAGTTGCAAATGCCGCTGGAAAAAGTTCGCAAGGTGATGAAAATCGCCAAAGAGCCGATCTCGCTGGAAACCCCGATCGGGGACGAGGAAGATTCGCAACTGGGCGATTTCATCGAAGACAAAAACGCCATTCTGCCACTCGACAGTGCCATTCAGGGCAACCTGAAAGAAACCACAACCCGCGTGCTGGCATCGCTCACTCCACGTGAAGAACGTGTGCTGCGTATGCGTTTCGGCATCGGGATGAACACAGATCACACACTGGAAGAGGTCGGACAACAGTTCAGCGTGACCCGTGAACGTATTCGGCAGATCGAAGCGAAGGCGCTTCGGAAGTTGAAGCATCCGTCGCGGTCGCGGAAGTTGCGGAGTTTCTTGGATCAGTAGGCATTAAAATATAGGATTGAGGTATATATGGCAGTTCCAGTAATATTAGTTGCGAGTATCCTTGGAAATGCTCTTATTCAGATAGCTACAAAACCTTGGCCATGGTTATTAATATCTGGTTATATTCTCGTTGCAAAATTTAACATTGGAAATTTTTCTAATGAGGTTGTGGAAACGGTTAATAGATTATGGTGGGTAGTTGTTCTTATACTGATAGTATCACTTTTGAAAGTTATTGTTCCTGCTTATCTTAGCAGAACCAAAAGTGATTAATTGAAACAATGGATAAGCGAGACGAAAAATTTATCCACAGGTTTTTTATTTTACTACTATTAGCACTTGTTACTGCTTTGGGGGTCGTCGTCGCATTCGATAGTAACGAGTTTAAGAAGTTACTAGGTGTTAGTATTACTAGAGACGTACTACTTTTATTAACTCCATTATCTGCCTTAGCATTGACGGGTTTTGGACTTACACACAGAACATTTTCATCTCGGTCAATAATTTCCGAAATTGGCCTATTATTGGCAGTATATCTATTCCATTTATCTATAACGCTTTCGAACTATTTTTCCCGATCAGTATCACCCGATACAAACTGCCGATTTTGGCAATTAAGTTGCCGAGACGAACTCATCAAACCTGATTGGAGAATTTTCATTTTCCTTTCATTTCTATCATTAGCGTTAATTTATTGGGTTTTTGCTCGAGAAGGTTTTTTCAATAGCTGCAGCAGTAAGAAGTAACAAACCTGTAGAGTGTGTGGTATCCACGCGTCACACAAATCTTGACGCAACGTACGCAATCACGTACACATACCTCATGAAACATACCTCCACAACCAATCTGCGTCAAAACCTGTCCAAAATGATGGATCAGGTCAATGACGATCATGAGCCGCTTATCATTACCCGTGCCAAGGGAAGCCCTGCAGTTTTGATCTCGCTTGAGGATTACACTGCGATGGATGAAACCGCTTATCTGACGGCCAGCCCTGCGAACAAAAAGGCACTGCTTGATGCCATTGCACGTGTCGATAAAGGCGAAGGTGTGGACAAAACCCTAGAAGAACTAGAGGCCATTACAGGCGAATGATCGTCAGTTTTGACCCCGTCGCCTGGGAAGCGTATATTTATTGGCAGACCCATGACAAAAGTATCCTGCGCAAAATCAACGCCCAGATCAAAGAATGCCAACGCCATCCGTTCGAAGGCACAGGAAAACCGGAGCCGTTAAAGGGAGATCTATCAGGGTATTGGTCGCGCAGGATTACCCGCGAACATCGTATGGTTTATAAAGCTACAAATGGCAAGTTAACTATAATACAGTGCCGCTATCACTATTAGTGTACTTTCAAAGTACCGCAACAAGGTAACCTTACGCCACCTTATGCAACGCAGGCGTTATCAATTTGCGACCCAATGCACGGCATACGTCCTGCGTCAAAGTCGGATCATTCAACGTATAGAAATGTAAATCTTCCACCCCTTCGCACAACAGATCATCGCAGATCTCGGTACATATGGCCGTTGATAATAAACGCGCCTGATCAGGCGTTTCGGTGTTTCTATATGCTTTATCCATCCAGTCTGGCGTCACGGTTCCACAACGGGCAGCAAATTTCTTTGTCTTTTCCCAATTTTCTATCGGTAAGATGCCCGGTGTGATTTTATTACGAATACCCGCCTTATCGCAGCGATCACGAAATCGCAGGAAATCTTCTGCTTCAAAGAAAAACTGGGTGATTGCACTGTCAGCACCCGCTTCGAACTTGCGCTTTAAATACTCAATATCAGCTTGTTCATCTGATGCTTCGGGATGTTTATGCGGATAGGCCCCGACACGGATTTTAAACTGGTTCATATCGGCCAACGCTTCTATCAACGCAACACTGCTGGCAAAGCCATCGGGATGCGCGGAAAAGCTGTCAGCATCTTTAGGCGCATCGCCGCGTAGAGCAACGATCTGTGTCGCACCACTGGCTGCATAGCCACCCGCAACTTCCAATACTTCCGCGCGGGATGCATTCACACAGGTCAAATGCCCTGCAACTTCCAGTCCGTAATTATCGCGGATCACCGCGACAGCCGATTTTGTCAACTCGCGCGTTGAACCGCCGGCGCCATAAGTCACAGAGACAAACTCTGGTGCAAACCCTGCCAGTGCATCTACCGCCGTCCATAGCTTAAAACTGGCTTCCAGCGATTGAGGAGGAAAGAATTCGAATGAAAGGCCAAAGGTTTCACGGATAACAGACATGGGATAGAGTCGCTTTCTTTTGTTGTGTACGTTTTTTCACAACCCATCTATTGAATCAAATTCATATTTCTAATATAAAACATGAAATAAATTCATAAAGAGGCCGCCATGTATCTGGAATTCCGCCACCTGCGCACCATCAAAGCGATTCACGACCAAGGCGGCTTGGCGCGCGCTGCAGACACATTAAACATCACGCAATCAGCCCTGTCGCATCAAGTGAAAACTCTGGAAGATCAGGTCGGCATGGAGTTGTTTTTGCGCCGCTCAAAACCCCTAAAACTTTCGAAAGCCGGTCATAAGCTTTTAAAACTGGCCGAAGATATATTACCACGCGTTCATGCCGCGGAAATAGACTTTGCCGAAACTATCTCTGGTAAAGCGGGCCGTTTGCACATCGCCATAGAATGCCACGCGTGTTTTGACTGGCTGTTCCCCGTACTTGAAGAATTTCGCAAAACCTGGGGCCACGTGGATGTGGACATCCGACCCAGCCTGGCTTTCGATGCTCTGCCGGCATTGCAACGTGAAGAGGTTGATGTGGCCATATCGGACGACCCCGAAGCTATTGACGGTATCACTTTCATCCCGCTTTTTGATTATGAACCCACTTTTATCTGCGCCAAAGATCACCCCTTGGCACAAAAGGATTACATCGTGGCTGAGGATCTGCGCGATCAAATCCTGATCACCTATCCCGAAGAGAAAAATCGTCTGGATGTATACACTGAATTACTGACACCAGCCAAAATCGAACCCAAAGCCCTGCGCCAAGTCGAACTGACGGCTGTGATTATGCTTTTGGTGGCTTCCAATCGCGGTGTCTCGGTTCTACCGGACTGGGTGGTAGCCAATGAACAATACGGCCATGACTTTGTCAGTAAACGACTGACCAAAGACGGTGCATCACGGCGGCTTTATGCAGCGGTACGCAACCCTGATACCACGCTTGGTTATGTTGAAGATTTTGTGAAATACACCAAACAACAAGCGATCAGGTAGGGCTTCTGTTGACCTTTCCTTAAAACTCAGCCAAAGGGAGCCAACCCGAACAAAAGGACAAAAATCCATGTCGCAATGGTCCGCCAATATCAATGTGATGATCAAAGCTGCCCGCAAAGCTGGCCGCTCTTTGATGCGCGATTTCAAAGAAGTTGAGAACCTGCAAGTGTCCGCCAAAGGCCCGGGTGATTTTGTGAGCCGCGCTGATTTTAATGCAGAAGAAATTCTAAAAGAAGAGCTACTGGAAGCACGCCCCAATTATGGGTTTTGCGGCGAGGAAAGTTCTGAAATTAAGGGCGCTGACCCAACACGCCGCTGGATTGTCGACCCGCTTGACGGCACAACAAACTTCCTTCACGGCCTGCCCCATTGGGCGATTTCCATTGCGCTGGAACATAAAGGACAGATCGTTGCCGCAGTGGTGTTCAATCCATCAGGCGAAGAAATGTTCATCGCTGAAAAAGGCGGAGGTGCATGGCTGAATGACAAGCGTATCCGTGCATCTGGGCGTTCTCGTATGATAGAAATGATCTTTGCCACAGGCCTGCCATTTGGTGGTCGTGCTGATCTGCCCGAAACATTGCAGGACCTTGCACGCATCTTGCCAGCTTGCGCAGGTGTGCGCCGTTGGGGGGCAGCTGCACTTGATCTGGCCTATGTCGCCGCTGGCCGTTATGATGGTTATTGGGAACGCAATTTGAATGCTTGGGACATTGCCGCAGGTCTTTTGCTTGTCCAAGAAGCAGGCGGATTGTCCTGTTCAGTTTATAAAGATGGCAACAGCATGACTGACGGCAGCGTGATTGCGTCGAATGAACCTATTTTCAACGACTTCGTAAAAGTGGTGCGCAACACCTAAGGCCTCACCACCATTGGCCCGCAAGAATTTACGCAGCAGATAAGTGCACTATGGCTTCCCCGGCGCTCAAGTCACCTTTGGCACGATTAAATCGCAGATACGCGATGCCCTTCCCATCTGCTTGGGTATAAAGCACACCTGCAGGTTTGCCATCCGATGTAATCGGTGTACCGACAGGTGCAAACCCGTTGACCTCGACCAAAGCGAGCCCTTTACGTAACTCGGTTTTGTGTTTCATCCGCGCAGAGATTTCTTGCCCGACATAGCAGCCTTTTTTGAAATCCACTCCGTTCAAGCGTTCAAAACCCGCTTCCAGAATATAGGTTTCATCCGGTATCAGCTCGATACCTGTTTCAGGAATGCAGTGCGCGACACGGATCGCATCCCAGTTAATATCTGCCTTTTCATCTGCATGCGCCCCATAAACCCGCCAGCCCAGTGCTGTATGCCTTGGGTCAGCATGGGCCCCTTCGGGTGTCGCACCCAGACCGCGTTGTACCTGCAAACCGCTGTCTTCGATTACAACATCAGCCCGTAAGCGATACATAGTCAGGCGTCCGGCCAAGGCCGCGGCGCGATCAGACTTTACATCCAGCAAGTAATAACCGTCATTCTCCAGCAAGAAAAAGTCAAACAGATATTTACCCTGCGGCGTTAACAGAGCCGCATAGATCAATCCCTCTTTATCCAGATTATTTGTCACCAGATCTTGCAAAAACTTATGCGCATCCGTGCCCGAAATTTTCAGAACTGTCCGTTCAACGGCTTCATCACCCATAGGTGCACTCCTTAGTCGCTTTCTATTTGCTTATGCTTTAAACTGGCACAAGACAATCCACTTCAGGCCACATATGCCCGCACCCATCTCGGTTATCATCCCCACACTAAATGTTGCCGATACCATCGGGCCCACATTGGCGTGCCTATATGAAGGCATGGAAGCATCTCTGATTTGCGAAGTTGTCATCGCCGACGGTGGTTCTGTCGATGGAATTGAGCAGATAGCAAATGACGTGGGTGCGACGTTAGCCAAAACCCCCAAAGGTCGAGGTAACCAGATGCGGGCCGGAGCACTATCCGCAAAAGGCCAATGGCTATTGTTTATCCATGCCGACACCGTGCTTTCACCCAATTGGGTCGCAGTCATGGGGGCCCATATCAACAACCAAAGCAAGGCTGGGTATTGCAAACTGGCTTTTGATAAAGACGGCTTTGCACCAAAGCTGATAGCCGCTCTTGCCAATCTTCGCTCACGCATATTTGGCTTACCCTATGGTGATCAGGCTTTGTTGATATCAAAAGATCTTTATCAACAAACCGGTGGCTATCCAGACATCCCTTTGATGGAAGATGTCGCCTTAGCCCGAAAACTACGTGGTCAACTAAAATCAATGCCAGTAACCGCAACAACGCGATCAGACCGCTATGTTAAAGAAGGCTGGTTTACCCGGGCGCGTAAAAACCTGGGAACGCTTGTTTTGTATTTCTTGGGAACAACACCTGAAAAACTGGCAAAACGATATCACCGTTAAAATCCCATCATACGGATAATGCGTTCCACCGGACCCTGCGCCGGCCTGCGACTGACATGACGATGGCGCTTTGGGTGCCCGTTTTTTGCAGGACTCATATCAAACTGAAGATTGAACAGATCGGCATATAGCCCGCCATCCTCTAACAATTCATCATGTGTTCCCTGTGCAATTATATGGCCCCCATCCATCACCACAATCTGATCGGCATCCAAAATAGTCGATAAACGGTGCGCTATGACCAAGGTTGTGCGACCCTTTGACAATGCGTCCAGAGCCTCTTTGATAGAAGCTTCCGACTCGGCGTCCAGCGCCGATGTAGGCTCGTCCAGCAGCAAAACCGGCGCATCACGCACGATAGCGCGCGCAATAGACAGGCGTTGTCGCTCGCCGCCTGAAAAAGTAGCTTTGGAAGGCTCGATTACCGTGTCATAACCATTTGTCAGCTTGGATATAAACCCATGTGCAGCTGCCGCTTTTGCCGCTTTAATACAGGCTTGTTCATCCGCCCCTTTACGGCCAAAACCGATATTTTCGGTGACTGTCCCTGACAATAAAATACTGTCCTGACTTACCAACGAAATCTGATCGCGCAAAGATTTCAACGTCAAAGATTTTATCTCTTTCCCATCAAGGAATATTTCGCCCTTTGACGGATCAAATAAACGTGGCAGTAAATTGAAAACAGTCGTCTTACCTGCACCGGAACGACCAACGAATGCATAGGTTTTACCTGCTTCAATTGTCAGATTTATATCCTTAAGTGCCTGAAACCCATCCGGATAAATAAAATCGACTTCATCAAAAATAATCTGGCCTTTCGCACGGCCACCTTCAACAGTATCCGGCCCGTCTGTTACTGTGTTCTTTGTGTCAAAGAAGCCATAAACACGTTCGAGTGCGGAAATACCCTGTGCACCTATCGCAAAAGCCTGTGTCAGTTTGCGACCGGGATTGGTCAACACGCCCAGAGCGGTTATCAATCCGATCATACCTGCAATATCAATCGCCCCGGATTGAATGCGCATTGCAACAAAAAACAAAGTGACCCCAACAGCCACCCCTGCCAACGCTTCCACAATCGGTGAAAGGGCCGCTTGCCATTTCACAATCGCCACTCGCAGATGATACAAGCGTTCAAAGCTTTTATTCGAGGTTGCTTTCAGCGTATCTTCCAATTGATATGTGCGCACCATACGAATACCGGACAGGCCTTCGTTAACGGCACTGGTCATTTGCGCTATCTCTTGTTGAATTTCTTTCGATGTATTACGGATATGCGATCCGGCAATACCTACAGGCAAGAACACAAGGCCGAAAACACATATCAAAGCCAGCGTCATTGCCCAGTCAATCGACAGCATTACAGCGATTGTCGCGATCAATGTTAAAACATCACGCAACGAGCCGAACACGGCAACTGTTGCCATGCGTATCAGCTCTATATCCGCCGAAAAACGTGCGGCAATAGCAGCAGGTGCCTCGGCCAAAAGCTGACCCAAGTCCATTTCCACTAGCGTGTCGTACATTTCACGCTGCATGTCAGCTTGCACACGGCTTAGAATGCGGTTTTGTAAAATTACGTTTGAATAGTGGCAAATGCTGCGGGTTAGCGTCAGTAAAATAATTCCGATCGGCGCCCAGAACACGATATTAACATCTCTCGCTTCTAATCCGCCAATGGCATATTCCATAAATTTAGCGTACCCAGCTGTTGTCAATGCAATAATTATCATTAAAACGACTGAAACCATTAAGGATGGCCAGTGTTTTTTAACCCAATCATGCCACAAACGACCATAAGCCTCGCGCGCAGTTAGCCGCTTTGTTTGTATTTCAGCCATCCCTGTCCAGAACCTTTATCCACTCCGTTTCCCTGTCTATCATTTAAAACAGCTGTGTCCAACGCACAGTTTGATTGACGGTTTTTCAAGATTGGCCTACCACTTTCTAAACAACTACAGGAATTTCAAATGTCTCTTAACTATGGTCGTCATCTTGTGTCTATTCCAGGACCGTCTGTTATTCCTGATCGGGTGTTAAATGCGATGCACCGCGCTTCACCCAATATATACGAAGGTTCTTTGATAGAACTGACCGACTCGCTAATTCCGGATTTGAAAACCGTCGCACGCACCAAGGGCAAACTGGCTATTTATATCGCGAACGGGCATGGCGCGTGGGAAGCGGCAATTACCAACACATTTTCCAAAGGCGACAAGGTTTTGGTGCTTGGCACAGGCCGCTTCGCCATTGGGTGGGGCGAATGGGGCAGAACAACGGGAATAGAACCGCTGGTTCTGGACTTTGGCAAATCCAGCCCGGCGAGCCCGGATAAGCTGGAAGAGGTTCTGCGCCAAGATAAAGATCATAGCCTGAAAGCCGTATTCGTCACACAAACCGATACGGCATCATCCGTGACAAACGATATCCCCGCCCTGCGCAAAGCCATTGATGCTGCAAACCATCCAGCACTTCTTATGGTCGATTGTATTGCCAGTTTAGGGTGCGAGCGATTTGAGATGGATGAATGGGGCGTTGATTTAATGGTCGCAGGTTGCCAGAAAGGCTTGATGGTTCCCCCGGGTCTGTCGTTTGTTTTCGCAAATGAACGTGCACTTGCGGCACGCGCCAATGCTGATCTGGCGACAAGTTATTGGGATTGGGTCCCGCGTATGGATCCCGCCGGATTTTATCAAAACTTTGGCGGTACCGCGCCAACGCATCATCTGTTTGGCCTGCGCGAAGCATTGGATATGTTGGTGCATGAAGAAGGTGTGGAACAAGCCTGGGCACGCCAAGAGCATTTTGCAAAAGTGATCTGGGCGGCTGTTGAAACATGGGGTGCAGATGGTGGTGATCTGACCTTTAATATAAGCGATCCGATAGCGCGGTCTCGTGCTGTGACCTGTATCCGGACCAGCGATGGGAACGGCACTAAAATCCGTAGGTGGTGCGAGGATATTGCGGGCCTGACACTTGGTATCGGTCTTGTTGCAGACACACAAGGATCAGACGAGTGGCATAACTCATTTCGCATCGGACATATGGGGCATTTGAATGTCCCGATGGTGATGGGAACATTAGGGTCAATCGATAGTGCACTGAAAGTACTTGATATTCCACACGGGAATGGTGCTTTGGAAGCAGCCGCACAGGTTATTTCCGAAGTTTAAGACGCGCTTTGCAAGGCCAGCGGCAATGCCGCTTCAAACAGATCCAGATCCTGTGGGCGCCCTGCCGAGACCCGTACGCACCGGGTTTGCGGGGCAACAAATGGCATGCGTACAAAAATATCCCGATCAACTAGATCATCCACAACATTTTTGGCAAATACCGCATCATGTCCACAATCAATCGTCACAAAATTTGTCGCCGAAGTTATGGGCTGCAATCCGTTATCTGTGGCAATCGCATAAATCCTGTCACGTGCCGCGGCAACTTTTGACACAACTTCCGCTAGATAGTCCTGATCTTGAAATGCAGCCAAGGCGCCGATTTGCCCCGAACGGCTTAAGCCGAAGTGATTGCGGATTTTATCAAAGCTTTTGATTAACCCCGTATGCCCGATGGCATAGCCAATCCGCACACCTGCCAATCCGTAAGCCTTGGAGAATGTTCGCATTCGGATCACACGGCTATCATCTATATCGAAAGGCAAAGCCAAACCAACAGGTGCAAATTCAACATACGCCTCATCCAAAAGCAAAACAGACCCATTTGGAACCGCCTCGATCGCGGCTTGAATGACGCCGGCATCATGCACTGTACCCATCGGATTGTCGGGATTGGCCAGATAGATCAACTTTGCCCCAACCTCTGCCGCTTTTTGCACCAAGGCCACAGGATCTTCATAATCGCCATTATAGGGGACGGTCACCACATCCCCGCCATAGCCCGCCACATGGTAATTAAACGTAGGGTACGCACCCGCAGAGGTCACAACCTTGTCGCCCGGCCCTACCAGCAAGCGCACCAGATAGCCCAACAATCCATCGATACCTTCACCCACAATGATATTGTCAAAGCCGACACCGTAATGCGCAGCCAGTGCATTTTTCAAATCGTGACTATCGGTGGTGCCGTATTTCCAGACCCCCGCATCAGCCCCCTGCATCGCGGCAACCGCTTTGGGAGATGGTCCAAAAACATTCTCATTGGCCCCTAGACGCGCTGCAAACAAACGACCGCGTTCGCGTTCCTGGGTTTCGGGGTCAACAAAGGGGGCCGCATCCGACAGGCTTGCTACCAGATCAGTATAACGCGGCCCTTTGGGTGGCAGACTATCCATATTTCAATTCCATTCCCTGACATACAACGTCATGCGATTAACACAAAAAAACGCCCCGGTGTAAAGCAATACACCAAGGCGCCTTCCAAATGGTTGAAGTAATTTCGCCGAAGGTTAATTAACCCAAAGCCGCCACGCGGTCATATGCGGCCTGTATGGTTTTCAACTCTTCGCCGCCCACGTCCACACGCGCACGATTTTCCGCAACAACGGCTTCGGGCGCATTGGCGATGAATTTTTCGTTGGCCAATTTGCCTTTGATGCCGTTCAGCTCTTTTTCCAGCTTCTCGATGGTTTTTGTCAGGCGTGCCTTTTCCGCTTCCACATCGATCACATCCGCCAAAGGCAGACAGAACGTGCCGCCTTCCACTGCTAAAGTGACAGACCCTTTCGGGGCTTCGGTAGCTTCTGACAGGTCTTCAATCCGCGCCAAGCGTTTGACCATTGTCAAATTGCCTGCAAGGGCGGCTTTGCCCAATGCGTCCAGTTCCAGCTGGATCATCGGGATTTTAGCGCCGGCGTTTACGTGCATTTCAGAGCGCACCGAGCGAATTTGCTCGATCAGGCCAACAACCCAGTTCATTTCACGTGCAGCATCCGCATCAACCAGATCGGCGGCGGTATATGCAGGCCAGTCTTGATGCACCAACATATTGTCACGCGCGGTAATATCGCCCCAAAGCTGTTCGGTGATATAGGGCATAATCGGATGCATCAGGATCAGGCATTGATCCAGAACCCACGCCAATGTGGCCTGCGTTTCGGCCTTAACAGCCGCATCATCGCCTTGGAACAGCGGCTTGGAAAGTTCCACATACCAGTCGCAAACCTTACCCCAGACAAAGGCATAAAGTGCGTTGGCCGCGTCATTGAAACGGTATTGGTTTAACGCGCTGTCCACGGCTTCGCGCACAAGGGAAGTTTCACCGATGATCCATTTGTTCAGGGTTTGATCAACTGATTTGGGATCGAACCCTGTGACAGGGTAAGCTTCGTTAAACTCGGCAAACCGTGCCGCATTCCACAGCTTAGTGCCGAAATTGCGGTAACCAACGATGCGGTCCTCGGAAAGTTTCAAGTCGCGCCCCATCGCGGCCATCGCCGTCAGGGTAAATCGCACAGCATCAGTGCCGTATTTGTCCATCAAATCCAGTGGATCTATGACGTTGCCGGTTGATTTCGACATCTTCTTGCCCTTCTCGTCGCGCACCAACGGGTGAACATAGACGGTCTCAAACGGCACTTTATCCATGGTTTCAATACCCATCATCATCATACGGGCAACCCAGAAGAAGATGATGTCAAAGCCGGTAATCAGCACACGTTCAACGTCCGGGCTTGTGTAATAGCGTTTAAGCTCATCGGTCTGTTCGGGCCAACCAAGTGTGCCAAATGGCCAGAGACCGGATGAGAACCATGTGTCCAGAACGTCGGGGTCGCGATAGATTGGGAGTAGATTAGTTTCGAGCATGTCATCGTCACCATAATAAGTCGGGTCCTCATCCTTGGAACGATCACGGAAGGCCAACTTCCGATTCTCTTTCATCTGTTCCAGCAGATCCCTCGCTTCAGCAACATCTGCGACTACCTTTACATTCCATTCCTCGCCAGTTTTGGTGCGATATTCGACTTCGGCTTCCTCAATCGCATTCGTTTCGCTGGCTGCACAAAAACGCCAGCCAAAGTTATCACTGAGCGTAGCATCTACATCGCAGGCTGGCCCATACCAAACCGGCACTTGATGCCCCCACCATAGCTGGCGCGAGATACACCAAGGTTCGATATTTTCCAGCCAGTGGAAATACACTTTCTTATCACCCTCGGGCAGGATTTTAACTGTACCGTCCTTGACCGCATCAATCGCGGGTTGCACGATCTGTTTGGTGTCGACAAACCATTGATCGGTCAACATCGGTTCGATCACCACTTTGGAGCGATCACCAAAGGGCTGCATGACTTTTTTGTTTTCAACATAAGGCGTTAGAACACCATCTTCATCCTTTATCATCACCGCCAAACCCTCGGCTGTGATGTCGGCAACCACACGTTTACGTGCCTCAAAGCGATCAAGCCCGCGGTATTCATCCGGCACAAGGTTCATTGCAGAGGTCATTGCCTCGTCAAACTCTTGCTCACCATTTGCAATCGCCTGCGCAACAGCGGCCTCTTCGGCATAAGGCTTGCCGTCGGCACGCATCGCGCCCTTTGTATCCATCAGATTGTACATCGGGATGTTGCCGCGTTTGGCGACTTGGTAATCGTTGAAATCATGCGCACCGGTGATTTTCACGGCACCTGAACCAAAGTCAGGATCTGGATATTCATCCGTGATTATCGGGATCAGACGGCGGTGTTCTTTTGGCCCCACGGGGATTTCGCAAAGCTTGCCGACCAGCGGCGCATAGCGTGCGTCATCGGTGAAAACAGCCACAGCCCCGTCACCCAGCATCGTTTCAGGGCGCGTGGTCGCAATGGAAATGTAATCGCGGGTCTCGCACAATGTAACGTTGCCGTCTTCGTCTTTTTCGACGTATTCATAAGTTTCACCACCCGCCAGCGGGTATTTGAAGTGCCACATGTGGCCGTCGACCTCGATATTTTCGACCTCAAGGTCGGAAATCGCGGTTTCAAAGTGGGGGTCCCAGTTTACCAGACGTTTGCCTTTGTAAATCATACCTTTGTTATAAAGATCGACGAATACTTTCAGGACGGCATCATGGAAACCTTCGTCCATGGTAAAACGGTTGCGATCCCAATCACAGGACGCGCCAAGGCGTTTCAACTGGTTGATGATGGTATTTCCGGATTCTTCTTTCCATTCCCAGACTTTTTCAAGGAAAGCCTCGCGGCCCATTTCGGCGCGCGACGGTTGCTGGGTTTCGGCCAGTTTACGTTCCACAACCATTTGGGTGGCGATGCCCGCATGGTCTTGTCCCGGTTGCCAAAGCGTATCAAAGCCGCGCATCCGGTGCCAGCGCACAAGGATATCCTGCAATGTGTTGTTGAATGCGTGACCCATGTGAAGCGAGCCAGTCACATTCGGCGGCGGTATCATGATGCAAAAACTGCCCATGCCATCCTTGGCATTCGCGCCCGCTTTGAACGCGCCGCTTGTTTCCCATTTATCAAACAATGCAGCCTCGGAAGCTGCTGCATCAAAGTTCTTTTCCATCGCCATGGTTATTCGCCCTAAATCAGTGTTCGGGGCTTTCTACATGGGGTTTGGTCGAAGGGGAAGCCCCCTTCAATGGGTCAATTTATACTTGTTCACGGCGCATTTCAGCGACAGCAGGATCGGCCAAAGGCTGATCAGCCGCATTCATCACCACAGGGTCATAAGGCGAACGGGCAAAAACCTGTTTCACCATATCTGCAAAGAACGAAATATCAAACGTATCGTAATCCGGGTCAAAGCTGGTTTGATCCCAGTTTTTGCAAAATGCTTCACAGTCATCATAATATTTATGACCCATATACATATCACGTTTGTTAGGATCGGCCCCCACATGCGCCCCAAAATAGGCAAGCTGGAAATCGCCGTGCTTTTCCACCACCCAGCGGCATTGTTCACGCACGAAAGGTTTCAAAATGGTCGCGGCATATTCATCATGATTGTAAGGCGCGTATATATCGCCAATATCGTGCAACAAGGCCGATACAATCCAGTCAATATCAGCCCCGTCGCGCCACGCGCGGGTAGCAGATTGCAACGAATGGCCCAAACGGGTGATCTGATAGCCTGACAGGCCCTCATCCAATTCGACCAATGCACTTAGCAAGCGATCTGCCGTGCCTTTGGTATGGTCAATCTCGTGTTTGGTCAGAAAATCGTAATCTTCCTTGTCGCCGTCGATCATTTGGGTAAATTTAACTTTTTCCATCATTTTACCTTTTCATAAATACCACTGTTGTCTTTTGCGCCAGCCATCATAACGGCTGTTTGAACGTCTCGAATATCATTATATAGCTTCAAAGCTTCAGGTGCAAAGTCCTGATCGGGTGCTGCGTATGTTTTGAAATTCCCCGCCAGACAATCGCCACGCGCAGGGATCGCGTAATCCTGACCTCCCGCCTGCTTTTTAATATACGGCGACAGATAACGGATCGCGACACCGATGCGCCGGTCGTTATCTGCATTCGGTCCTGAACCATGTATGGTTAAGCCGTGATGCAGGCTTAGTTGCCCCGGCGCAAGTTCAACCGCGACCTTGTCTTCTTCGGCCACATCTACCGCAATTTCCTGACCGCGTGACAACAGATTATTTTCATCTGAACTGTCTTCATGGGGTAAAATCGGGTTTTTGTGACTGCCTTTGACAAAATCCATACAACCCGACTGTGAGGTAACATCGGACAAGGCCAACCAAGCGGTCAAAAGCCCGTCAATTTCACCCATGCCCCAATAGGTCAAATCCTGATGCATTGTCACAACATGTTTTGTCTGTGGTTCTTTGATAAAAAACTCGGTGGAATACAGCATGATATCGGGGCCTAGAATACCTTCAACTACGTCCAGTATCCCGGGATGCAGGCCAATTTCGCAGGCCAAAGGCATAACACATTGGGCATTCACCCGTTTATATGTGTTCAGCGGCAACGGCAGTCCGTTATCCAACCACTTGGCTTCCAATGCTTCCAACTGATTGCGCCAATCCTGTGCCTGTTCACGGGAAACAGCCTGCATAGGAAACAAATACCCGTCATTCCAATACTGATCTTTGTGCTTATCGTTGAGAAGGCCGTCTTTCAGTTCAACCATGATGTCTCCCTTTCATGCTTATGCAAATTCTGAAAAGGAAAACATGTTTTGGCTATTCTACATGCGACATAACGTTCTAACTGCGACATAGAATCAAGAAGGCAACACGGATAGAAAACTTTTACGCTGCTTGGTTGCCCAACCTGTTGAACTATGACAAAAGAAAAAGACGGCTATAGCATTATAATGACAAGGCAAAATGATGACCGACTATAAAACGGCACGTACAGCTATGGTGGACTGCCAGATCCGCCCATCAGACGTGACTAAATATCCAATTCTCGAGGCATTTTTAACCACTCCACGCGAAGCATATGTACCCGCTGAATTGCGCTCTATTGCATATTCAGGTGAACATATAAATTTAGGCAATGGTCGCACTCTTCTGGATGCACGCACCTTTGCAAAAATGCTGGATACATTGAATGTACAGGCTGACGAGCTGGTTTTGGATTTAGGTTGCGGCTTAGGCTATTCAACGGCAATTCTTGCATCCATGGCTGAAGCGGTTGTATCCGTTGAAAGCGACGCGCAAATGGCGGCTGATGCATCGGCTATTCTCTCTGAACAATCCATAGATAATACATATGTCACAAACGGTTCGCTGACCGCTGGCAATGCAAAAAACGGCCCTTATGATGTCATCATTTTACAAGGTTCTGTTGATCTAATACCAGACACACTTATCAAACAGTTAAAAGATGGTGGGCGTATTTGCGCGATATTTCGTGATAAAAGCTATGGCGAATGTCGCATTGGTTATAAATCGCACGAAAAGTTATCTTGGCGTTCAGTTTTCAATGCGTCTGCACCATTGATTAATGGCTTTGAAACCAAACCGGAATTCAAGTTTGCATAAAGCAACAATCAACGTTCAGGAGATTTCGTATCCATGAAGATTGCTACATTTCTTAAAGCGACTACATTGGGTGTTATCGTGGCAACGGCATCGCCCGGTTTTGCAACCACGCTTACGGACGCATTGATACAAGCGTATCAGACCAATCCGTCTTTGCGCGTTGCGCGATCAGGTTTGCGTGCAACTGATGAAACTGTACGTCAAGCCAAAGGGGCATTAGAGCCAACTGTCAGTGCCGGTGCTTCATACGATAAATTGGATGGCACTTCGCCTCTGACCAATACAACGCCCACAACTGGCGTTTTCGTTCAAGCGTCCATTCCTATTTACGCCGGCGGCACATTGTTGAACGCTGTGGATCAGGCGCGTTTCAATGTTTTAGCCAACCGGCAGGCACTTATCTCAACAGAACAACAGGTACTGCTGGATGCCGTGACCGCGTATATGGATGTACGGCGAGATCAACGAAACGTTGAATTGAATATAAACAGTGTCAGGGTATTGACTGAAGAGGTTCGGGCAGCAAACGAGCGTTTTGAAGTTGGCGAAGTAACACGTACTGATGTCGCACAAGCAGAATCGCGGCTTGCAGCTTCTGAAAGTGATTTGCAGGAAACGCGCGCCAATTTAAAACGATCTATCAATTTCTATATTTCAACTGTTGGTTCAAAACCTAAAGATTTACGTGTACCGCCTACAACACCGAAATTGCCTGCTACAGTAGACGCAGCAGAAGCTGTTGCAATTGCTAAACATCCAAATATCTTGCTACAGCAGTTTAATGTAAAAGCCGCTGAAAAAGGTTTGGAAATTGCACGCGGAGGAGTATTACCTACGGTTTCGGCAAACGCTTCCATAACACGTAGTAATAACAACAGTCTCGGGGCAGCCGTTTCCGATACACAAACGATAAGTGCCATTGGACTTGGTCTAACCCAACCGATTTATCAAGGAGGGCGCCTGAACAGTAACCAACGCCAGGCATTGGCTATATTGGACCAGTCAAAAGCAGAATTGCAATTGTCCGGCCTTCAGGTGCGCGAGAGTGTAAAAAGCACATATGCGGTTTGGGAAGCATCAACAGCAAGCATCACTGCCAGAAGAAAACAGGTCAGTGCTGCACAGATCGCTTTTGACGGCGCCAGCGAAGAAGCCAAATTAGGTGCCCGCACAACACTTGATGTGTTGAACTCTGAACAGGATTTATTACAGGCACAAAATGATTTGGTCAGGGCAATACGTGATGAATACGTAAGTGCATATGGTGTTTTGGCAGCAATGGGCCTGTTGACAGTTGAACACTTGGGCCTTGGGGTCGAGAGTTATAACCCGGATGTAAATTACCAGGCAGTAAGTGGTGTCAATAAATTTGGCGCCCAGCGTCAAAAAATGATGGATAAACTGAAAATACTTAACGGCGAATAAGACCTTCAAGTATCTTTAGTGATGCGAATTTGCATCGTCTATGTATTTGCCGCATTGGTATTAAATATTTAGCAATCATATTCTAACAACATAGTTGTTTGAATTTACAAAGTTCGGTAACATTTGCAAAATATAAAAAAATTGAGGGTCGTCATGTCGAACGCAGAAAAATTAGGTAATGTAGAAGACGTATTATCATCCATTCGCCGTTTGGTTGCTGATGGTAAGGGCATACCGCCAGAACAACCCCAAGATGCAACACCCGTACTTCTTAAGGAAGTAGACATTATAGAGATCAAACCTACAGAATCGGCAAAACCACAGGTTGAACATGCGAAAGCCTCGACTGAACCCACCAAAAGGCTGGCAAGCTTTGTGGAAACGATGAATGCATCAATTGCTAAAATCACAAAAGAGACGCAAGTTGAGGAAACACCTGCATTAGATACAGAGAACCGGGAAACTCAGCACAGTGCATTAACCGAGAGTGCTACGGAAGACGCACGCGAATTCGACGAACCTACACAAGCAGTCGAAATCGATGAGCCTGCGGAAGTGGCGAATGTTGATGAAACAACTGAAGCAAACGAAACAGAAGAGCTTGTGGAAGCGGCTGACGTCAGTGAACCAACAAAAGCGGTCGAAATCGATGAGCCTGAGGAGGTGACGAACGTTGATGAGACAACCGAAATAGAAGAACCAGCCACAGTAATTCCTGCAAAACCAGAGCCATTTATCCTTCACTCTGCAATTGCATCTGAACCTGAACCTGAAATTACCGAAGAAACGACAGATAGCCCAGCAACAGAAGACACCGCTTCAATTGATGAAGACAACACATCAGTAGAACCCGAAGCCGGTTTCCAAGTTATACACGACGAGGAAGCCGAAGAAATCACAATACCGGAAGATATTGAAGACGACGAAGCGGCCTTGGCCCGTGAAACGGATGCAACGGATCAACCCGATGCGCATTTCATTGACGAAGATGCATTACGCGAGATTGTCAGTGAGCTTGTCCGGGCAGAGTTGCAAGGGGACTTGGGCGACCGCATCACGCGCAATGTACGCAAACTGGTTCGCCGGGAAATCCACTCTGCATTGGCAAACCGCGAACTGGAATAAGCTATTCTGCCAGAGCCAGCAATTTATCCATATCCAGATACGCTTCAATATGGGTGGCCAGATCATCTAGAACCTGTTCAATCCGGGCGTCATAATTAAAAACGCTGGATGATATACCAAGCATATTCATGAAAGCCGCGCGAAAATTGTCTTCGGCAAATAACCCATGCATATAACACCCAAAGATACGGCCGTTTTTAGATGCGGCACCTTCAGCGTTTCCACCCATTTCCAACCATGCGCGTGCGCAATCAGGGCCTTCGGTTTTCCCGATATGGATTTCATACCCAGTAACAACATCACCGGTTAATGTGCAAACCCCGGACAGTTTTGCCAGACGTTTTTCGGGGTGCATAATTGTTGTAACATCCAACAACCCCAGACCCTCATAACAACCCGCCTGCCCTTCTATCCCATCAGGATCTCGTATTTCTTTGCCCAACATTTGATAGCCACCGCAAATCCCCAGAACATGCCCGCCACGACGTACATGGGCGGCCAAATCAATATCCCACCCCTGCGCGCGGAAGAAAGCCAGATCGCCTATGGTTGATTTAGATCCCGGGATTAAAACCAGATCAGCATCCAACGGCAACGGCTGTCCCGCAGGGATCATGTGGACAGAGATATTGGGGTCAAGACCAAGAGGGTCAAGATCGTCAAAATTGGCAATCCGTGACAACTGCGGCACAACAACTTTAAATCCGGACCCCTCCGTAGACGCTGCAATATCAGCCGCATCTTCCGCCGGTAATTTAGCAGCATCAGCAAACCACGGGATGACGCCCAAACTAGCCCAGTCAGTACGCGATATAATCTCGGACAGGCCATCATCGAATAGATTAATATCTCCGCGAAACTTATTGATTGTAAAAGCTTTTATACGATTCATGTCACTTTCAGGCAAGATAACATGGGTTCCCACGATTTGTGCAATAACACCGCCGCGATCAATGTCGCCAACCAGAACAACCGGCACGTTTGCCGCTTCTGCGAACCCCATATTGGCAATGTCACCCGCCCGCAAATTGGTTTCAGCAGGACTTCCGGCCCCCTCTACCACAATAAGGTCAACACCTTGCCCCAAGCGTTGAAAGCTTTGCAGAACCGACACCATCAGGCTTGGTTTCAGCTTTGCATAATCTTGTGCCTTTACCGTTGTCAGCCGCTGACCCTGCACAATCACCTGGGCACCAATATCGGTTTCAGGTTTTAACAAAACCGGATTCATATCGGTAACCGCAGGAACCCCGCAAGCCAACGCCTGCAATGCCTGTGCACGACCGATTTCGCCACCGTCAGAGGTCACTGCGGCATTGTTTGACATGTTTTGCGGTTTAAACGGACGTACGTTTAGCCCCCGCTTCACAGCAGCGCGGCAAATCCCAGCCACAATCATCGATTTACCTACATTCGACCCAGCTCCCTGGATCATGATGGACTTCGCCATATGCCGCCCTATAGTTTACTTCATCTTAGACGAAAGAAGCCAATGAACACCCCTGCCCACCTTTTGCTTGCCGCCGGTGTCTTTGCAAAACCAGATAGCCCGAAAATAACCTCGGCTGCAATCATTGGCGGGCTTATACCTGATGTTTCTTTATATGTGATGGCAGCTTTC
>JAJFHY010000153.1 GCA_021775375.1 Amylibacter sp. | reverse complement strand
CTCAACTGATCGACGCAACATCCATCTATTTGAGCATTGCGGCCACAATCGCCTCTGGACAATCTTCTTGAAGAAGATGTCCTGAATTTGCGATAGGTTCGCATGGGGTGCCCGCGATCAAAGCTGCCAAATCATATCCTTTCTCAATTGGAATCCATTGATCTTCTTCCCCCCAAAGGACTCTAACCGGGCAGTCCAATTGCTCATATAGCCCCTGTACTTCATCAGTGTATGCCTGATCCATCTGTGCGATCTGACGGTAAAAGGCCGGTTGGCCAGTGTCACCGATCCAAGGCGCCGAGTAGATATCCAGCGTCTCTTTTGAAAGCATCCGATGAGCTGCGGTTTGCAGATAAGCGTGCAAAAGCGCCATATGCATATAGCCTGGCATCCCTGAAAACGCATCTTCATTCTGCCTCACATGCTGCACAAAGGGTGATCCCCACGGTGCGAGTGCTACTGCATCGAAGATGGTCAATGAGGAATACCGAAGATCATTCAGGAAGTATCCACGCAACGCTGTTGCTCCGCCGAAATCATGTGCAAGTACGTGAGGACGATCCAATCCCCACTCTTCGAAAAGAACAGCAAGTACATGGTTTTGTACACCAAGTGATACGTCCTGCCCCGTACACATCTCAGACTGACCATAGCCAACCAAGTCAAAGAAGTAGATTGAATATTTATCTTTGAGGTGGGGCACAATGTTGCGCCAGACTTGAGATGAAAATGGCGTTCCATGTATAGCAACAAGGGGTGGCCCGCTCCCTTCTTTTCCCCATCTTACTGTGTTTCCGTTAATCTCTGATATGTTGGGTAGTTTCAGCATTTCGATTCTCATATTGACTATTAACTAAATGACTATATGATGATGACTATGGATAGGTCAACTCAAATCAAAGCCATGGCGAGTGAGCCGCGGATGGAAATTCTGCGCTTGCTAGCTGAACCGAAAAAACACTTTGCAAAGCAGTGGTCTGCCGACCCTGCTGAATTTGGGGTTTGCATGACATTGATTGCCGAGGCTTTGGATGTGGCACAGCCAACAGTAAGCCGTCATTTAGACATTCTAAGGCAAGCTCAACTCATCTCTGTGCGAAAACACCAGAAGTGGTCATATTGCCAGCGCAACGAAGTCGCAATCCGTGAATATGTTCATTGGTTAGGGCAAGAACTTGTAGTTTCCAGCTAGGGCATATAGGGCTCAAAGCCACCATAGACCGACACAAGAGCATCTGGCCTTCATTATCAAATTATAGGCCTGTGGGCCTTGTTACTACCTTTGTGTTGCTTTGCCTTGTTTTTCAAAGACAGGTAATGTGGTTTGCGCGCAGCTTTTTCTGCGACAAGCTGTTTCATGGTTTTCTTTGGTGCTACTTTATCGTCTTTTGTGTCTGTCATTTTCGGTATATCCTAAAATCTGTTGGGGCAATTGTACTGCTACTTGGGCAATAAACGGCAGCTATGGGGGCAACATCACTTCTTATCATGCGCAGCTTTCTCTTCCTTGGTCGATATGTTGTTCCAACATTCTATGTTTTACCCTCTAACCCTTTAGCTTCCGCTTCGGTCGCTCCGGGCACTTGCATTTCAAAGGTTTCGTTAATCACTGCATAATCGTAATACCCCATTCTTGCGATAGGGCGTATTTTTGGGATATCCAGCTTTCCGCTCGGCAGGATAAATTTGTCGTCTATATGTATGCGCGCCACCCGGGCGAAGATAACGTCAATGGTCGCAACGGGTGTGTTTGCGGGAATGCGGTGTGTCGACAAATATTCGCACTCAAAATGGCAAGGGCTCTCGGCTACCCGCGGTACATCACACTCAACAGAAGCCAATTTTGTAACGCCTGCCGTTTCAAACTCATCCTCTTCGGGGGGCACATACATCGCAGATTTGTTTACGGCTTCTCGTAAATCATAAGTCGCCATATTCCAAACAAACCAGCCGTTATCTTCGATGTTTTTGGTTGTATCTTTTTTATTCCCATCAATTGTTTGGTTTGCAGAGAACATAACCATGGGTGGGTCAAAAGTAAGGTTTTGCCACTGGCTGTATGGAGCAAGATTAGCAACACCTGTCTTACTTATGGTCGAAATCCAGCCTATTGGACGCGGAACTGTGCAGCTTTTGAACGGAGAAAAAGGAAGTGGGCAAGTTTCAGAGAGTGGCGAGTAATGCATGTTTTGACCTTAGTCGTTATCGTTTCTGCCCGAGGGGCAACATCACTTCTTGTCGCGCGCAGCTTTTTCTTCCTTG
This sequence comes from Amylibacter sp., assembly GCA_021775375.1. Taxonomy (GTDB): domain Bacteria; phylum Pseudomonadota; class Alphaproteobacteria; order Rhodobacterales; family Rhodobacteraceae; genus Amylibacter. The sequence goes on along the minus strand of JAJFHY010000153.1, from coordinate 2,206 downwards.
GTCAGTATGTTGTTCCAGGTATTTTTGCTAATACCTAACTCGGGGCGCATGGGTTTGGTTTTACCAACGCTGACTTTTCCGCCTTTGTTCAGGAATTCCTGAATCAGAGCATCATCTGTGTTTTCTTTGGGGACATGTTTCATGATAGTCAGCTTACCGCCTACTGCTATTGCAGGCAACAGCTGTTGTTGCGCAGGCGGCTGTGATGTGTGAAGTTCCATGGCGATTGCTAAGGAGGCTGCGTCATGATTATTTATGGATTGGAAACTTGCCCAATATGTTCAAAAGCCCGTAAGGCTTTAGAGGCCACGGGTAAAGACGTAAGTTTTCGCGATGTCCGCGCTGAACCCCTAAGTGATGCAGAGTTGGCCGAATTAATCGCTGAATTCGGGGATCGATTGGTGGATCGGAACACGAATGATTACCGCGCACTGAATGCTTGGTTGAAAAACTCAGAGGCTGACGCACAAATTTCAGCCAAACCCAAAGTAATGGCCCGCCCGGTAATACGCGATGGCGATAGTTTTTATCTGGGCTGGGATGAGGCAATTCAAGAAGCTTTATGCCAAAGCCAATGACCTGCGGTTTTAAATCGTAAAACCAGTAATTTCAATTGGTTAACTATGTGTCCCAACTGGGACATAACACCTAAACCGTATTCAAATACGTCCGATATTCAAACGAACTTACCTCGCTGGCGAAACGCCCTAGTTCCTGACGCTTTGCCTTTAGATAGATGCTACGCAATATCGGCGCGAATATATCGTCCAAACCACTAGACGCTTCAAATGCATCTAAGGCATCACCCCAATCGGTTGGTAATTTTGGCAGATCAGCGACAAATGCATCACCTTGAACGGGCGCGGCAGGGCTGGACTTATTATCCATACCCTGAAGCGCCGCACCAAGGATGGCAGCCAAAACCAGATAAGCGTTCGCATCCGCCCCCGCCACACGATGCTCGATCCGACGCGCCACATCCGGCCCGCCTGGAATACGAATGGCCGTTGTGCGGTTTTCATAACCCCAGCCAACAGCGCCCGGCGCATGACAGTTCGGAGCAAAGCGGCGGTATGAGTTATAATGAGGTGCGAACATAGCCATTGAGGCCGGCATCAGATCAAGACAGCCGGCGACAGCATGGTGCAGCGTCTCTGATCCCTCTTCGGTTCCGTTGGCGAATATATTGTTACCGTCTTTATCCAGAATTGAAAAATGTACATGCAATCCATTGCCGGGCCGGTCGCCGAATGGTTTGGCCATAAATGTTGCCGCAAGGCCTTGATTGCGGGCTACCGATTTTACAATGCGTTTAAAGAACATCGCATCGTCAGCGGCGCGCAATGGATCGGGTACGTGATTAAGATTGATCTCGAACTGGCCAGTCCCCGCTTCGGAAATGGCGGCATCTGCTGGAACATCCCATGCGGCACATTCGGCATAAACCGCATTTAAAAACGGCTCATGTAAGTCTAGCGTGTCCAAGGATTCTAAATACTGGTGTTCCTGTTTTATCGGCGCGGTCTGCGCGGTGCCGTAAATAGAATCGGGATCTGTGACATAAAATTCCAGCTCTGTTGCCACGACTATAGTCAGACCGCGGGCCTTATACTGGTCAACAATTTTGGCAAGCGCCTGACGGGGGTCTGCAAGGAATGGCGTTTTGTCTTCTTGTAGAAACGTACAGGGCACCAAGACCGCAGGCTCTATAGTTGTTGCCAAACTTAACGGGCCGCGACCCGTCGGTATGCAATATCCATCGCCATCACCGGAAGAAAAAACCAATTCGCTTTCAGCAATATCATTTCCCCATATATCTATACCGCAAATCGAAAGCGGCATGCGAAAGCCGTCTTTCAGTATAGTGTCCAGTTTTTTTGCGGGCATCCGCTTGCCGCGCATTTGGCCATTTAGATCAAAAACACCAACTTGAACATTCGGGTCTTGGTTTTTGTCTGACATGATTCGGTACCTTGTTTGGAAAACTGCAATAATTTGATCAAATTATTGCATAAAGCCAATTGTGTCATAATCCAAGTGTAATATATGTATAAATATTGAAGAAATTTTAAAATTAATTGAAAAAACCGTACCAAAAACGGTTTGTTTCCCAATTGTTGACAAAATTGGATGACAGAAACTCCCTAGTATTTTGTGTAAATTAAGTAACGAGGAACGTCAGTATGGATAGATTAATGGAAATGGA
>JAJFHY010000152.1 GCA_021775375.1 Amylibacter sp. | reverse complement strand
CGCGCAGGCCAAGCATACTGTAATACACTACCAAGCACAGTAACAAACTTGAACACACAAGGGACCCTCCATGAAATTTTTCGTAGATACAGCAGAAGTCGATGCAATCGCAGAGCTTAATGATCTGGGCATGTGTGACGGTGTCACTACCAACCCATCCCTGATCATGAAATCAGGCCGCGACATTCTTGAAGTGACAAAAGAAATTGCAGCAATGGTGTCAGGGCCGGTCAGCGCAGAAGTTGTTGCCTTGAAGGCCGAAGATATGATTGCCGAAGGTCGCAAACTGGCGAAAATTGCTGATAACATTGCCGTTAAAGTACCCTTAACCTGGGATGGTTTGAAAACCTGTAATGTTTTGTCTGCCGAAGGCACAATGGTTAACGTCACTTTATGCTTCTCTGCCAACCAAGCATTATTGGCTGCTAAAGCCGGAGCCACATTTATATCACCTTTCATTGGTCGCCTTGACGATATAAATCTGGACGGGCTTGATGTGATCGATGAAATTCGCACAATCTATGACAACTACGGGTTCGACACACAAATTCTGGCGGCATCCATTCGATCAGTGAATCATGCAAAAGAATGTGCTATGATCGGCGCAGATGTCATGACCGCGCCACCTGAAATTATCAAAAAGATGGCAAATCATGTACTGACCGATAAAGGTTTGGACGCTTTTATGAAAGATTGGGCAAAAACAGGTCAGAAGATACTATAAGGGCAAACAAATGACTGAAGCCATCGACACAACCAAGAACTTTGATCAGGTTCGCGATGAAATAATCTCGAATCCAAAAGTATTTCTGGAAGATCATGATGTCATGCGCGCATTGATCACGGCTGACCGCCAAAAACAGGCCAGTAATGTGATAGATCTGCGATCCATTGCGATGGACCGCATGGAAGATCGCCTGAACAAACTGGAAGATACACATCGCACAGTTGTTGCGGCAGCTTACGATAATGTATCAAGCATGAACCAAATTCACCGTGTTATTTTAGCGGTTCTTGAGCCCAAGGATTTCAACGGTTTTTTGCATTATGTCGAGCATGAGCTTGCCCCCACTCTTGGCATCGAAACAGCCAGCCTTTGCCTTGAAACACAAGCAGTTTCCACAGGACAGGGACCATCATTGTCCAAAGAGTTCGGCACGGGCGTCACCTTCATGGCCATTGGTGAAGTTAATGATTACATCACATCCGGTCGCGATATAAACAGCCGCCCCGTAACAATGCGATCCGTAAAATCAGGTAGCGACACGTCCCTTTTTGATAACAGCAAGGACCTCATAAAATCCGAGGCCCTGCTTAAGCTTGATTTGGGTGACGGTAACTTGCCGGGCATGCTGGTTCTGGGGTCAAAAAACCCTGATCAATTTGCACCCGGGCAGGGTAGCGATTTACTGTTATTTCTGGGCGGCATCTTCTCTCGCATTATGTGTCGCTGGCTGGCTTAAGCTGTGGACCGTTCAGGCGCATATGACCTGATGGAACACTGGCTGACCCATGTAACGGCCATTCGCGGACAATCTGCAAAAACGGTAAGTGCGTACCAGCATGATGTTTCAGGCTATCTCGGATTTCTGAGCAACCACTTGGGCGGGCAAGTAGGCAAGTCAGCGCTATCGTCAATAACCATCACTGACATGCGTGCCTGGATGGCATATGAACGCAGACGCGGTATCACAACACGATCTTTGGCGCGATCCTTGTCTGCGGTTAAAAGTTTCTACCGTTGGCTGTCTGAAATTCATGGCATGGAGGTTTCATCGGTTTTGGCAGCACGCGCACCGAAATTCAAACCCGGATTGCCGCATCCTGTTGCGAAAACAGATGCGAAAATGATGATTAAAAACGCCGAATTTCAATCGTTGGAAGGCTGGGTCGGTGCGCGTGATACGGCCGTTCTGACATTGCTCTATGGCTGCGGTTTGCGCATTTCCGAAGCGCTTGATTTAAAATACAAACAAGCACCATTACCTGAAGTGCTGAAAATCCGTGGCAAAGGCAATAAAGAACGGATCGTACCCGTCCTGCCTGTCGCACGCACAGCCGTGGATACATATTTACGTCTTTGCCCCCTTGCCCACGACCCCGAAACGCCGCTTTTCCTGGGCGTGCGCGGAAAACGCTTAAATCCGCGCCATATCCAAAAGGTTATGGAACAGGTGCGTCTGCAACTTGGGCTGCCGTCATCTGCCACGCCCCACGCATTACGCCATTCCTTTGCCACGCATCTGTTGGAGGCGGGTGGAGATTTGCGCACCATCCAGGAATTACTGGGCCATGCATCACTATCCACAACACAAACCTATACGGCTGTAGATCAAGCACGATTAATGGATGTTTACAAAAAGGCGCATCCAAAAGGCAGCTAATGGTTGTTTCCATCACATTTATTCATGTAATAGGAACTTATGACACGTCGTATAAAAGCCCTTTCAGTCCATTTTCTAACCGCTACCGGAGCTGTCTTTGCAATGCTTGCAATGCTTGCCGCTGTGGATGAAAAATGGAGCATGATGTTTTTGTGGTTAGTGGTAGCCTTTGTTGTAGACGGTATCGACGGCCCGCTTGCGCGCCATTACCACGTTAAAAAGAATGCACCTGAATATGACGGCGTCCTGCTGGATTTGATCATAGATTATCTGACATATGTATTTATTCCGGCCTTTGCCTTGTTCAAAAGCGGATTGTTGAGCGGCTGGACGGGTTGGGTTTGTCTGATTGTCATCACATTTACGTCGGTAATTTATTTTGCGGACACACGCATGAAAACCAAGGACAAAAGTTTTGCCGGTTTTCCGGGGTGTTGGAATATGTTTGTTTTGGTAATGTTTGCCACAGAACCGCATTGGCAGATCATTCTGATCCTGACTATCATAATCGCAACATCAATGTTCACACCCTTAAAGTTTATTCATCCCGTACGCACCGAACGTTGGCGTATGATCAGCCTGCCGGTTACAATGCTTTGGACGGCACTGGGCGGTTACGCCGCTTGGCATGATTTCGACATCGGGCATACAGTTATCGTGACACTTGCGATTACCAGCCTGTACCTGATGTTTGCCGGTATAGCGCAACAAATAATCCCGGCTTCCATAAGGTCTAGTGAAACGTTGTAAACGCGGTTTTCAGACCCAAGTGCAATGTCAACGGCTGCGCGCCCCCATTAAACGATTGCATCATTCCAATGCCGGTTGAAATGGCAAGGTTCTCTTTTACCGCATAATCCAGCTCTAATCTGGCAGCACCTACCAAGCCACCACCAGTGTCAACGCCGCCCCCACCGGCAGCACCGACATAACCTTCAACCGACACCGTCCAGATCTTATTCAATGGAATAGCGTAACCCAATCCCAATAACCCAATTGCGTAACCACCGGCGTCGCCATACGCAACCGTTTGCGCATTACCGGTAAAATAGATCTGGTCTGTCAGGAATAAATCAAGCGCGCTTTCAATCAGTACTGGCGATGCGGTTGCCGTCACTCCGGGCTTGCGAAACTCGCTGTTGGGTTCTTGTAGCGACACCCCAAGTGTCAACTGCCAGTTCCTTGTCTCATTATATGGACGCCGCTGATCTCCAAAATTCAGAGATGCACGCACATATGGCGCAAGGGCGATCAAATCTCCGTCCAAAGCAGCTGTGGCCTGTGTTCCCATCTCTACTTCAAATCCGCCATATACAGGAAACGCCACACCCGCCCCAACCGTCGCCAGTAATCCGCCGCCTGTGTCGACATCGCCCCCACCGCCAAAACCGGTGGCAACCTCGGCAAAAGCACGCAATCCTTCAGGTGCAGTTTTCCAGCGGTAACCCACCTGAATATCGGCATAACCTTCACCATCGCCCGCAACAGCACCCGTGGCCTGAATAAATGTCTCGTTTAATGCGCTTGGCGATGCTGCAAATGAGGCCTCAAACCCGACAAGGGTCATCGTATCTAAAGGCGTGCCATTGCGACGTAAATTGTTTTGCGGGTAAAATTGTTTAACCAACGGTTTAATAGCACGGATCACACGGCCGGAATTCACCCCGACTTGATCACGTCCGGGTGCAAAGGCAAAATCAGCATCACGCGACAGCCCGAAACTAAGAGCAGGCGTGGAAACAGGTGACCCGGCGATATCGATATAAGACAAGCCAACAGTACCCGCTACATTGCCAAACAGATGCTGGCGTAATGTAATATGACCGCGTACCATCAAGCCATCACCCGGCACCAGACCCGCTCCGCCGCCACCACCGATAAAACCACCGAATTCCAGATCAGTACCGTTTCTGATCGGAATGCGCTTTAACAACTCGAATCCGCCGATAAACAAGCCGCCGGCATCACCCGCAGCCGCTGAATATAATGATTGCCCGAAATGCAAACCCGGGCGGATCTCGCGCATAACCGTGATGGATTGCAATGCGTCCAACGAGCCCTGCGATTCTGTGAACACATCCAGCCCGTAACGAAACTCTATTGGTGCGGCCTCAATCGGTGCCCAAAGCAGGCACAAAACCGCAGTGCTTTTTATCAGGTTTTTCATACCGCCCTGTCCCAATTTGGTTTTGGGCAAGCATGAAGAATATAGGATTTGATTTGAAGCAAATTCCACACACGGTGCTTAATCAATAAAGAAGTGAATCAAAATCGCATCATTACAACGCCGCAAACAATCACGAATGCCGCCCAAACCTTTGTCTTGTCATATCGCTCTTTCAGATAAAGAACACCGATTAGAACCGCGAATAAAACCGAGGTTTCACGCAAAGTCGCAATCAAGGCAATCGGGGCAACTGTCATTGCCCAGACGGCAATCCAATAGGCCCCAACCGACGCGCTGCCCGCAGCAAGGCCCAAGGCCCAAATGCGTGGCTGCTTCGGCAAAACATCAAACCCCTTGAAAGCCACGGCCCAAAGCGTAAACAGTGATGCATCCAAGACAAAAACCCAGCCAATGAATGCCGAAGGCTGCATCGACAAACGCGCACCAATTCCGTCCGCCAATGTATAACCCGCCGTCCCCATCGCGGCACCAAGGGCGTAGGGCAGCAATTCACGTTGCTCGTCATTTGCAAAAACGCCGTGCGCCATCATAAGGATACCAAAACCCACCACAAACACGCCTGCGACTTGCCAATTCGTGAAACTATCACTTAAAAACAACAGGCTAACAAATAACACGATCACCGGGGCTGTCCCTCTGGAAATCGGATATACGCGGCTTAAATCACCGTTTTGATAGGCAAGTGTCAGGAAAGTTTTATAGATCAAATGCAAAACAACCGATATTGCCAGCCAACCAAGTGCGGCGCGATCCGGTAATGGAAATGCAATAACCATCATCAGACCAATAAGCGCGTGCGCAATTGAAAGCAGGACCATGCCTTGCAATTTATTCACGCCGAACTTGACGATTGCGTTCCATGATGCATGTAAAAAAGCCGCAAATAATACGGCAAAAAAGACACCGAAACTCATTAGATCAACTGCGCATTCGCGCCCTCATGGCGCAGAAGCTGCACTTTGGTTTCAACACCGCCCATGCCCGAAAATCCACCCAGATTACCTGTTCCCACAATACGGTGGCATGGAATAATTACGGGGATCGGGTTGCTGCCGCAGGCCTGACCCACAGGTTGCGCGGGCACCCCCAGTTTTTTGGCCACCTCGCCGTATGTCAGCACTTCCCCGAACGGAATATCCTGCATGATACGGTAAACCTGTTGCTGAAAATCAGTGCCTTTGGGGGCCAGTGGCAGATCGAACTGCGTAAGCTTTCCTGCAAAATACGCCTCCAGTTGGTTCAGCCCCTCTTTCAGCACTTCACTGCGGAAGCCTTCCGTGCGGTCTTCCCACAACAACTGCGTGATCCGGCCATCTTCTTCGACCAGAGAGAACCATCCGAATTTATTGTGAAGCGAGGCAATGTTCATGAGACCCAGCTTAAGCGCGGCCTATGAAAAATTACAAGTCTTAACCCAGCGCATCGGAACATCGCGTGCAGGTTTGCGCATGTTTGTGGCTGCCAACATCCGGTAGGATTTTCCAGCAACGTCCACATTTCTGACCCTCTGCTTTTGCAAAAACAACAGCAACGCCCGAAACATCCTCTAGCGTAAACGCACCACTTGGTGCGGTATCGCCCGAAACCTTAATACTCGAGGTGATGCAAGCGTCTGCAAAATCGACAGACGCCAAAAGATCGCGCAACGCGGCATCCGCCACATAAACCACAGGGGCCGCTTCCAATGATGCACCAATGTTCTTTTCACGGCGCTCGATCTCAATCGCACCAGTAACCACACGGCGCACATCACGGATTTTACCCCATTTTGCAGCCAATTCAGCGTTCAGCCAATCGCTTGGCGTTTCAGGAAAGTCTTCCAGATGCACGGACGCGGCGTCGTCCATGTTTCGTTCCAGCCATACGTCTTCCATGGTGAATGTCAGCATCGGTGCCAACCATGTTGTCAGACGCGCAAACAGCATGTCCAGAACGGTACGTGCAGCACGGCGCGCAGCACTGTCGTCAGCATCGCAATACAGCACATCTTTGCGAATATCGAAATAAACCGATGATAGATCAACCGTACAGAATTGGAACAACTGTTGGAAAACATTCTGAAAATCATAGGTCGCATAGCCATCACGCACAGCGACATCCAGCTCTGCCAAACGGTGCAAGACCCATTGTTCCAGCTCCGGCATATCGGCTACATCGACTTTTTCAGCATCCGTAAACCCGTTCAGATTGCCCAGCAAAAACCGCATCGTATTGCGCAACCGACGGTAGCTATCGGCAACATTTTTCAGGATCTCGTCACCAATACGCAAATCGGAAGTATAATCCGCCTGCGCCACCCAAAGCCGCAAAATATCGGCGCCATATTGCTTGATCACCTTTTCAGGGGCAATGGTGTTACCAACGGATTTCGACATCTTCATGCCTTTGGCATCCAGCGTAAACCCGTGGGTCAAAACGCCCTTATAAGGCGCACGCCCATTGGTACCGCAAGATTGCAACATCGAGGAATGGAACCAGCCACGATGTTGATCTGTGCCTTCCAGATACAAGTCAGCAATGCCGTCTTCGGGCCCATCCGCGCGGTCACGCAAAACAAACGCATGGGTCGAGCCACTGTCGAACCAAACGTCCAAAACGTCATGCACCTGCACCCACTCATCGGCATTGTAGTCACGACCAAGGAAACGTTCCTTGGCACCGTCTTCGAACCAGCAATCAGCACTTTCAGCTTCAAACGCTTCAACAACCCGCGCGTTCACCGCAGCATCACGCAAGATGAAATCAGGGTCTGTTGGCAGCGCATCTTTTTTCACGAAACAGGTCAGAGGAACCCCCCAAGCCCGTTGCCGCGACATTACCCAATCGGGCCGCGCCTCGATCATTGAATAAAGCCGGTTACGGCCTGATTTCGGTGTCCAGGTCACATTGTCAATTTCTGTCAACGCACGGGTGCGGATGGATTTGCCATGCATGTCCATCCCGTCATTCAGGTCGCGATCAATTGCCACAAACCATTGCGGCGTATTGCGAAAAATAACCGGCGCTTTGGAGCGCCATGAATGCGGGTAGCTGTGCTTCACATGACCGCGTGCGATTAACCCGCCCGCTTCCACCAGCTTGGCAATAATCGCGCTGTTGGCCTTGCCTTCTTTGCCTTTGCGATCAAAGACCTGCAAACCTGCAAACAATGGCACATGCGGTAAAAACTCGCTATCTTCACCGACATGGTGGGTTAAACGATCCAGCCAATTGCGCTTCATAAAGACTTCATAATCGTCCGCACCGTGGCTAGGCGCCGTATGCACGAAACCTGTCCCGGCTTCATTGGTCACGTGATCACCGTCCAGCATCGGGACCTCATAGTCCCAATAACCATCAGCACCTGCAATACCTTTCAGCGGGTGCGCTAAAACCATGCTTGCCAGTTCTTCATTGCTGACATCACCCAGATACGCAAACCCGTCCTCTTCAATATTGGCAGCAGTGAAAGCAGCCAAAGCCAGCTTATGCTCCATGATATAAAGATCGCCCTCTTTGGCCCAGTTCCCCTCATGCGCATTTGTCACTTCATACAAAGCGTAATCCAGCGTCGGGTTGTAGCAGACCGCTTTATTTTGCGGGATCGTCCAAGGTGTTGTTGTCCAGATTACAACACGCGCTTGTTTCAACAACGCGGCGCGCTCATCATCCGCGGTCACTTGTTCAACTTGAAACGGCACCCAGATTGTGTGCGATTTATGGTCGTGATACTCGATTTCCGCCTCGGCCAGCGCGGTTTTTTCAACCGGTGACCACATCACGGGCTTCGAGCCCTGATATAAAGAGCCGTTCATCACGAACTTCATAAACTCGCCCGCAATAACCGCTTCGGCGTGGTAGTTCATCGTGAGGTACGGATCGTCCCACTTGCCGGTGATACCCAGACGCTTGAATTCATCACGTTGAACATCAATCCAGCCTTCGGCAAATTTGCGGCATTCTTGCCGTAGCTCGACCACAGGCACGTCGTCTTTGTTTTTACCCTTGGCGCGGTATTGTTCTTCGATCTTCCATTCAATCGGCAGCCCGTGACAATCCCAGCCCGGAACATAGCGGCTGTCCTTGCCCATCATCTGTTGGCTGCGCACCACCATGTCTTTCAGTATCTTGTTCAGTGCGTGCCCGATATGCAAATGCCCGTTGGCATAAGGAGGTCCATCGTGCAAAACGAAACTCTCACGACCCTGTTTTTCACGCAAGCGATCATAAATGCCGATACGTTCCCAGCGTTCCAGCCATTCGGGTTCGCGTTTCGGCAGGCCTGCGCGCATCGGGAAATCGGTTTTCGGCAGGTTTAAAGTGTCTTTGTATTCGGGCGTGTCAGCACACATAAGTTTCTTCCAGTATCATGAATTTCTTTGGCTTTTCTTGGTCAGCGCGGATATTCCATACGCTTATCCCCGGTCACTTCACGTTTAAAGTGCCGGGCCAGTAATTCGTATAATGATGTTTAATACGGTTGCCATGCGTGCCTTATAGGGCGAGGTTTGCTATACGTCCAGCAACTCTTTCATCAGACCTTTGCGGGCGACCACATCGTCCAGCGTATAGCGATCCAACACTGCAAAAAAAGCTTGTTGTGCTTCATATAATGGCCCGCGCAAACCGCATTGTGCAAAGGCGCGGCATTCGCAGGGGCCTACGTTGAAACATTCCGCCACAGACACATCACCTGAAAGATAACGCACCGCTTCGCCGATCGAAATCTCATGCGGTAGTTTGGCAAGGGTTAGACCACCCGTCCGCCCACGACCGGACAGAATAAACCCGCCTTTGGCAAGATGGGACGCAACCTTGGCCATATGATGTTCTGATATATCGAAAGTTTCAGCAATTTGTTTGACCGACACCCGCGCAGGTGTTGCCACCATCAGATGCATCAACAAGCGCAAACCGTAATCTGTGAACTTACTCAACTGCATGGCTTTATATTAGCATTTACAATGCGGAATTAAAACCCTATAAATTACGCAAACTGAATACCGATTTAAGGAATCAACGATGCTGATGAAAATTGCAGACACGCTTTTGTGGCCGGGAACATTCCTGTGCAAAAGGTTCAATGTTGATCCGGAATCGGATGCTGGATTGATGCGGTCTTTTTTCAATTTTCTGGTGTATTTGCCCGTAGGCCTGATTGTGGTTTTGGCCTTTGTCTAGCACCTTGCCACCACGCATAGATGTGACGCGCGCAGACATAGAACGGGTCGTCGCCGTCTTTTACAAACGCATTCGCGGTCACCCGACCCTTGGCCCTGTTTTCGCCAAAAGTATCCCTGCTACGCGCGATGCATGGGCCCCGCATGAAGCGAAAATCGCTAACTTCTGGGCCAATGCTATCCTGCATGAACGCAGCTATTCGGGCAATCCGATGGCGGTACATATGTCCACTCCGCATGTGCACGCCGAGCATTTCCCGATTTGGCTGGATTTGTTTGAAGAGTGTTTGCGCGATATTTTAACACCGCCACAGGCCGATAGTTTCAACGCATTCGCACGGCGCATCGGACGCGGTTTGCAAATGGGTATGATCTACCGCAACCCTGATCCTGACCAACCGCCGAGCCTGCTTTAGGCTTTGCTGAAAACCCCTGTCAAAGCCCGCTTCATCACCCCTGTAACGGACGGTTTTTTAACTGTCTGAAACCGCATGGGTCGGCAAAGTTCCATCGCGGCCACACCGACACGCGCGGTCAAAGCGCCGTTGATAACCCCTTCGCCAAAACGGCGCGACAGTTTCGAGAGAACACTGCCCCCCGCAATCGACCCGATCATATCGTCACCAATAGCAACCGCCCCTGTTGCGACCAAATGAGCGGCCACTGCACGCATCAATCGCCATGATCCAAAAACCCCTGATCGCCCGCCATAAATCTCGGCAATGCGTCGGATCATCCGAATATTGGCGACCAATGCTATCACTACATCAGCCAAGGCCAATGGAATAAGGGCCGTCGCCGTGGCCACCTGACGGCCAGCCGCCTCTATTATTCTGACCGCCTGCCCATCCATTTCGGCCACAACAGTCCTTTCAACCAAAGCCATATGCGCATCTGCATCCAGTATATCCCCGCTCTGATCCGACAATTTGCCAAATGCCCAGCTCAGATCATGCCTGTCACTGTAAAGCCGTGCCAACTGATCAGAATATTTGCGGGCATCCTGCAGATCAGCGCGCTCGTAAACAGCGCGTGCAGCTTGGCGCAATCCGTCTAAACGCTGCAAACGCGCAAAGGCTGCAAGTTCCCGCATCCCGTAAAATAACAAGCCCAGAACAAGCAAAACTGTCAGGGTCAATGCCACGCGCCCCAACCACAGGTTCCGCGCCATCATGCCGGTGACAAAATCCCAAAACGCAATCGAAACCACAAAACCGATCAGGGTAACCAGCACTGCTGCGAAAAGCTGCCCCATACGTGACGGTTTTCGTGCAGCCATATGCGTGGCGGCCATTTGAACCGCGGTTGGCGACGCTTCGGGCACAGCAGGCACATCCGCAGGTGTCGGACGCGCAGTTTTTTTCCCGGTTGGTTCAAGATCAATCACAACGGATTTTTTCTTCATGTCAAACGATCCCCCAGTAAAAACTCCACTGCATTATCCAGCCTGATATGCGGCGGGCCAAATCCCGGCTTCAGGGTGATTTTCGCAGGCGCAAACTTCATCACAGTATAATCCGCATCCAGCCAATCCTGTGCCCCGTCAGTAGCCGCATTTATGATCTCGGACGGATCGTCCGGCAACTTGCCGGCATACATCGCGACGTCTTTACCCGTGTCCAAAAGCGTGCCGCGCACACAGTCCAAAGCCGCGCCTTCGTGGTTATGTGTTTCCTCAATCGTAGTGCGCAGGCTGGCCAGTGCAATACTGCCCGTTTCCGCCCCCGAAAACGACGCACGATCACGCGCCTCACGTAGCAATGCCTCCATCAGGTCTGACAGTTGTGCGTGTTGGCTATGGTGCAAATAATCCGCTTTGGTTGCAGCAAACAGGATTTTCTCTACCCGCCGTTTGCCCAATATGCCGGATAACCAGCTGTTCTGTCCGGGTTTGAACGCTTGCAACACATCCACCATTGCCAGCTTCAAATCCGCAACGGCAGGCGGCCCGCAATGTACCGCACCAAGTGCGTCAACCAATACGATCTGGCGATCGATCTTGGCAAAGTGATCGCGAAAGAAAGGTTTTACCACCTTTGCCTTATATGCATCAAACCGCCGTGAAAATTCTCGGTAAAGCGACCCCCGCTTGGATGCGGCCTCGGGCAGTGGACAAAAAGTTAACGCGGGTGAACCTTCCAGATCCCCCGGCATCAAAAACCGGCCCGGCGCACAGGCCGAATACCCCGCCGTACGGCTGGCCGACAGGTAATCGGTAAAACTTTTCGCCAAATATTGCGCAGCCAACTCGTCCAATGGTGCACTGGCATCCACATTCGCCAATAAATCCAGAAAATCTTTTGATTGCGCGTGGCGTTTTTCAGCCAACGCCAAAGCCTGACGTGACCATTCCTCAAAACTCAGCCCCATCAGCGGTAAATCCAGCAGCCATTCGCCCGGATAATCCACGATATCCAGATGCACAACACGCGGGCTGCGAAATCCACCGATTATACCAGTGGGCTGCACCCGAAACGACAGGCGCAACTGGCTGACAGAACGGGTTGATTGCGGCCAACGCGGATGCGCGCCCGTCATCGCCGCCAAATGCGTCTCATAATCAAAGCGCGGTACTGTATCATCGGGCTGTGGTTGTAAAAACGCAGAAACAATCCGACCCTCGGCTGCAGCGCTTAACTGCGGCATGCGCCCGCGATCCAACAGGTTCGCCACCAATGACGTAATAAACACCGTCTTGCCTGAACGCGACAAGCCCGTTACGCCAAGGCGGATCACGGGCTCGAACAGGCTTTCTGAAACACTATCCACCACCCGTTCCGCATTCCGGGCAATGCCGTCAATAACCGTACCAAGCATTCAATCTACGCCTTTTCATCTTACCAATCACTTAATCACATAAATACGCATTTTACAGGGGGTCTTGGCAAAATCACCCTGACAGGGTAACGCTGCCGCCATGCCCAGATATGCTTTAAAAATAGAATACCACGGCAAGCCCTTTGCAGGCTGGCAAAAACAGCGGGATGTGCCCTCTGTCCAGCAAGCCATTGAGGAAGCGTTGCAAAAGCTGGAGCCTGATTGCGCAGGCATACAAGGGGCTGGGCGTACTGATGCTGGCGTTCATGCTTACGCGCAGGTCGCCCATGTTGATCTGCAAGGTGATTGGCAAGAGTTCCGCCTGTCAGAGGCCCTGAATTACCACCTGAAACCAAATCCTGTCGCCATCTTACAAGCCGCCCGTGTCGGGGATGATTTTCACGCGCGATTTGACGCTATCCAGCGCGATTACACGTACCGCCTTTTGTCACGCCGTGCCCCTGCAACCCATGAAGCGGGACTGCTTTGGCAGATCAATCACGCGCTCGACGTTGCCGCAATGCAAGAAGCCGCCAATCATCTGATCGGGAAACACGACTTCACAACTTTTCGCTCAACGATTTGTCAGGCGCAATCGCCGATTAAAACTCTTGATGCATTGAACATCACCGAACACGCGCGGCCATACGGCACTGAATACCGTTTCACCATTCGCGCCCGCAGCTTTTTGCACAATCAGGTGCGCAGTTTCGTCGGAACATTGGGACGTGTGGGTTCTGGCCGTTGGGATCCTGTGAACGTCAAACAAGCACTTGAGGCCGCTAACCGTGCCGCTTGTGGCCCGGTTTGCCCGGCACACGGGCTTTATCTGGCAAAAGTCACCTACGCGCACGACCCATTTCTGTAACCTGCGATCAATTCTGGGTGAGCATCCGCCTCAAAGCCGTAATTTCCTTTGTCATGGCCGCTCTGCGTTCTAATCTGGGAAAACGCCTGTTCAATCCAAGGAAACGCCCGATGAAAACCATTTTCGCAGCCCTGACAATAGCCCTGATACTCCCCGGCGTTTCAAAAGCCGCAGAGCCGAAGCTAGAGGTCACAACCCTTGCTGAAAACATCTATATGCTGTCAGGCAAAGGCGGTGGAAATATCGGGGTAATGACAGGCCCCGACGGCACTTTTGTCATTGATGACCAGTTGGAAAAAACCGTCCCCGTCCTGTTGAAAACCATTGAAGATCTGGGCGGCACAACCCCGCCGCGTTTCGTTTTGAACACGCATTATCACCGCGATCACACAGGCGGGAACAAAGTTCTGCAAAACAAAGATACAACTATCATAAGCCAGATAAATACCCGCAAAAGATTGGCGAAAGATACACATATAAAAGCCTTTAACGTCACCAATAAAGCCTTGCCAGACAATGCCCTGCCCAATGTCACTTTTACAAAAAAGATGCAGTTCGATCTGAATGGAAACCGGCTTGACGCGGTTTATTTCCCCCGCGCTCATAGTGATGGAGACAGTGTGGTTTATTTCAGAGACGCCAATATCGTGCACACGGGCGATTTGTTTTTCAACGGTATGTATCCGTTTATCGACGTCGATAATGGCGGCAGTATCCTTGGGCTGATAGCAGCGGTACAAAAACTGATCGCAACCACTGACGATAACACAAAAATTATCCCCGGTCACGGGCCGCTGGCCAGCCGTGCTGATCTGATTGCTTTTCAGGATATGCTGACCTTTACAAACGCCAGTGTGATTGATCTGAAAAAAGAGGGCAAAACACTGGAGCAAGCCATCAAAGCTGATCCGCTGGTTGATTATGATAAAAAATGGAGTGGCGGTATCTTCAGCACCGATAAATGGCTGGAACTGCTCTATACAGCCCCGTAATGTCCCAACTGGGACATATGGTTAACCGATTGTAATTGCTTTGTTTACTTTTGAAACGCATAGCGAAATCCCACCACCCTACACCATCTTCGGCCATGTGTCCGACAACCGATAACCCTCGGGCCACGGGTCGTTCGGGTCGCGTAAAATCGTGCTTTCGCCGAATATCCACGCGCGGCCCTCGATGCTTGGGATAATCGCGGGTGTGCCGTTCAGATCGGTCAGGCTTTCCACCTTGCAGTCAAAGCGCGAATTGATAATCGAGCGGCCAATAAAGGCGTCACCCACTTGCAACTGCCCGCGTGCCACAAGTGTTGCCATACGTGCCGAACAGCCAGTGCCCGTGGGTGATCGGTCCAGTTTACCGGGGTCGATGACCACCGTACTTTTGCCCGTCATCACCCCGTCTTCAAAACCGGTGGGCAAGGTGAATTGACAAAAAGATATGATAGACCAGTCATTCAGCGGGTGGCTGAAACCCAGTTGTTCATTCGCGGCCTTTGTAATTTGCGCACCCGCTATTGCCAGATCGCGGGCCTCATCCGGCGTAACTTCAAATCCCAGATCACGCGCGGGCACAATGACGAAACTGTCACCGCCAAAGGCGATATCGACGTTTAACGTACCAAAGCCAGCCACCTCTAAAGGCGCATCCAGACGGGACGCAAACGCAGGTACATTGGTGATCCGCACCGATGTGGCCTTGCCGTCCTTACATTGCGCACGCACATGCACCAGCCCTGCGGCAGCTTCCAGATAAAACGCGGTCACGGGTTCCACCATCGGCACACGACCTGTGTCCAACAACACGGTTGCAACACAGATAGAGTTTGACCCTGACATCGGCGGCGTGTGTTCCGGTTCCATCGTTAAAAAACCGTACGCAGCAGGCGGATCTTTTGGTGGCACCAACAGGTTGAAATGGGTAAACACCCCGCCGCGCGGCTCGTTCAGCAACAGATTGCGCAAGCTTTGATCGGTGTGCAGCCACTCCATTTGCTGCCAAAGCGTATCCCCCGGCGGAGGCTCAACACCTGCTACAATCACATTGCCGACCTCGCCTTCTGCATGGGCATTGATGACGGATATCGAGATGTCGCTTTTCATGGCGTAATCCAGCTTCGTGTCCAGAACCGATAGTTCAGCAATACCGCTGCCAGTGTCAAGCCACAGACCAGACCCGCCCAGATACCAACCGCGCCATACCCCCAGACAAACCCGAACAGATAGCCCGCAGGAATGCCAACCACCCAATAGCTGATCACAGCCATAATCAGCGGCACGCGGGCATCCTGCACACCGCGCAACAGGCCAAGAGCAATCACTTGTGTACTATCGGCCACATGGAAAAGTGCCGCCATTGCCAACAGGCTAACG
>JAJFHY010000151.1 GCA_021775375.1 Amylibacter sp. | reverse complement strand
AGCTGCATCCTTATAGGCTTCGGGATTTTCGGACAGTAGTTTGTGGGTGATTATTTCACCCCTGGGATTGCGTGCGGCTATATCGGTAAAGGTACCCCCGCGATCAATCCAAAAATCCCATTTTGCCATAGTCTAAACCTCTGCTAGTGCAACGGAAATGAACAGGTTCACAGGGAAAGATCAATGTGATTTTACGCAGTAAACCAGTTTGCATCCATGGCTTCGATTGATTTTGATCCATTCAGGATAGTTTGAGCCAATGATGCCACGTTTGGCAAGCTATGGGCTGCATAAACGTCAGCATGTGCGGCTTTTGCGTTCAGGAAGTTATCACTCCACTCACCGGATCCTTTTTGTGCGATTGCAGCCTGTTTGTTTTTCAACGCCATCCAGCCACCTGTTAGATAGCCAAGCATCATCAGATAGGGCACCGAGACAGCCGCGGCTTCGCGTGCGGATAGACCACCTGTTAATATATGATCCAACGCAATTTCAGCATCTTGAACAGCAGCTAACAGAGGTTCATCCGCTTCAGCGCGTATATCTTCAATCAGGGCCCTTACTGCCACACCTTGATCGCGCAATGTTTTACGGAACATCAAATCATTGGCCTGAATAGCTGTGGTGCCTTCATAGATCGGTAAGATACGTGCATCACGCAGGTGTTGGGCTGCTCCGGTTTCCTCAATAAATCCCATGCCCCCGTGCACTTGGACACCGTTAGATGCGATATCGATGGAACGTTCCGTCATCCAACCTTTGATGATCGGTACCATCAGCTCCGCGCGGGACTGCCAACGGGCTTTTGCTTCGCCTGTATCGTAATGGCCGTGATCCAGTGCAACGGCGCCATATAGTGCCATTGGTCGCATTGCTTCGATTTCGGCCCGCATTGTCGCCAACAGTCGCATCACATCCGGGTGGTGAATAATTGCATCTCCCGCATTACAATCCAAAGGCGTGCCTTGTTTGCGTTCCTGCGCATAGCTCAATGCCTGATAATAGGCGCGGCTAGAGATCGACAGACCTTGAATGCCAACACCGAAACGGGCGTGGTTCATCATGTTAAACATGATGTTCAATCCTTGGTTCTCTTCACCAACCAAATAACCGATTGCACCTTCATTCTCGCCATATTGCAATATGGCTGTTGGTGAACCGTTAATGCCCATCTTATGTTCGATTGAAACACATTTCACATCGTTGCGTGCCCCAAGTGATCCATCCTCATTGACCATAAACTTCGGTACGATAAACACCGAAATTCCCTTAACACCCGTCGGTGCGTTTGGTGTTCTGGCCAGTACAAGATGTACAATATTTTCGGACATGTCATGTTCGCCGTAAGTGATGAAAATCTTTTGACCTTTGATCAGGTAGTGATCGCCATCTGGAATGGCTTGCGTTCTGATAGAGGCAAGATCGGTACCCGCCTGACTTTCCGTAAGGTTCATAGTGCCTGTCCAGCGGCCTTCGGCCATCGGTGGAATGAACATTTGTTTTTGCGCATCAGAGGCAGATGTTTGTAACGCGTGGATCAGGCCCTCTGTCAGCAAATGGCATAATGCGAACCCCATATTTGCTGAATGCCACATCTCGCGTGCCGCCGCGCACAGAATTTCAGGCATATTTTGGCCGCCATATTCTTCGGCCGTCCCAATGCCAGTCCAACCGCCTTCGCCTAATGCTTTAAATGCATTTGCAAATCCCGCGGGTGTTGTGACTGTATTGTCGGGATGCCATTTTGACCCTGCATCACCTGAATGGTTTAGCGGTGCGATAACTTCAGTGGCAAGTTTGGCTGCTTCTGATAATACCGCATCGCATATATCAGCGTCGTAATCCGCAAATGGTGCAAGTTCCGTAACGGCTTCCATGCCAATAATGTGGCGAATTGCAAAGCGAATATCGGTCTCGTCAGCGTTGTACATAAATGGGCCTTTGGTTGTAAAATTGTGATACACGTAACTAATAGGCATTTGTGTTGTTTGTCGTCAATTACCTAGCGTCGTGATTGTCGGTCTTTTTGGGTATTTTAACTTCAAAAGTTGCACCTGAATCTGACGGTTTAAAACTGATATTGCCGCCAAGGTTTCGCATGATCTCGGCGCAAATTGACAGGCCTAATCCGACACCGCTTGCAGCACCTCCCGAAGACAGTTTTGAAAATTTCTCAAAGATAATTTCGCGATCGCCTTCGGAAATCCCGGGGCCGTTGTCGGAAATTATAGCTGTTATATAATCAGGTGTTTCTGCCAGATCAATTTTTATAATTGGCTTGGGTTTGTTGTTATACTTTATCGCATTTGATATCAGGTTGATGAACACTTGGGTTAAGCGATCCGCATCCGTTAATAATTTAACGTCATGGAACTTTTTAGACAATCGAATGTCTACATTTGACATGTCATAAGAAGTGCTACTGGCAGTGATCGATTGCTCAAGCATTTCGCCCATATTTTTAACCTGCAAATTTAATTTAACTTTACCGCTTTCCAAAAAACTAAGATCGAGAATGTCATCAAGGATACGGGTTAATCGCTGACTCTCATCATTAATAATGGACGAAAATCGCGCGAATTGTTCTCGATCAATTTCACCGTCATTCATCAGGATCGCCGAAAAAGATCTTATGGATGTCATTGGTGTACGTAATTCATGGCTGACCTGACTTAAAAAATCATCCTTTTGCTGGCTTAATTTGGTTAGTTTATTATTCGCGCGGCGTAATTCTTTTGCCGTCTCAGCCAATTCTGTTGATTGCTTTTCAAGACGGGCTGAATATTCCATCACCTGCGCAGTTTCATCCGCAACCGCAATCAACTCTTCTACAGAAACAGTTTCGCGGCCAGATATTTGTGCCATCATCGCATGTGCGGTTGCGGCACCAACAGACCCCGCAAATTCACGCTCAAGCGTTATAATGAATTCGGATGTTGGATCGGGCAGACCGTGTGGTTTGCCTTGCTCTTTGGCTTTTTGCTCGAATAACCTTGCTGCCCGAGTTCGTCCAACAATTCGTTGTGCCAGCACGAACAGATCTTCAGAGGTTGAGATCGAGCTTGGCATATGACGTTGTGATGACATGCCAAAGACATTGGTGAACTGTAGTGCCTGAAGGTTTTCCAGTGGTTTTGGGGTCGTCATCAATGACAATGTAACAAAGGCAAACAAGTTCAAGAATAGCGACCAGAAAACAGCATGTACCAACGGGTCTGGAATATTTATCCCAAACAGTGCGTGCGGGCGCAGAATTGACAACCCCCAAAGTCCATTTTCCATAATATCATTTGTCAGAATAAAGCTGCCGTCAAAACTTGGTAGGAACAATGTATAGGCCCAGATAGTAAAGCCCACCATGATCCCGGCCAATGCACCCGTTCTTGTGGCATTGCGCCAGAACAAGCCGAAAGATAAAGCCGGTAGAACCTGTGCCACACCCAAAAATGCAATCAGACCGATAGACGCAAGTGCGGATGTTCCGCCAGTGAACTGGTAGTACAGATAACCCAGACCCAAAATACCAACGATACTGATACGCCGCGATCTTAAAAGGATCGAGCGCACATCGTCACTCTCGGGGCTACGCGCCTGTACGCGGCGTAGCCAAAGCGGTAAGACAATGTGGTTTGATACCATTGTGGAAAGTGCGATTGCGGCAACAATCACCATTGATGTGGCCGATGAAAATCCGCCTAGAAATGCGAGTGCCGCTATGGCTTCCTGCCCCATAGCCAAAGGAATGGTTAAAACAAACAGGTCAGGATTAGAACCTTCTGGCAATATTTCCAAACCTGTGGCCGCAATGGGAACCACAAAGAGGCACATTAAAAAAAGATATAGCGGAAAAGCCCAACTGGCAGTTGCCAGATGTTTTTCCGCGTCATTTTCGATGACAATAACTTGGAACATACGTGGTAAACAAATGATTGCTGCACCCGATAAAAAGGTTAAAGTAACCCACCGCGGTGTGAAAACACCTGTTGTTTTCGGTAACATTCTTTCAGCATTTGCCAGAACCTCGGTTGGGCCGTCGGCAACAAACCAAACCACAAAAATACCAACAGAAAGAAGCGCGATCAATTTCACAATAGCTTCTAATGCAATGGCCGTGATAACGCCGTGATGACGTTCATTTGCATCCAAATTACGCGTACCAAAAACAACGGTGAATGCAGCCAGGCCAAACGCGATAAATAAGGCGGTGATGGCAGATGATGGCGCATTGGCATTTTTTTGTGTAAATACGGCAAAGCTTAATGTGAGTGATTGCAGCTGCAGCGCGATGTAAGGGGTGGTGCCGATGACTGCCAACAGGGTTACGACGACAGCCAGTAGGTTGCTTTTGCCGTAACGTGACGAAATCAGGTCTGCAATTGATGTGATGCGTTGCGTGTTACCTATGCGAACCAATTTGCGCAAAAACCACCACCAACCGATAAAAACCAACGTCGGGCCAAGGTAAATTGCAAAAAACTCCAGCCCGTTGCGTGCAGCGGAACCAACCGCGCCATAAAACGTCCATGCAGTGCAATAAACAGAGATCGAAAGCGTATAAACAATCGGCGAATGCAGGAATGACAGCTTATTCTTCTGTGCTCTTTGTTCTGCAAGCGCAGCCACCATGAAAAGTATGATTACATATATCAAGCAGATGGAGACAAGAATATTGAATGATAGCATTATTTATTCCGAATTTCAGATATTAATGCACGCGAAAGAAGAAATGCGGCTGCTATCAAGCCTGCCCATACACCGAATATAATCAGCATTACACTTGTCAAACTTGATGCTTCATCACCAACGGCAAAGGATTTTAAAACTGGTGTTAACAATAATATTATACCGATTATAGGTAAAATAAGGGCAATATCTCGTTTTTTCCGACTGCCCCGTGACTTTTTATTCATAGCATCAAATGATTGTTTTTCAGTCATATGCCCAAAAGCCTGTGTACATTTCTGATAATTTCTTTGTTCGCGAAAGGCTTCGTCATAAACAGGCTAACACCAGCCTGTTCAGCAGCTGCGCGATCCTTCTTTTGGCCTTTGGCAGTTAACATAAGGACGGGAAGGTTGCTAAAATTATCTATTGCCCGCAGGTCTTCTAAAATTTGCATACCACTTCTGTTGGGCAGCATCATATCCAATATCACCAAATCCGGTTTAATTGACTGGATATGTTCCACGCAACCATCACCGTCTGTAAAAGCGACAACATTCAAACCCTCACGCTTTAACAGGAATGATAGGGCCTCTAATATAAATGGTTCGTCTTCGACGATCAAAACTGATTTTGACACAAACCCCTCCCTGAAGACATGACTCATGTAACTTAGAATAATTCCGCGTTTTGGCAAACAGGATTATTGCAATAGATATTTTGCCCTGCGGGCTGCACAATTATCACGGGGACATACGGAACATTGCAGGCCAACAGCCAAGTTCGTTTGCAGAGCGATTTCAGGCTTTGATAAAAACATTTCATAATCAGGCGTAAAGACCATAATCGCATTTGTCCGTGAAGGCAGCCCAATATTATTTTGGTCCACATATCGGGTTATCGAATATGTCAGAAAACGTTCACCGGTAGGTGTATTGATAAATGCCTTTATCGGTTGCAGTGGCTGGCTCAGGCTTCGGTATATCGGCCATAACGGGCACGCACTGCCATATCTGGGGAGTGACAAAGTTGGCAATTGTTTGCGAAAAATAACTGCTCCGGAACCATCACATTCCAACATACCAAAGCGTGGAATATCATCATGCTTTGGCAGGTAAGCTAGGCGCCGTAATACAACGTTTAATGAAACGTCCAGTATTTGGGACAACGCAATCGGGTTATAACTCTGTTGCTTGGCTGCCTTTAAAAAAGTGTCAATTGGAAGTTTACGCGCAATAGAGCTGTAGCTGGTTAAAGCATCCAAGGCTTCATTCTCGTCGGGTTTTGATAATTTAAGGCGCGCAACATAATCATAGGGAGAAATGAAATTACCTTCGATTTGCTCAATAAAGAAATCGTTTTTTTCAAGGATAGTCTCAGTCGGGGCAGTATCATCAGCCGCACCATCACTTTGTGTGCTCGGCTCAAAATGCTGCAATACATCTGTAGCTGTTTGTGCCAACCGTTCGGTCTCGTTTAACAGGTTTGATAGAAAGCGTTCCTTCAAGTCATCCGGTACGGCTTCACCATCAGACAGGATTTCAGCCGTGGATTTAATGGTTGTTATATTTGTTAGCATCAAATGCATCGCTTCAGAGAAAAACGGATCACTGTTCATTTGATCCGAAACGGCCTGAAGTGCTTCATCCTGCGCCTTGGCGCGGTCGTACTGTCTGCCTATCAGTCTAGCAAACCCATGGAACCTTGCGATGAACTCTTCTGTTTTATCGACTTCGCATGCAATTGTCGGGGTGGCTGCGGCCGCTTGATTTACACGCCCGACAAGAGCCTGATCTGCACCTTCGGTAAATGCGCGTGGATCTACCTTTAATACCCGCGCCAAAGCCAATAAAGTTTTACCGCCGATTCCCCGACGATTATGTTCAATCAGGTTCAGATATGATGCAGAAATACCTGCTTGTTTTGCAAGCTCTGTCTGACTTATCTTTTTTGATCGGCGGTTTTCACGAATACGTGTTCCAAGCAAGCTGCGTGACATATCTGCTTTTCCTTTAATTTTAAACGGAAATATTGACTATAGTAAATATATTTACATTTTGGTGTTATGTAAATTTAAAAAATTTACAAAATAAATAAGCAAAATCAGTTATTTATTGTAAATGTTACTATTTGTTCTATTCTGCACATGTCGAAAGACACTGGTGCGGCGTTCTGGGAGGTTCAGATCGTACTAGAACATGGGAGGAAATCTATGTCCAAATTTACACGTCGTGGTTTGCTTAAATCCAGTGCCGTTATGGGT
>JAJFHY010000016.1 GCA_021775375.1 Amylibacter sp. | reverse complement strand
TCCGCCAATCCCTTAACGCGCGCCTGTAACTGATGGCTGCGCCTTTTTGAAAGAGCGATATGCTAACAGGAACTGTGCTTTGGTATGATGCCAAAAAGGGCATCGGATTCATAAAACCCGATACCGATGAAAATGATGTATTTGTCCATATGAAGGCTTTAAAAGCTGCGGGCATGAAAGATTTAGAAGAAGGTGTTCGTGTATCGTTTAATTTAAACACCGATACGGAAACCGGTCGCAAGGCAGGTGCTGATTTTACCTTACTCACGGGTGAAGCCCCGCGCCCACGCCCAAAAAAGAAAACACCAAAAGAAAAAGCTGCCGAAGCAAAAATCATTGAAGAAACACCCACAAGTGATGCCTCTGCATTTGCAAAATTGGGTTTGGATCCGCTGCTTGTTAAGTCTTTATCGTTTCTAGGATATTCGACACCAACTCCTATTCAGGATCAGGCCATCCCCGCCGTACTGAAAGGGCGCGATATTGTTGGGCTGGCACAAACCGGAACAGGTAAGACAGCTGCATTTGCTTTGCCCATTCTGCATCGTTTATTAGCTGACCCGATTGAACGCAAAGGCCGCTCTGCCCGTGTTTTGATCCTGACACCAACCCGCGAATTAGCAATGCAAATCCACAAAAACTTGCGCGATATGGGTAAAAAATTACCGCTTGATTTCGCAGTAGCTATTGGTGGTGCACCAATTCGCAAACAAATGCAGGCCTTATCGCGCGGCGTCGATGTTCTTGTGGCCACACCTGGCCGTCTGGAAGATCTGGTAGATCAGCGCGCATTGCGTCTTGATCAAACGACTTATATTGTATTGGATGAAGCCGATCAGATGATGGATATCGGCTTTATGCCCGCCATCAAACGGATACTTCCAAAATTGGCCGAACAACGTCAAACTTTGCTGTTTTCCGCAACTATGCCGAAACTGATCCGCGAACTGGCAGCAGATCATCTGAAAGATCCGGTGAATGTGGCTGTCGCCCCGGAAAACACGACCGCTGAAAAAGTTACACAAAAGCTTATGCATCTGGTTAAGATGAACAAAGGTCTGGCACTGGAACGTATTGTTAAGCAAAATCCTGGCAAACGTATACTAGTTTTTTCACGCACGAAACATGGATCAGATAAACTGGTAAAATGGCTTGGAACACAGGATATTAAAGCTGACGCAATTCATGGCAACAAATCCCAAGGTCAACGCCAACGCGCGTTAGAGGATTTTCGCAAGAACAAAACTGCAGTCTTAATCGCAACAGACATTGCCGCACGTGGCATTGATATTCCGGGCATTGAGATTGTTATCAACTATGATCTACCAAATGTACCTGAATCATACGTCCACCGTATTGGTCGGACCGCGCGTGCCGGAGCATCAGGCCGTGCTATTTCTTTTTGCGCACCCGACGAGCAAAAACAATTACGCGACATTGAAAAGCTGATCAAAAAATCCATCCCGTTGGCACATCTTGAAGGTCTGACCGCAGCTGTCATTCCGATGGAAGAAAAACCGGAAGGGCGCAAGCCCCGTGCCCGCCCCAATCCCAACAGGAAATTTGGTGGCGACAAAGGCAGAGGGAAAGCCAAACCAAAAGGGCGTAAACTAAAACGCGCCTGATATACAAATGGATTATGGTTTGCGCGGAGCTAATGAAGCTTACTAACTTAAGGCTTTCATACGTGCTTTGCGCAACCGCGCAAAATCGTCCCCTGCATGATAACTTGAACGCGTAAGTGGTGTCGCCGAAACCATCAGGAACCCTTTGCCATACGCGGCTTTTTCATATGCTGCAAACTCTTCTGGGGTTACGAAACGATCAAGCACATGGTGTTTCGGTGTCGGTTGCAAATATTGCCCGATGGTCAGAAAATCCAGATCAGTTGCACGCATATCATCCATAACTTGCATCACCGCTTGACGGTCTTCGCCCAGTCCCACCATGATACCGGATTTGGTAAACATTGTTGGATCAAGTTCCTTGACGCGTTGCAGTAATCGCAGGCTATGAAAATACCGCGCTCCGGGGCGTACTTCAGGATACAATCCCGGCACCGTTTCCAAATTGTGGTTAAACACATCCGGACGGGCTTTTACCACCACTTCCAAGGCACTATCGTCACATCTGATAAAATCAGGTGTAAGAACCTCAATCGTCGTATTTGGGGATTGTTTGCGTATAGCGCGAATAGTTTGCGCAAAATGTTCCGCCCCACCATCTTTCACATCGTCGCGATCAACTGATGTGATCACAACGTGCTTTAATTCCAGTTTTTTCACTGCATCGGCAACACGACCGGGCTCAAACACGTCCAGATCCTCTGGCGGCTTACCCGTTGCAATGTTGCAAAACGTACAGGCGCGCGTGCAAACTTCGCCCATGATCATCATCGTGGCGTGTCCTTGTGACCAACATTCACCAACATTGGGGCAGCCCGCTTCTTCACACACTGTCACCAGATTATTGTCACGCATGATCTTGCGTGTGTCAGCATAACCCTGCCCGCTTGGAGCCTTTACCCTGATCCACTTTGGTTTCTTGGGCTGAATGTTATCTGGCTTATGGGCCTTTTCAGGGTGGCGTTCAGATGGAATGTTCAGGTCGCGCATAATTAAAAATCCTTCGTTACTGGTGATATACCCCTTGAAGCGACCATTGTCCTTAAAGAAATGCCGCAGACAGGTCACAATTTACAGAGGAATTTAGCTGTAACCTACGCCACATAAAAAGTTGCTCCAATAAGATAACTGTAAACAGTTATTACGCTTGAATTTAAAACCACTAATTAACAGGGGATTTTACTTTAACCTACGGCAAGAATTTGATAGGTGAATCATTGAAAACGTAGAGATTAGCATTAGCCAAAACAGCCTTTGAATTGAATATACTACCAAATTGCCAGCCAATGTATGCACAAACTAATCTTTAAGAAAGTTTAGAAAATACAAATCAAAATGGGAGATCAACATGGATAATGAATCAACAGAGAATTCAGGCAAATGCCCTGTAATGCACGGGGCACAAACGAATGCATCAGCAGGCGGCACCTCGAACAGTGACTGGTGGCCAAATCAGTTGAACCTCAAAATCCTGCATCAGAATTCCGAACTATCTGACCCGATGGGCAGTTCTTTCAATTATGCAGATGAATTCAAAAGCCTTGATCTTGAAGCTCTTAAAAAAGACCTATTTTCACTGATGACCGATTCTCAGGAATGGTGGCCAGCCGATTACGGTCACTATGGGCCATTCTTTGTTCGGATGGCGTGGCACAGCGCAGGAACTTATCGAACCGCAGACGGTCGTGGTGGTGCCACATCCGGCACACAACGTTTTGCACCGCTTAACAGTTGGCCGGACAATGTGAATCTTGACAAGGCACGTAGATTACTTTGGCCGATCAAGCAGAAATACGGCGCTAAGATTTCATGGGCCGATTTGATGATTCTTGCGGGAAACTGTGCTTTGGAATCGATGGGCCTTAAGACATTCGGCTTTGCCGGCGGGCGCGTGGATGTCTGGGAACCAGAAGAAGACATTTACTGGGGCACCGAATCCGAATGGCTTGGCGACAAGCGCCATGCCGATAATGGTGATCGTGACCTAGAGAACCCTCTCGCTGCCGTACAAATGGGGTTGATATATGTGAACCCCGAAGGGCCGAACGGCGAACCCAGTGCACTTGCTGCCGCCCGCGACATGCGCGAAACCTTTGGGCGTATGGCTATGAACGACGAGGAAACAGTCGCGCTGATCGCCGGCGGGCATTCCTTTGGCAAAGCACACGGTGCCGCCGATGCAGCAATGGTTGGCCCCGAACCCGAGGCCGCAGGTATCGCGGAACAAGGCTTCGGCTGGAAAAGCAGCTATGGCACTGGCAACGGTGCAGACACGATCTCCAGTGGGTTGGAAGGTGCATGGACCCCGACCCCGACACAATGGGACAACAGCTTTTTCGATACTCTATTCGGCTATGATTGGGATATAGTCAAAAGCCCTGCCGGTGCATCTCAGTGGGTTCCAACAGACCCGGCGGCTTCTGATGCTGTGTTGGATGCGCATGACCCATCGAAACGACACGCGCCCATAATGTTTACAACCGACCTTGCCCTACGCATGGATCCGATTTACGGACCGATATCCAGGCGGTTCCACAAAGACGCCGATGCATTTGCAGATGCATTTGCACGTGCATGGTTCAAGTTGACACACCGTGATATGGGGCCCCGCTCGTTATATCTTGGCGCAGAGGTTCCGTCGGAAGAATTGCTATGGCAAGATCCAATACCAGCCGTAACACATGATTTAATAGATACGCAGGACATTTCCGCCCTTAAGGCCAAAATCCTTGCATCTGGTCTGTCCGTTTCGGAACTGGTCATGACAGCTTGGGCATCTGCAGCAACCTTCCGTGGTTCCGACAAGCGTGGTGGTGCCAATGGCGCACGTATCCGTCTTGCGCCGCAAAAAGATTGGGAGGTCAACCAACCTGCTCAATTGGCTGCCGTGTTGAAAACGCTTGAGGGAATTCAGAAGGACTTCAATAGTGCTCAGTCGGGCGGCAAGTCAGTTTCACTTGCGGATTTGATCGTCTTGGGTGGATGTGCCGCCGTTGAACAAGCTGCCAAAAACGCAGGCCACACAGTGGACGTTCCTTTTACTCCGGGGCGCGGGGATGCGTCACAAGAACAAACAGATGTCGATTCTGTTAATATGCTCGAGCATGCGGCAGATGGGTTCCGTAACTACATGAAGAATAAATACACTGTTTCTGCCGAGGAACTATTGGTTGATCGCGCACAATTGCTTACGTTGACAGCACCTGAGATGACCGTTCTCGTCGGTGGAATGCGTGTTTTGAATGCAAATTATGATCAAACACAACACGGTGTCTTTACGTCTACATCTGAGACGTTGAATAATGACTTCTTTGTTAACTTGCTCGATATGAGCACAGTATGGTCGCCTATCTCGGATGCAGAAGATGTATTCGAGGGACGGGATCGCGCCACCGACAAAGTGAAATGGACAGGCACACGTGTCGATCTGATATTTGGTTCAAACTCTATCTTGCGTGCTATCGCTGAAGTCTATGCATCCGATGATGCAAAAGCCGCATTTGTGCATGACTTTGTTGCAGCGTGGACCAAAGTGATGAATCTTGATCGGTTTGACTTGGCCTAATTTTTTACAACCCTATTATGGGCTGCCTTGGGGTGGCCCTTTTTAATTTAAGTGATAACATATCAAAAAAACTGGCTTCATTATGGAAAAAATTGAAACATTGGCCGAACACAAAGGCCGCGAGCATCACATTAGTAAAGTGGGCGAATTCCTGAAGCAAATAATTTATGGTGGCAATGATGGCATTGTAACGACATTTGCAGTTGTAGCAGGCTTTGCTGGTGCCGGTGCTGAAGGCGTTGCACAAGTGGGCGGAATTGCTGTTTTGCTATTCGGTTTTGCCAACCTTTTTGCCGATGCCACAGCAATGGGATTAGGCGAGTTCCTGTCAGCGCGATCGGAAAAGGATCTCTACCATTCCATCCGTGACAAAGAGATATACGAAATCCATAACAATCCTGAAATGGAACGCCGCGAAACCATTGAAATTCTTTCCGGAAAAGGCATGACTAAAGATGACGCAAGCGGCATGGCCGATATACTGGAACGCTACCCAGATTATTACGGTGATTTCATGATGACCTATGAGATAGGCATGTCCGATCCGGCAGATGAAAGCCCTGCCCTGAATGGTGCAGCCACATTCGGATCATTCATTGTTTTTGGTATCATCCCGCTGATCCCGTATTTTGTGCTAGAGCCTATACCTTCAACGTTTAATTTATCGGTTTTCGCCACCTTTGGTGCTCTATGTATTTTAGGCTCGTTGCGATATATGGTTGTACGTGAAAATCTTATCCGCTGTATCGGCGAAACCGTTCTTGTCGGCGGGGTTTGTGCCTCTGTCGCATATGTTGTCGGCTTAGCTTTCGCTTAATTTTCTTGATGGTAAAGCTCTTCTAGAACCTTCACTAATTGTTCAATATGCGTGTCTTTCGTTCTCCATGATGAAACACTAATGCGAAAAGCCGGGTGGTTTTGCCAAACAGTTTCACCAAACCAAACTCGGCCAGAATTTTGTGCGGCTTCAA
Source organism: Amylibacter sp. (assembly GCA_021775375.1). GTDB lineage: Bacteria > Pseudomonadota > Alphaproteobacteria > Rhodobacterales > Rhodobacteraceae > Amylibacter. Next base: position 6,665 of record JAJFHY010000016.1, on the reverse strand, counting down.
TAATATTTTGCGTCGCTTCATCCGTATTGGCTCGCACCAATACCTGATTTAACACAACACGGTTCAAAACCGTATACCCGGTATTTTGTAATTCCGACGCAACATATTGCGCTTGCCTGATATGTTGGTCAACCATGTCAGCAACACCATCTTTTCCCAATGTTCTAAGAGCTGCCCAAATAGGTATACCACGTGCACGTCTTGAAAATTCCAGCGACAGGTTTTTTTGTGCATCGGCTGATGCAGTGGAATACGCCGCGTCACTGTTCATTGCGCGCGCAAGTGCATCCTTGTCGCGACATATTGCAATCGCACCGTCATAAGGCGTGTTCAACCATTTGTGCCCATCCGTTGTCCAGCTATCTGCCCCATCAATATCTAAAGTCAGATGTTCTGAATTCTTTGATGCCCGCGCCCAAAGACCGAATGCGCCATCGACATGCACCCATGCGCCCGCATTCTTTGCAATCGGTATAATTTTATCAAACTGATCGAATTCACCAGTATTAACCTCACCGGCTTGCAAGCAAAGGATTGTGTGTTTATCCATCACCGGAAGTTGCGCTGGGTCAACTCTTCCGTATCCATCTGTCGGAGCATATATGATACGGTTCAAACCAAATCCCAAGATGCGCAGCGCTTTTTTAACTGTAATATGTGCAGTATCTGGAACAACTACTTTAATTTCAGGGGCACCTATAAGGCCATCATTTTCAAAATCCCACCCCAAAGACGCCAGTAGTGATGAACGTGCCGCAGACAAACAGGCAAGGCCGCATGCCGTTGCAGATGTTCCAAACCCCACAGCACTTTGCCGTGGTAAATCAAGAATATCCAACACCCACTTTGCAGCCTGCTGTTCCAACACCGCCGCAGATGGACCACCATCAAAGCTGGAAGCACATTGATCCCAGGCCAATGCCAGTCTTTCAGACGCTGCAGATACAGGCAAAGTCGCACCAATCACAAAACCAAAGTAGTTGGGCCCGTTAGAAGCAACAGTAGCAGGCGACCCAAGCTTATCCATCAATCCTAGCGTTTCACTCGCCGGCCGTCCCTTTTCAGACAGAGGTTCAATAAAACCGTCCAATGCATTAATATCTGAAGTTGACGGGAATACCCTACGTTCTTCTATCTTGGAAAGATAATTAGACGCACGCGTGTCTGCATTTTTAATAAGCTCAAGTTCTTCCATTGCTTGACTCCTTTTACAATCATTGCGATGCTATATAGAGAAAGGTCTATATTGATGGATAACTATATAGAATCGAACATAGAGTCAATAAACACGGTTTTGCGTGCCTTATCAAATGAACACAGGCTGTGCATAATGACGTGGATCATGAACCCGGAAGCTTATTTTCCACCGCAAAAAGACGGTGACTTGGTGCAAGACGGTGTATGTGTGGGCTTCATCACCGAAAAAATCGGCCTAACTCAGCCTACCGTAACAAGCCATATGAAAATTCTGGCTAGTGCAGGCTTGGTATCCTCAAAGAAAATTAAGAATTGGGTGTTTTACAAACCTCAACGTGAACGGTTCAAATCTGCAATCACAGTTCTGCAAGAAATGTTAGGGTAAGACCCCAACCGCAGATTACATATGAATAACCTTACCGTAGGCATCCAGAACGCTTTCATGCATCATTTCTGACAATGTCGGATGCGGAAATACCGTTTGCATCAGGTCTTCTTCGGTGGTTTCCAACTGGCGCCCAATTACATAACCTTGAATAAGCTCGGTCACTTCCGCACCTATCATATGCGCCCCTAGCAGCTCACCCGTTTTAGCGTCGAATACGGTCTTGATCATGCCTTCAGCCTCGCCCAAGGCGATTGCTTTACCGTTTCCGACAAACGGGAAATGGCCGACTTTGATGTCAAAGCCTTTTTCTTTTGCCGCAGCTTCTGTGTAACCAACCGAGGCGATTTGCGGCTGACAATAGGTGCATCCCGCAATGCTTTCAGGTTTGACTGCATGTGGTTTTAATCCTGCGATCAGTTCAGCCACCATGACCCCTTCGTGCGATGCTTTATGTGCCAACCATGGCGGTGCGGCCAAATCGCCAATTGCAAATATGCCATCCACATTGGTCCGGCAATATGCATCGGTTACAACATGGCTGCGGTCATGTTTAACACCTAATTCATCCAATCCCAGACCTTCGACATTGCCGACGATGCCCACAGCGGAAATGACAGTGTCAAATTCAATCTTTTCGACCTTACCATTGCTTTCGATGTGGGCAACCACTTTGCCTTTTCCACGATCAAGTTGCTTTACCAGGGTTTTTTCCATGATGGTCATCCCCTGCTTTTTGAACGCTTTCTTGGCAAATGTAGCGATCTCTACATCCTCGACAGGCAGGATATGGTCCATCACTTCAACCACTGTAGTATCGGCCCCTAATGTATTATAAAAACTTGCAAATTCTATACCGATAGCCCCGGACCCGATGACCAGAAGTTTCTTTGGCATATGGGGTGGAGTAAGTGCCGTTTTATAAGTCCAGACCAGATCTCCATCGGCCTCCAGCCCGGGTAATTCACGCGCGCGCGCCCCTGTTGCCAACACGATATTCTTACCAGTCAGTTCTTCCGTGCCTTTTGCGGTTTTCACCGAAACTTTGCCTTTGCCCACAAGCGTTGCTGCGCCCATTATCGCAGTGACTTTGTTTTTCTTCAGCAAATGCCCAATACCCGCACTCAGTTGTCCGGCAACTCCACGGGAACGTTTCACCACCGCATCCAGATCATATGCGATATTGTCAGCAGATAGGCCGAACTCTTTAGCTCGGTTCATCAGATGAAACACTTCGGATGACCGCAACAGAGCTTTGGTAGGAATACAGCCCCAATTCAAACAAATCCCGCCCATATGTTCGCGTTCAACAACTGCAACAGAAAGGCCTAATTGTGCCCCGCGAATTGCCGCGACATAACCACCAGGCCCAGCACCGATTACGATCATATCATAGGATTTTGCAACCATTGGAGCACCCTTTCGGCTATTTAGTTTAACATTAAACCTTTTTCACATTCTTTATGATAGATTTTCAAAAAAAACACAAGACTTCAACATCTAGCTTTGATTTTCGATCTTTTTTAAAATCCCCTGATATCCACCCTGCGTTAAAAAGGTAAGTTCCGCATCGCTGGAATCACGTCCTAAAGGTTTGTTTCTATATGGAAAACGTCCGAACTGACGGATAATTTCCTGATGAACACGCGCATGCAACAAAGATGCTTCATTATCTGTCATACGTGTAGCCATGTAGGTTTCCAACAGAATCTGGTCTTTTAAATCCTCGGAATGTTCCAATGGCATATAAAAAAACTCTTGAGCAACCCTGCCAACCTGTAAATCGAAATCCCGTTCAATGGCTTCTTTTGCTACATGGCGTGCTAAAGCATCTGTTGCAAAAGCACGCGGGTCATCACGAAACATATTACGTGGAAATTGATCTGTCAGGATCAGATAGGCTAAACAGCCTTCGGCAGTTTGTTTCCAGTTGCTAAAACCCCCATCCAATGCCTTTTCCCAATCCGCCAGAAACCTGTCGCGGATAGTTGCATCCAACTCGGGCGGGCCGTTATACCAACCCTTGGGGCCAACCTCTTTCACCCAAAAATCTATAATCTGTTTGCAATCTTTCATAAACACAGTCCTTAAATTCGACGTATTTTAACAAAGAACAGATTTCGTTTGGGATCAAGAGGACTGTTCCTCTGCTTCGTCCGCCATATCAATAGCAACCTCGGTTGCAACCTCGGCTGCCACGATGGATGAGCTTGGTGAAATCGGTGCATATGCCCCGGTATCTTCGACGCTAGGTGCATCACGTATGGTAGATCTAAACAGGGCCCAAACCGCACTTAGTCCAAGTAAAACCGCCAAATATACAAAGAAACTGTCGGCCCCGAACTCTGTCATCATCCAGCCCACCAAAAATGGTCCGCCAATCGCCCCCGTGCCATTGATAAAGATCAAACCACCAGATGCTGCCGCCATATCATCCTGTTCCAGATAATCATTCATATAGGCAATATATAGGGAATACAGTGGGTTAGAGACGCCACCAACAATAAACATCAACGCCATAAGCGCATATATATTGCTTGTTATCAATGGTGCCAATGCCATTGCTATAGCCCCGAATATTGTTAAATAAATAATTAACAACCTGCGCCCCATCCGGTCAGATGCCCAACCGATAGGATATTGCATTAACATACCGCCGATATAAATCATTGCGACGATAAGTGTGATAGTCCCAACATCCAGCCCCTTTTGTGTGCCATAGACTGCAGACATACCAAACAGCGCCGAGAAAATTGATCCGAGTAAGAATGTGCCGACAACAGCCAGAGGGGATGCATTATAGAGCCGTTTGAATGACATCGGTTTGGTCGTTTGAAACATCGGCGCAGGACTGATTGACAATAAGATTGGTGCGAATGAAATGGACACCAAAACAGATGAAATGATAAATAGCGTATAACCACCCGCATCGGCAAAGTTCAAAACAACCTGAGCGGCGACAATGCCGATCATTTGTACGATCAAATACAATGAAAGTGTCTGCCCCCGGGTTTCATTGGTTGCGCTATCATTAAGCCAACTTTCCGCAACCACATAAACGCCTGAAAAACAAAAACCGATAACAATACGCAAACACAGCCAAACAATAACGTTAGGGACAGCGGCGTATAGGATCAAACAGGCCGATACCAAAGATGCAAGGGCTGCAAAAACCCGAACATGTCCCACACGGCGGATCATTTCAGGGGCCATACGACTGCCGCCTAAAAAGCCGATGAAATAGCCGGACATAACCCACGCCATTGTATTTGGGCTAAAGCCCTCAATAGCGCCGCGAATACCCAACAACGTACCTTGCAGCCCGTTACCAAGCATCAAAAGCATAACACCTAAAAATAAGGCCCATGAATTTTTTAAAACCGTACCCATTATCAGGCTCCGCTCGCATTTATCGCCACACTAGCACATCTTGAGATAACCAAAGGTTTCAGACGCGACCAGCCATGGGTCTTTTTCAATTTATTACTGTTTGGGAAATAACAACGACCCGTCCCCGTAGGAAAAGAATCGATACTTTTCTTTTATGGCGTAATCGTAGATTTCTTGGCATCTGTCCAGCCCGATTAATGCGGATACCAACATCAAAAGTGTGGACTTAGGTAAATGAAAATTTGTGACCAATCCGTCTGTTACATTAAACTTGAAACCGGGTCTGATAAAAATATCAGTATCACCCGTCCAAGCCTGTATTTCACCGGTTTCACGCGCAGCGGATTCGATTAAACGCAGAGCAGTAGTGCCCACTGGGATTACCCGACCACCACTCTTTTTTGTTTGTGATATGTCGTGCGCGGCCTCTATGGATACATGTCCCCATTCTGAATGCATTTTATGATTTGAGATGTCATCAGTTTTGACAGGCAGAAATGTCCCTGCCCCAACATGCAGCGTAACTTCGCTGAAGTTAACACCATGTTGGCGCAGCTTTTCCAGTAGCTTTTGATCAAAATGCAAAGACGCGGTCGGTGCTGCTACTGCCCCCAATTCTCGTGCAAAGACAGTTTGGTAATCAATATTATCTTGCGCATCTGCGGCCCGTTTAGCCGCAATATAAGGCGGCAACGGCATTGTGCCAATTTCCGCAATCACCGCATCAAAAGCGTTACCAGTCATATTAAACGACAACCCAACACCCTCGCTGGTTTTTGATAATACTTTTGCCTTTAGCCCTGCATTAAAATGAATTTCTTCACCTATCTTCAAACGTCGAGCGGGTTTTGCCAAGCTTAACCAGTTGCCATTTTCATCGCAGGAAATCAGCGTGAATTCCACACTTGCGTAGGTTTCGCCCTGATCCGATATGCGCCTCCGGCGACCGTTTAAACGTGCAGGTATAACTTTTGTATTGTTAAGGACCAGCCTGTCGCCGGGACGTAGAAAATCACATATATCTGTGAAATTACTGTCCACAATAGCATCATTCTGAGCCACCAGTAAGCGCGACGACGGCCGCGGCTTTAGCGGCCTTAACGCGATCAAGGCATCTGGTAGGGTAAAATCAAAATCTGATAGCTTCATGGCGTGCCTTTTGGCGCGAATACACAATAACTTCAAGCCATCTATCTATCATCTTCCGGTGCAATTGAGTCATCATCAATTCCGGAATTGTTGCCCTCAGGGTCAACGGGAACATCATTCGCAGGGACATCCGCCTTTCCAACATCCGGCATTTCAGACCTGAAGATCTCGCGAAAAACGCCGGGCGCTAAAACAGACAGCGGGTTCACACTGATTTTTGTATCTTCCGATGTGCCCTTCACTTTATAAACAAAACTGAACAGGCCTTCTCCCCTTTGCCGTCCGAAAAGTTTGCCGAAAACACGTTCTAAAGTGCCATTCAGGGCATAAAGAGGCGTAATAACACCTTCAAAATTCATGTTTTTTGTCTGAGAGTTATAATTGCCATCCAAAGTTATCCCCATAGAGACCCCGATTGCACTGGTTTTACGCACCTCAACACCTTGGGGTTTTAATGTGAACTGTCCATCAACCTTTTCCAAAACAATACCATCACCGGCCAATTCCTGCACAAGTCCGACAACACTGATACCATTCAGCAATC
>JAJFHY010000150.1 GCA_021775375.1 Amylibacter sp. | reverse complement strand
AGATGATCGTTCAGCTTATGTCGCTCCACGCCCGCAACCGACGGGCCAGCCAAGTGCTGAAACAATGGCACGTTTACATGCGGCGGCTACTAAAGCGGCAAACCGTGATGCACCGGAACCGACAGCGACAAGTGATCGTGTGGAAAAGGCACGTGGATTTGGGTTGAATAGCCTGATCTCTAAGATGACAGGCCATAGTGAAGAACGTGACGTTACGGCACGTGATCACACAAATCAGCCAAGCTTTACTACAGTTCAAGACGAACCTGTAATGAATGAAGAACAAGAGCGGATCGAAATTCCAGCGTTCTTACGTCGGCAAGCCAACTAAGGCTCTCTAAATAAACAAAAAAACGCAGGTTAAAGCCTGCGTTTTTTTTGTTTCATATTTCGAAAATATTGAAGTAATCGGACATAATCTGTGAGTTGGGAAATGGCCCTAAGTTTGCTATTAATACGCAGCGAAACAAAAATGTGGGTCAACCGTGCAAAAAACAGTTGCGAAAAAAGTGGTTTTATCAGGTAACGGCCTTCATTCTGGCAAGCCTGCCCGTTTGTCTATATGCCCCGCATCTGCCGAATACGGTATTTGGTTCAGGCGTGTGGATATAACCGACAAGAATAACTTAATACCCGCACTGTACGATTCAGTTAGCGACACCCGCATGTGTACAAGACTTGCAAATGCCGAGGGCGTTGAAGTGTCTACGGTAGAGCATGTTATGGCCGCTTTGGCTGGTACAGGGGTGCAAAACGCACTTATTGAAATTGATGGCCCCGAAGTGCCGATAATGGACGGTAGTTCTGATCTGTTTGTACGGGCTATTCTGGACGCGGGTGTACAAGAGCAGGATGCACCGGTACGTGCGATCCGTATCTTGAAAGAAGTATCGATCCAGTTTGATGATACGACTGCAATCCTGAAATCATCCGACACTTTAAAAATTGATTTTTCCATTGATTTTGCGGATAAGGCAATTGGCCGTCAGCAAAAGCAACTGGAAATGGCCAACGGTGCATTCGTGCGTGAGCTTAGCGATTGCAGAACATTTTGCATGCACAGTGACGTTGAGGCTTTAAAAGCAGTTGGTTTGGCACTGGGTGGCGGATTGGACAATGCTATCGTTGTTGACAATGGCACTGTTTTGAACCCGGACGGTTTTCGCCGTTTCGATGAATGTGTTCGCCATAAAATGCTGGATGCTTTAGGCGATCTGGCTTTGGCAGGGGCGCCAATACTGGGCAAATATATCGGTGTCAGAGCGGGACATCGTGCAACAAATATGTTGTTGCATGAACTGTTTTCTACACCCAATGCATGGGAAATGGTCGTATGCAATTCAGCACAGACCGAGATGTTACCCGGGGCACATATTCAAGCTGAAGATATTGCCCTATCTGCCTAATAGACCTTCACAAAGTACCACCGGCATCACGCTTTGCGTTACGCAATTACTGACGGCAGTACATATTTTAAATCTTAGAAATAAATTCGAGAATGTACTGGCAGGCTTGCAAACTGTGTTATATGTTCGCTCCAATATCATTGGGTGAAATTGAATGAGCTGCTTTGTAAAAAAAACGTCGTTGATCCTGACCGTTGCAATGGCTTTAGCCGTAGCAGGTTGCTCAGGCAGAGGCAGCGAACGTGGTGAAGTTTCGCTTGAAGGAAAATCACCCGAAGCAATTTTCCAATCTGCAGAGGCACTTCTTAGCAAACGAAAAGCCGATAAAGCCGCCGTACGCTTTTCAGAAGTAGAACGCCTGTACCCGTATTCCGAATGGGCCAAACGTTCGGTTATCATGTCTGCATTCGCATACCATGAGGCTGATCTTTATGATGAAAGCCGCTCTGCTGCGCAACGTTATCTGGATTTTTACCCAGCCGATGATGATGCCCCTTATGCGCAATATTTGATTGCACTTAGCTTTTATGACCAGATTGATGATGTAAGCCGTGACCAAGGTGTCACATTTCAGGCATTACAAGCATTACGCACAACTGTAGAGCGGTATCCGGACAGCGAATACTCATCATCTGCATTGCTGAAGTTTGATTTGGCACTTGACCATTTGGCAGGCAAAGAAATGGAAATAGGCCGGTACTATTTGAAACGCGGTCATTATACGGCTGCTATCAACCGTTTCCGAATTGTCGTTGAAGATTTCCAGACCACAACCCATACGCCGGAAGCCTTGCATAGATTGGTTGAAGCCTATCTTTCATTGGGATTGGATGCAGATGCACAAACCGCAGGTGCAATTCTTGGGTATAATTTCCAAGGCACCGAGTGGTATCATGATACGCATGTGCTGTTGACCGGTAAAGGCATTGCAACAAACGAGCCAAGTAGGCGTAGCGAAAGATGGTTAAGCCGTACTTGGCGTCAAGCGGTCAAAGGCGAATGGCTCTGATCTCACGCGTCAAGGAGGCGACATGCTGCGCGGCCTGAACATCCGTAATATGTTGCTGATTGACAGGCTGGATTTGGATTTTCAGCCTGGGCTAAACGTTTTGACAGGTGAAACCGGTGCTGGAAAATCCATATTATTAGACAGTTTGGGGTTTGTTCTGGGGTGGCGTGGGCGCGCAGACATGGTGCGCCAAGGTTCTGATATTGCTGAAGTTTCTGCAAGTTTTGATCTGCCCAAGGACCATCCCGCGCGTGTGATATTACAAGAAATTGACCTGCCCTGCGACGATGAATTACTGCTGCGTCGTACCAATACGCCTGATGGACGTAAAACCGCTTATGTAAATGACCGACGCTGTACGGGTGAGGTTTTGCGTAGGCTTTCTGACTGTCTTGTCGAGCTTCACGGGCAGCATGATGATCGCGGATTATTGAATTCCGCGGGTCACCGTGCATTGCTGGATGCGTTTGCCGGTCATGATTTGGGCCCTATCAGAGCTGCATGGCGGCTTATGTCGAAGATGGGTAAAGAAATTCAACAGAACCGCGCGGCTTTAGAAGCGGCTGAACGTGATGCTGATTATCTGCGCCATTCTGTGCACGAGTTGGAAGAACTGGCACCAGAGGTCGGTGAGGACGGGCAGCTGGATGCACGCCGCAGGTTCATGCAAGCAGGCGAACGCATACGTGAAGATATCGCCAAGGCAGCGGTGGCTATGGGGACTGATGGCGCAGAGGGTATGATGCTGGATGCCAACCGTTGGTTGCAAGAGGCCGCGGATCAAGCTGAAGGCAAGCTGGACGCACCACTTGAAAATTTGTCTCGCGCAATGAACGATTTGGCGGATGCTCAGCGCGGAGTAGAGGATTGTCTGTCGCAGCTTGAATATGACCCGCTGGAACTGGAACAGGCTGAAGAGCGATTGTTTGCAATCCGTGCATTGGCACGCAAGCACAAGGTACAACCTGATGAACTGCCTGCATTGTCAGGTGATTTGGCGGTGCGGTTGAAGGCCATTGATACGGGTGCAATGCATATCGCGGATTTGGAAGGTGAATTGGCTCAAGCCAAAGCAACTTACGAAACACTTGCTACAAAATTACTAAAAAGCCGCCGTAAGGCAGGTGCAGAACTTGATACCAAAATGCAGCAGGAACTGGCTCCGTTAAAGATGGAAGCCGCTGTTTTTAATACAGATATTCAATATGCAGATGCTGGCCCTGACGGCGCGGATGCGGTTTTATTTACTGTGTCGACTAACCCGGGCGCGCCAGCAGGCCCGATTAACAAAATTGCCTCTGGCGGGGAATTGTCACGGTTTTTGTTAGCGCTTAAAGTTTGTCTTACATCCCGATCCGATGGGCTGACGTTGATCTTTGATGAAATAGATCGCGGCGTTGGCGGAGCTACTGCAGATGCGGTGGGACGCAGATTGTCATCACTTGCAAAAGGTGGGCAGGTTCTGGTTGTAACCCACTCACCACAAGTGGCTGCATTGGGGGATCATCATTGGGTGGTGTCAAAAGCAACTGACGGGCAAGAAACCCTTAGTTCGGTTATAAAGCTTGATGACATGGAACGCACAGACGAAATTGCCCGCATGCTGGCAGGCGACAGTGTTACAGATCAGGCGCGTGCGGCAGCCCGGGCATTGTTGGGTTAGAAGCAAGATAAAGATTATGTCGACGCGGTGTTAGCGGGCATGTCGGTTTTGAAAACCAAATCACATACTGACACCATTCAAATCTGCCGCTGATTTCACCGTTAATTGATCTGCACGACCTTACCGGGGTTCATGACATTTTGCGGGTCAAGCGTGCGTTTAATATCGGCCATAACTGACCACGCGGCGCCATGTTCTTCAGCCATATATTTCATTTTCCCCATGCCAATCCCGTGCTCTCCTGTAACTGTTCCACCCATTTCAATAGCGCGGGTATTCATGCGGTGCGCCAGTTTTTGTGCCATCGCCAGTTCTTCGGGCTTATTGGGGTCGGTTAGAAACAAGGTGTGATAATTCCCGTCGCCCACATGGCCTAAGATAGGTGCAAACATACCATTGTCGGCGGCGTCTTTTGCGGTTTCTGTAATCGCTTCTGCCAGCTTTGAGATCGGGACGCACACATCGGTCGACATACCGTCAAAGCCCGGTTTCAACGCCTTCGTTGCAAAGAATGCGGTGTGGCGGGCATGCCATAGCTTGTTGCGATCTTCGGTTTTTGTTGACCATTGAAAGTCTCCACCTCCCATATCGGCGGCGAGCTCTTTCATAATCTCTGATTGTTCGGCGACACTTGCTGTTGAACCGTGAAACTCCATAAACAAATGCGGTTTTTCCGGTAAACCCAAATGGCTATACTGGTTCAAGGCTTGCATTGAAAGCGTATCCAAAAGTTCCATGCGCGCCATAGGAACACCCATTTGAACGGCAGTAATCACGGTGTTAACGGCGGATTCAATATCTTCAAAATCACAAACGGCAGCAGCTATCGCTTCGGGTTGACCTTGCAGGCGCAGTGTTACTTCTGTGATGATGCCAAGTGTCCCTTCAGACCCCACCATGAGGTGAGTCAAATCATAGCCGGCCGATGATTTTTTGGCGCGCGTACCTGTATGAATGATGCGACCATCGGCCAGAACCACTTCCAGTGCCAGCACATTTTCTTTCATCGTGCCGTAACGCACCGCAGTTGTGCCGGACGCGCGGGTTGCTGTCATGCCGCCAATAGTTGCGTTCGCACCGGGATCTACTGGAAAGAACAAGCCAGTGGCGCGCAACTCTTCATTCAGGACCTCGCGGGTGATACCCGGTTGTACAACAGCCAGTAAATCTTCCTGATAAATCTGAACGATCTTATCCATCTCGCTTAAATTGATAGTAACACCACCTTTAACCGCCAAAGCGTGACCCTCTAGTGAAGTGCCAACACCCCAAGGCACGATCGGACAATTGTATTTGGCGCAAACTTTGACGATGTCAGACACTTCTTGTGTATTTTTGGCAAAAGCCACGGCATCTGGTGGGGTCAGGGGGAAATAGGCTTCATTCGCACCGTGTAAATCCAGAACTGCGCGGCTTGTGTTCAAGCGCTCACCAAGTAGGTTTTTCAGGTCTGCGATTGTTGCTGCAATGTCCGACATTCTTTTCTCCGATCAATTGCGCTTAGAGTAGAAAATAACTAACACTTGGGAAAGAGTTAATTGGAACCAAAGTCACAATGCATCCAAGCCAAATACTAAAAACCCTTCGCGATCATATGCTGACAAGCATACGCGAAACCATTTATGTGATGCGCCATAAAGGTTTGGGGCAAGTTCAATTCTGGCTTGTGGCCATGATTGTCGGGATATTGGCGGGAACGGCAACCGGCCTGTTCAGAATGGGGATCATTCTGATTGAAACGCTAGTTTACGGTGTTGATGAGCAAGGGCTTGCGACAGCGGTAAAAGCCATGTCGTGGTATTGGGTGTTGACCATTCCCATTGTGGGTGGGCTGATGGTCGGCATTATTCTGCAACGCTTTACTCCGGATGGGCGCACGCGCGGTGTTGCGCAAGCAATCAAAGGGGCTGCTTTGCAAGATGGTCGCGTAGAAGGCAAGGCGGGTCTTGCCTCTGCATTTGCATCTTTGATAACGCTTTCGATGGGTGGCTCTGCCGGGCGCGAAGGGCCTGTGGTGCATCTGGGTGCAGTTATTTCCAGCAAAGTGTCTAGATGGATCAATGCGGATGCTATTACAGGGCGCAATCTGATGGGGTGTGCCGCGGCGGCGGCGGTGTCTGCTTCTTTCAACGCGCCCATTGCAGGCACGCTTTTTGCGCTTGAAGTGGTGTTACGTCATTATGCGGTCAATGCGTTTGCCCCGATTGTGATTGCCTCGGTTTCGGGGTCTATCATCAGTCGTTTGATGTTCGGTGATTTGATCGAATTTACTTTACCGGAAATGTCTTTGCAATTTTATGGTGAATTGCCGGCGTTTCTGATTTTGGGGTTGGTATCGGGGCTTGTTGCCGTCGCTATGATGAAGGCGGTGTTTCTGGCGGAAGATGTAGGGGACGGCATCCAAGATCGCCTGAAAATTCCAGCATGGTTGCGGCCCGCTATTGCAGGTGCCGCGTTGGGGGGGATAGCACTTTATTTTCCGCATATTATCGGGGTTGGTTACGAAACCACCTGGAATGCGCTGAATGGCAATATCACGCTTTGGGCGGCGATTATATTTGCGGCTACAAAAGTTCTGGCGGTCGCTGTGACCTTTGCAGGGCGCATGGGCGGCGGGATATTTTCGCCGTCTTTAATGGTTGGTGCATTGACCGGCATGGCTTTTGGATGGGTCGCTATGGCGATTTTCCCATCTTTTGACAGCTATGCGACACTTTATGCACTGGCTGGAATGGCGGCTGTATCGGCTGCTGTTTTGGGAGCCCCCATATCCACGTCATTGCTGGTGTTCGAGATGACCGGCGACTGGCAAACCGGCTTGGCGGTTCTGGTTGCGGTGTCGACATCGACGGCTTTGGCCAGTCGTTTGGTACATAAGTCGTTTTTCCTGACGCAACTGGAGCGTTTTGGGGTACATATCGCCGCGGGCCCGCAAGCTTATTTATTGGCAACTTTCAGTGTTTCAGGTCTGATGCGTGAGTGTGATGGCGAAGACGAGGCGTGTCAGGGGATGATGGCGCAAGATGTGTTTGTGGACAGGCATGGGACGTTGGAAAGTGCGATGCCTTTATTTGCGCAGCATGACACACAAATCCTGCCCGTTGTTGGGTATGATGCGGATGAAAAGAAACGTGTTTTATTGGGAGTATTGCACGAGGTTGATGCTTTGCGGGCGTTTAATCAAGCACTGGTGGAAACTGCACGGGAAGAGCATTCTTAGGGGGATGAAATTCGAATGTCCCAGTTGGGACAGCATATTAAGTAGTTGATATTACTTACTATACCTATAAATTTGCAGCCAACGTAAGGTGGGCTTTAGCCCACGCGCCCAATCGTAACCCTCAATGTTGTACACGACATCAGGGCCATACCTGACCTTGGGGAGGTGCAAAGCGCCTTCCCGTGGGGAAGGTTAGGCGCGGCCCGCGTCTATCGACGAGGGCCATGATGGGTGCGATGTTGCGAATATACTTCCAAGTTCACACACGTCCAACAAATCCCCGTAAGGTGGGCTTAAGCCCGCCCAACGCTGGCCGAGTGGTTTAAGTGGTGTTCAAATCAAATTGGTGAAACTATATTAAAATCCTCAAAAGTTTCCATGTTATAATATGCGCTACCAGAAACACCTCTATGCTCATCATAAAATAAAACTATTTTATAATTGTTTGTAGAAACGGGCATTTCTACCCATGTAACATAAAACCGTTCTTTCATTGATGTATGTGATGCGTCTAAAAAATCTGGTATTGAATACATATCAATCCATGTTCCTGCAGGCCTTTTGAATACATGTTCTAATTTATCAATATAACTGACGTGCGAAACCAAATCATAACAGTCATCCAGCTTTCGAAGTCTGTTTTTGCAATTCATTTTGACACCTTTTTAATCATCTCGGTCATCACCCTACGCTTGCTGAGACCCGTAGACATAGGCCATACAAGTTAATTAAATATCATTCCCAAGGAAATATAATTCTCCATATCCAACAAATAGAACGCTTAGCGTCATTAATAATATAAATTGAATTATTATAGACTTGGGCCCCGTAGAAAAAATGTATGCTATAGGCAATGCAATACATAAACTTACTAATAAAGAAAACTGAACAGAATATAAAAAATCAATATGCGAATATAATCGAAGTACCTGCATCAATAATCCAGCTCCAAATGCGATTGCACAAATTGCAATAGCTTTGATAGCTATCTCAGTAGTAAAACGGTATTTATTATTATGATTTTTAAAATTCATTGCTTTCTCGTATTTTTTAAATCTGCGTCTACATTATTATCCTCGTTATCAGTAAGCATAGGATGGGCTTAAGCCCACCTTAAAGCGGAGCGCAGGCAGCTTTTAGCCAATCTTTTGTTGGGTTTGTGACTAGACCATGCAAACTATCCCAGACCAGTTGGTGATATTGGTTCAGCCAATCTATTTCGGTGCTTGTTAACAAGGACGTGTCAATCATTGCCCGATCGAACGGGGCCAGTGTCAGGGTTTCAAAGCACAGCATATCGCGATCATCGCTGCCCATGATCGGGTTGGCGGGACGCACGTAAAGCAGGTTTTCGATGCGAATACCGTAGGCGCCTTGCTTATAATAGCCCGGCTCGTTTGAAAGGATCATACCGGGCTTCAAAGCGGTCTTTGCAAGGCGTGAAATACGTTGCGGGCCTTCGTGAACTGACAGGTACGATCCAACCCCGTGACCTGTGCCGTGATCGTAATCCAGCCCTTCTGCCCAAAGTGCTGCACGGGCAAAAGCGTCGATGTCTTTGCCTGTTAAACCGTCTGGGAAGCGCAGGCGCGATATTGCAATCATGCCTTTCATCACCAAGGTTGCGTGACGCACGGCTTTGGGGGGCGGCGCGCCAATGGCCATAGTGCGGGTGATGTCAGTGGTACCGTCCAGATACTGGCCGCCGCTATCGACCAGCAAAACCTCGTTGAATTGCAGGCGACGATTGGTGTCTGTAGTCACGCGGTAATGCACAATAGCACCGTTTGGCCCAGAGCCGCAGATCGTATCGAACGAGATATTTTTCAGCTGTCCGGTAGCTGTGCGTTTGGCTTCCAGTGACTTCACGATATCTATTTCTGTGATACCGGTTTCCGGGTGGATGCCATCGACCCACGCCAGAAATTCGCACATGGCGGCCCCGTCACGGATGTGGGCCTGTTTTGCCCCCTCCAGCTCGACCGCATTCTTACAGGCTTTTGGCAGAGTTGTCGGATCGTCGGCAAAAGCAATGTCGATGCTTTGGCTTTCCAAAAGGCGCACAATGGCCTCAGGCGTGATGGATTTATCCAAGCGAACAGTGCCGCTTAAGGCGGTAAGTTCTATTTCAAAACCATCGGGTGCATGCAGGCTGACCTGTTCGCCGAGATGTTCTATCAGGGCCGCGTCAGTTTTTCGTGCATCCATAAACAGCGATACATGCCCCGAGCCGTGCAAAACGGCAAACGCAAGGGCGACAGGGGTTTGGCCCAAATCCGTGCCGCGTGTGTTGAGCAACCATGCAATTGCGTCGGGCTGGGTCAGCACAAAGGCACTGTGACCTGCATCCGTTAAATTTTTGGCAGCCGTCGCGATTTTATCATTATGGGATTGGCCCGCATATTTCAGCGGGTGCGGCACCATTATGTCCAAGGGCGCGTCTGGCTGATCATGCCAAATCTTGTCTATAAGGTTGCCTATGGCCACCGGTTCAATGTTGGTTTTCGCAATAGTTTCAATTTCTGCGCGCGTGTGTAGCCATGGATCAAAACCGATTTTTCCGCCCTTTGGCAGAGCTTGCCTTAGCCAGTCTACCAGTTTGGTGACAGGCCATGGGACGGGGGTAAAACAATCCAGATCAACCTGATCGCGGACTTGCAGCGTATAGCGCCCGTCAATGAAAATGCCCGCTTTATCGCGCAAGGCGGCACAAAATCCTGCTGAGCCCGTAAAGCCTGTCAGCCATGCCAGCCGCATGTCGCGCGCGACAACATATTCGCCCTGATGCGCATCGGCACGCGGTATCAGATATCCGTCAAGGCCATCGTTTTTCAGTTCTGTACGTAAGTTTTTCAGACGGGCGGCTCCCGTTTCAGGTGAGGTCGCACTGTCGAAAGACTGGAACATCACCCGGCCCGCTTCAGGGACTTGCGCTTGACTGCGCGCGGGTCATTGTCGAACAGATCGGCCAGTTGCTCGGTGATGGCACCTGCCAGTTGTTCCGCATCCGTGATGGTCACGGCGCGGTTATAATAACGGGTCACGTCATGGCCGATGCCGATGGCAATCAGTTCAACCATTTTGCGCTTTTCGATCATTGCAATCACATCGCGCAGGTGTTTTTCCAGATAGCTGGCAGAGTTCACAGACAAGGTGCTGTCATCCACAGGGGCACCGTCCGAAATAACCAGCAGAATGCGGCGTTGTTCGGGACGGTTCACCATACGGCGATGTGCCCATTCCAAAGCCTCGCCGTCGATATTTTCCTTTAGCAACCCTTCTTTCATCATCAGTCCCAAATTGGGTCGGGCACGCCGCCAAGGGGCGTCGGCATTTTTATAGATGATGTGGCGCAAATCGTTCAGGCGGCCCGGCTCTGCGGGGCGGCCTTCGGTCAGCCACTGTTCGCGGGATTTGCCACCTTTCCACGCACGTGTGGTAAAGCCCAAAATCTCGCACTTCACCTGACAGCGTTCCAGTGTGCGGGCCATAACATCGGCGCAAATCGCGGCGATGGAAATCGGGCGGCCGCGCATCGAGCCGGAGTTATCGATCAGCAAAGTGACGATTGTGTCGCGAAATTCGGTATCGTTTTCGACCTTGAACGAAAGCGGTGTTGTCGGGTTTGCAATGACACGTGCCAGACGGCCCGCGTCCAGCATGCCTTCTTCCATATCGAACTGCCAGCTGCGGTTTTGTTGGGCCTGCAAGCGGCGTTGTAATTTATTGGCCAGTCGCGATACTGCCCCTTTCAAGGGTTCCAACTGTTGATCCAGATAGGCCCGCAAGCGTTCAAGTTCGGCCGGTTCCGCCAATTCTTCGGCAGGTTCTTCTTCATCGAATTCAGTGGTGAAAACCTTATAATTCGGATCGGCGTCCGACACGGCAGGCGGGGTTGGCGGCTCTAGCGGAGCTTCGCCTTCGGGGGCGTCAACCTCTTCGGCGCCGTCCATATCATCGCGGTCATCCATGGATACCTGCGATTGTTGTTGGTCGGCGGATTGTTGTTGGTCCTGCTGGTCGTCAAGCTCGTCGGATTGCTCGTCCTGATCGCCGGCATCGCTATCAGGTGTGTCTTCTTCATAGTCCTGATCTTCTTGTTCGGCGCTGTCGTCAGTTTCGTCATTGGTATCGTCCGGATCGTCGCCCAACTGGTCGCCGTACCCCAGATCATCGATAAGTTGGCGGGCGAATTTGGCGAATTCGACCTGATCAGTCATTGCGTCTTCAAGACCTTTGAACGTGTCGCCGGAGCGTTCCTCGATCTGGGTCTGCCATTGTTTCATCGCGTTATTCACCGCAGGCGGCATTTCGCGGCCAGTTGCCATATGGCGCAAATAATATCCCAAGGCAGTCGACATCGGGACTTCTTTGAATGAATTCACCTGATCGTAACCCAGCTTCAGGGCTTCGTTTTCCATCTTGGCGTCAATATTTCCGGCTGTACCGGGCATGGCTTTGGCGCCCACGGCTTCACACCGTGCTGTGGCCATGACTTCATAAATTTCGCGCGCATCCATACCTTCGGGCATATAGCGGTTGTGGGTGCTTTCATTGTGGAAACGCTTGCGCAGTGCATAGGCATCGGCGGTGCCGCGTGCCAGCATCACTTCATCATGCGTCATGCGGCGGCTGACTTGCGGCAGTCGCATGATCTCGTTGTTGACACCGGGCGGATCGACAGAGAACGCCACGTTCAACTCTGCATCATTGGCCATGGCACGGGTGGCCTCGGCTAATGCCTTTTTGAAAGGATCTGCAGGGTTGTCGTTTGGTTTGGTCATCAGCCCAAGCTTACACTGGCCGCCGATTCCGGTAGCTCTTCGTTGAAACAGCGTTGATAGAACTCGGCGATAACTTCGCGTTCCAGCTCATCGCATTTATTCAGGAAAGTCAGGCGGAAGGCAAAGCCGATGTCGTTGAAAATTACCGAATTTTGCGCCCATGTGATCACTGTGCGCGGTGAGATCACGGTGGAAATGTCGCCGTTCATGAACGCGTTACGTGCAAGATTTGCAACCGTCACCATATGCTCGATCACGGTGCGGTCAAAGCCCGGGTTTTTGGCCGCAACGATGTTAACTTCGGCCTCATGCGGCAGATAGTTCAAGGTGCTGACAATCGACCAACGGTCCATCTGGCCCTGGTTGATTTGTTGCGTGCCGTGGTAAAGCCCTGTTGTGTCGCCCAAGCCAACGGTGTTGGCAGTGGCGAACAGGCGGAAATACGGGTGTGGGGTGATGACTTTGTTCTGATCCAATAGGGTCAGTTTTCCGTCAACTTCCAGCACACGCTGGATGACGAACATCACGTCGGCGCGGCCCGCATCATATTCGTCAAACACAATCGCTGTCGGATTGCGCAGGGCCCAAGGCAAGATGCCCTCTTGGAATTCGGTGACCTGCTTGCCGTCGCGCAGTTTGATCGCATCCTTGCCGATCAAATCAATCCGGCTGATGTGGCTGTCAAGATTGACCCGCACACAAGGCCAGTTCAGACGTGCTGCAACCTGTTCGATATGGGTGGATTTACCTGTTCCGTGATAACCTTGGATCATCACACGGCGGTTGTGGGTGAAACCAGCCAAAATCGCCAATGTGGTGTCATGGTCGAACTGATATGTGTCGTCGATTGTTGGCACACGGTCCGATGTTTCTGCAAAGCCCTTTACAATCATATCGCTGTCGATACCAAAGGTATCACGCACTGATATATCTTGTGTGGGGGTTGCGTTTAAGTCCAAATTACCGTCTGCCATGTTCGGATGTCCTATAGATCTGTAGCAAGTCTGCTTGTTTATTAGCTTAGTGATATAATTTGCCGCTTTTCGCAAGGGGTTGGTGGTAAATTCCTGTTTGGTCTTGAACTCTGCGTGCGTCCGTCAAATAGTGCAGGAAGATAAGGAATACGTCGATGGTACAGGATTTTGGCAGATTTGACTATATAGTGGTAGGTGCAGGTTCGGCCGGTTCGGTTTTAGCGGCAAGGCTTTCGGAGAATCCGAAACACCGCGTTTTGCTGCTGGAGGCTGGCAAAAGCGACAATTATATATGGGTACATATCCCTGTGGGGTATCTCTACTGCATCGGAAATCCGCGCACTGACTGGATGTTCAATACCGAAGCCGAGCCGGGTTTGAACGGGCGTAGTCTGATGTATCCCCGCGGAAAATTGCTGGGCGGGTGTTCATCGATTAATGGGATGCTTTATTTGCGCGGCCAGGCCCGCGACTATGACGGTTGGCGGCAAATGGGTAATTCCGGTTGGGGTTGGGATGATATCCTGCCGTATTTTCTAAAATCCGAGGATCATTTTGAAGGTGGTAATGATCTGCACGGGGAAGGCGGTGAATGGCGGGTGGAGCAACAACGCCTGTCATGGGAAGTTCTGGATGATTTCGCCGACGCTTGTGTGGAAGCGGGAATTCCGCGTGTGCGGGATTTTAATGGCGGCGATAATGAGGGTGTTAATTACTTTCAGGTCAACCAGAAATCAGGCTTTCGCTGGAACACGCGCAAGGCGTTTTTAAAACCTGTGCAAAAGCGGCCCAACCTGATGATTGTAACTGAAGCGCATGCAGAAAAGATTGTGTTTGAGGGCAAACGCGCCGTGGGGGTACAGTTCGAAAAGGACGGAGCCTCGCGTATAGCGCGGGCGGATGGCGAGATTGTATTGTCGGCGGGGGCCATTGGCAGCCCGCATTTGTTGCAGGTTTCAGGTGTGGGGCCTGCTGTGGTTTTGGCGGAACATGGGGTGGACGTGCTGCATGAAAGTGCGGGCGTGGGTGAAAACCTGCAAGATCATTTGCAATTGCGGTGTATTTATAAGGTTGAAGGCGCGAAAACATTGAACCAGCGGGCAGGTAGCCTGTTGGGGCGTGCGGGGATTGCGTTGGAATATGCGTTAAAACGTACGGGGCCGATGTCGATGGCGCCCAGCCAGTTGGGGGCGTTTGCGAAGTCCGACCCTTCCAAGGATACGGCTGATCTGGAGTTTCATGTCCAACCCCTGTCGCTGGAAAAATTCGGCGATCCTTTGCATGATTTCCCCGCGATTACCGCGAGCATTTGCAATTTGCGGCCTGAAAGCAGGGGCACGGTGCGTTTGTCTTCGGCGAGCTCACATGATGCACCGAAGATTGCACCGAACTATCTGTCAACGGAGGGCGACCGCTTGGTTGCGGCGCGGGCTATTCGGTTGGCGCGCAGGATTGTAGGCCAAGATGCCTTGGCGAAATACAAACCGACAGAGTATCTGCCGGGTAAGGCCTTTCAGACGGATGCGGAATTGGGATGGGCGGCGGGCAATATCGGTACGACGATTTTTCATCCCACATGTACCGCTAAAATGGGTAGTGATCCGATGGCCGTGGTTGACGACCGTTTACGG
>JAJFHY010000149.1 GCA_021775375.1 Amylibacter sp. | reverse complement strand
CATAAAGCCGATTTTCGGGGCGGAAGTGACCGTCGAGGGCCGGCCGCTCGTACTGCTCGCTGAAAACCAGGAGGGGTTTACGAACCTGAACGGGATGCTGACGGCGGCGCATCAGCGCAGCCGGGAGGCGCCGAGCGTGACAATCGGCGAACTGGCGGCCAGTGCCAATGGCCTGCAGTGCCTGACGGGGGCCTATGGCAGCCAGTTGTACGCGCTCATTGACGATCTGAAGCGGGAAGCGGCCTACCACTGGGTCGTGCAACTACACAGCCTGTTCGGGGAGCGGCTTTCCATTGAAGTGGCCACGCATGTCCACGCTGGCGATCGCCGGCGCATATCGGTGCTGGAGCGGCTATCGCGCGAAACGGGCGTGCCGCTCGCGGCGACGGCGGCGGCGCGCTACGCCCGGCCGGCCGATTACCGGCGCTACGACCTCATGACGTGTATTCGTCACAACATCACGATTTTTGATGACCATCCGGAGCGGCCCCGCAACGCGGAGGCCTTCCTCCGCGCTCCCCATGCCCTGCAGAAGCTGATTCCCTACCCGGAAGCCTTCCTGCGCACCGAGGAAATGGCTGGGCGGTGCACGCTGGACCTCATTCCGGGCTACATCACGCCGCCCGCGGCATCGGTTCCGCCGCCGCTGTCGCCGCGCGACCACCTGCACGCGCTCTGCCGACGGGCGTTCGCCCGGCGGTATGGGGCGCAGGGCGGCGCATCCATCCGAAAAGAAGACCGGAAAGAAGACCGCCAAAAGGACCGGGGAAGCACGCGCAGAAAAGCAGCCGAGCAGCTCAGAAAAGAGCTGGATGTCATTGGGCGCCTTGATCTTGAGGAGTTCTTTCTGGTGGTGCACGAAATCGTGGACAAGGCCCGGGAGCTGGGCATACGGTGCGCGGGGCGGGGGTCGGCGGCGAATTCGATTGTGGCCTATCTGCTGGGCATTACGGGGGTGTGCCCCATCGAGAACCGGCTGCTGTTCGAGCGTTTCCTGCACGCGGGGCGCCGGGGGACGCCGGACATTGATGTGGATTTCGATTCGGACCGGCGCAGTGAAATCATTGCCTGGATGGAGGAGCGTTTTGGCGTCGAGCAGACGGCCATGACGGCGACGCTCATCACGTACCGCGTGCGCTCGGCCGTGCGCGATGTGGCGAAGGCGTTCGGGTGGCCGATCGATACGGTGAACCGGCTCTCGAAGGCGGTGCCGCCGCACGGGAGCCGCATTCCGGAGGAGCATCGGGTGCGGCTTGAGCAGGTCGTGGGGCCGAGTCCGCTGCTTGAAAAGCTGCTCGAGATGGCGCACGATCTGATGGGCGCGCCGCGGCACCTGGGGCTGCATTCGGGGGGTATGATTCTTTCGCGCACGCCGCTGGCGGAGTTCACACCCGTCCAGGTATCGGCCAATGGCGTGAAGATGGTGCAGTTCGACAAGGATGACGTGGAGGCGCTTGGGCTCGTCAAGTTCGATGTGCTCGGGCTGCGCATGCTCGCGGCGCTGAGCGAGGCCGATGAGCTCATGCAGCGGCACACGCCGCCGGGCCGGGGCGGGCGGGCCGTGGATATCGATGAACTGCCGCTCGATGATGTGGCCACGTTCAATATGATCCGCGCATCGAAAACGCTCGGCGTGTTCCAGATTGAGTCGCAGGGGCAACTGCACCTGCTCGCGCAGCATCAACCCGAGAATTTCCAGGATCTTATCAACGAAATCGCGCTCTTTCGGCCCGGTCCGCTGCAGAGCGGGATGGTGCATCCGTTCGTGCGGCGGCGGCGGGGGCTTGAGCCCGTGACGTACGCGCATCCGCTGCTCGAGCCGCTGCTTTCCGATACCTACGGAGTCATTGTCTACCAGGAGCAGGTCCTCGAGGTGGCCCACCGCTTTGCCTGCATGCCGCTCGACAAGGCCGATGAGTTCCGGCGCCTGATGTCCAAATTCCGGGATCCGGGCGAAATGGAGGGTATGCGCGCGCAGTTCGTGACGGGGGCCATGCAGAACGGGGTCGATGAGGCCACGGCGACGGCTGTGTTCGAGAACGTGGCCAATTTCGTGGGATATGGGTTCTGCCGCAGCCATGCGGCGGCGTTTGCCAAGACGGTCTACCAGTCGGCCTACCTCAAGCGGCACCATACGGCGGCGTTCATGGCGGCGTTCATGCAGCACCGGCCGGGGATGTACAACCTGATGACGCTTGAGGAAGAGGCGCGGCGCTTCGGGGTGACGACGCTCGGGCCGGACATTAACCGGTCCATGGCCCGCTACGACCTGGAATGGGTGCCAAAGCTGGACGCCGGGCGTACGCGGCATGACGGGGAGGCGGCGCGCTCGGATGCGGCGCAGCGGGAGGCGGCGGCGCGCGCGGGTAGGGCGCAGCGGGAAGCGCGCCGCGAGCTGGCCATCCGAAAACCGCTCTCTTCCGTACAGACCGTGACCGAGGAGGCCGCCCGCGGCGTAGTCTGGGAGCGGCTCCATGGGCCGTTCACGAGCGTGCGCGACCTCTATGAACGGGTGTCGCTCACGATCGATCAGTTCCGGAATCTGGCGCGTGCCGGGGCCCTCGACAGTCTGGCGGGGGAGAGCCGCCGGGCCCTCTGGGAAGTCGGCCTGTTGCAGCGCCGTGTTGGCGAGCCCGGGCAGAAGGGGTCTGCGGCGCGGACGGCATCGGCGCAGCACCTGCTTTTCGACCTGCCCCCCTTCGAGGCCGCCGACATTCCCGACCTGGCCTCGCTCACGCTCGATGAGCGGCTGTCATGGGATTACGAAACCCACCATGCCGCGCGTATCCACCCCATGACCCTGGCGCGGCGCACCCTGACGGCCTACGAAATCCGGCCCATCCAGTCGTGTTTCGGGCTGGGCCGCGTGGGAAGTACCGGCGGCGCGCGCACCGACTCGCGCGACGGCCCCGTGGTAACAGTGGCTGGCATTGCCATGCTGCGCCAGCGCCCGAGGACCGCGAACGGGGTCATGTTTCTCACGCTCGAAGACGAAACGGGCTTCGTGCAGACAGTCATTTATGCGCATGTACTCGCGCGCCTGGAGCACGTGTTCAGCCAGTCGGCCATGATTGTGCAGGGGCGGCTCCAGGTCATGGGCAACTGGCGCGGCCTGGTCGTCGAAGCGGCCTGGCCGCTCAACGGCATGCTCGGTGGATACGAAGGCCACGCTTCCATGGCTGGCGGTCGCGACAAACACATAAAACGGGTGGGATCGGCGGGTATATCGCAACATTGACGCAGCAGATGCGTCTGAACAGCCAACTATATTGATTTATGGTATAGCTCAATATCATATACCCATCTCGATAGACACAAAGAAAATGCTCCCAAAAACACTGACAACTGCTGCATTGCGACCCATGGTGCTGGCCACGCTCGTCAACGGGGAAGCGTATGGCTACCAACTCAGCCAACGCATTGAGTGGATTTCCGGAGGTGCCATTGAGTGGAATGCAGGAACGCTGTATCCCGTACTCCATCGCCTGGAAACAGAACGCCTGATTGAATCCGTTTGGCGATCGTCCGATGCCGGGCCCCGCCGCAAGTATTATCGGCTCACGACGAAGGGCAGGAAGGCCGTCGAAACAGAGAAGGCCCAATGGATGACGGTTCACGACGTCCTGGTGCGGCTCTGGCAGTCCGACGTTTCATTCGGGGCAGGCACATGAAAACGCAGACCCCATTCGACCTGGAGACGGCCATTGCCACATGGCGGGCCTTCTTCCGGCCGCGCCGTGCCTTTTTTTCTGAAGATCTGGAAGAATTGGAGCTACACCTCCGCGAGCACACCGCCCACCTCATGGAGTGCGGCCTCTCGGACGAGGAAGCATTTCGACAGGCCACTGCGCATCTGGGCAGTGTGGTGCTCCTGGACGATGCCTTCAAGGGGGTGTTCTGGTCTAAAATCAAACACAAAGGCCGGTTGCTCCGCACCCTGGCATTCCAATACTCCATCTTCAACAATTACCTGAAAACGGCACTCCGGAATTTGCTGAGACACAAAGGGTACAGCGCCCTGAACATCTCGGGCCTGGTAGTTGGTATGGCAAGTGCCTTTCTGATCCTGATATGGATATCGAATGAGCTCGGTGTGGATCAATTCCACGAGCATGCCGATCGGTTGTACCAAGTCAAGGTAAACAGTGTGGAAGACGCGGAGATTGCGACGTGGTCGAACGCGCCCATGCCGCTCGCAGCGGCGCTTGAACAGGACGTGCCCGACGTCCGGTCGGCCGTGCTCATGCTGCCCGTCAAGGCTGTCCTCCAACGGGACGATTACGTCGGCCGCGAAGAAGGGTATTACGCTGGACGCGCCTTCTTCGAGATGTTTACGTTCCCCATGCTGGCCGGAGATCCGTCCCGCGCGTTGGATGCGCCGGGAAGCATCGTGATTTCAGAGCAACTGGCCATCGACTATTACGGAGCGGGGTGGGACCATGCCGTGGGTAGCACCCTCACGTTGCATTCCTGGCAGTCGAATGGCGGTGTATTGGGCAATGCCATTCACGTGGAAGCGGGCCGCGAATACCTCGTAACGGGTGTATTCAAGGACGTTCCGGCAAACTCATCGCTGGACTTCGACTTCATTCTGCCGGTGCAGGAAGTCGCGAACGCATTTCCGCACATCACATCGTGGGGCCCCCGCTGGTTCGAATTATACGTCCTGTTCGAAGAGGAAACGGCAATGGACGGGTTGCAGGCCACACTGGCACCCTTGCTCACTCGTCACGTAGAGGACGCAACGAATCAGGCGCTCATCATCCAGCCGTTCGTCGAAACGTATTTGCATGGGTCTTTCGTGGACGGGCGCGCTGCCGGGGGCAGAATACAACGGGTATACCTGATCGGACTCACGGGTTTGGCGATCCTGTTGATTGCCTGCATCAACTTCACCAACCTGATTACCGCACGTTCCAACCTGCGTGCCCGGGAGATCGGTGTACGCAAATCGTTGGGAGCCACACCGGGGTTCCTCGTGCAACAGTTCCTCGGCGAATCGGTCATCACGGCACTCCTGTCCATGATCGGAGCCGTGGTATTGATGCTGTCACTGCTTCCGACGTTCTCAGGCATAACCGGTACCGCGCTGACAGCGGCGGACCTGACATCCGGGCACTGGATGTTGTTCGTTCTGGTCGCCCTGCTGACCGGTCTCCTGGCCGGAGGCTATCCGGCGTTCCGAATGTCGAACATGCAGGCCGTCCGGAACCTGAGGGGGCAATCGGGTGGCCAAGTCCGGAACGGCGGGAGCAGAACTTTGGCACGGGAAAGCCTGGTCGTGGTGCAATTTGCCATTTCAGCCTTTTTGATTGTCGGAACGCTCACCATTCATGATCAGATTCAGTACCTGCAATCCGCCGACCTGGGGCTGGACAAGGAAAACGTGCTCATGATGCCGGTGGAGGGAGCTCTGGCCAACAACCGGGAGGTCGTACGTGCGCAATTGCTCCAGTCCACGGCCATCGAAAGCACCGCTCTGTCCAGTGCCAACCCGCTCGGGGTGGCCATGATGAACAGCAATGTGCGGTGGGAAGGCAAGGATGAGAATACGGATGTCCTTTTTACGGTTCTGGAGACCGATGAACACATGGCGACCACCATGGCCATGACCATCACGGACGGACGATTCTTCGACCCCGGCAAGGACACGGGTCAATTGCACTACGTCGTCAATGAAACGGCTGTCCGCGCGTTGGGGCTCGATGCTCCGGTCGGTCACCCGTTCGCCCTCGGTTATGAGGTGGATGGGCCCGGCACCGGAAGCGGAGTCATTGTCGGCGTCGTGGAGGATTTCCATTCAGGGTCCATGGCCGACCAATACATCATGCCGCTCGTCATGACGTTCGACGCGGAGGCCGCCAATGTAATGCTGGTTCGTTACGAACCGGGCCAAACGACCGAAGCCCTGGGTGCACTGCGAAACATGGTACGACAGATCAATCCGGGGACGCCTTTCGAGTATGCGTTCCTGGACGCCAAGTGGAGCGCCAACTATGCGGACGAAGCCGTTCTGGCAACGCTGTCACGACTTTTCGCATTCATGGCGGTGCTGCTGGCGTGCCTCGGGCTGCTGGGCCTCGCGGCATTTTCCGTACAGCTTCGGACGAAAGAAATCGGGGTGCGTCGCGTTTTAGGTGCCACCAGTCGGCAAGTTGTCTTCAGCCTGTCAGGCGAGTTCATCAAGCCGGTAATCGTGGCACTTCTGTTGGCACTGCCGGTTTCCTGGTGGATCATGCGCGATTGGTTGTCATCGTATGCATACAGAGTCGACGTGAGCGTCGGGACGCTCGTAGTTGCCGGCACCCTGGCGCTTCTATTGGCGTTGGTCACGGTGGGGATCCAGGCCTGGCGGGCGACCAGGAGGCATCCAGTTGTGCTTCTAAGCCAGGAATAATCATTCCCGCCTGGCTACCTCTACTAGAAACGCCAGACCGTGAGCCCCGGGTTGCCCCAGTCGCCGTCGGGTTTTTCCCTGGCGGGTCGCAGCGTGAAAAGAAGGTTGTCCTTGACCGCGAGGGGCGAGAAGCCGCGGTAATGCGGCGCGTGGCCGCGGCTGTGATACACGGGCTCGGGCGTCAGGACGTGGCCGTCGTCGCGCACGATATGGAGTCCATAGGCGTCTACATCTGTCATGTCGCGGAAATGGTTTCGGTAGCGTACAAGCGTCGCCTCGTTCGAAATACGATAGACGCCGTCGATGGTAGTCCTGTTTCCCCTGACCTGTGCGATGGCATCGAAAATGGTGCCCGGGTCGCCCGTAACGCCAGCCTGCATATCGTCCGTCATGGGGCGCACGTACGCGGGCGGATCAAAAAGCGGTTGACCCTCGGCATCCGCCCCTTTGAATATCATGGGCGCAGCGAAGGGCCCCAGTCCGACGATGAGCGCACCATTTGGCCCCTGTGCCAACTGGTCGAAACTTCGCATCCGCATCAGGAAATTCGCAAACTGGCTCGATGCTCCGAACCGGCGCACCACAGCTCCGTCCAACGTTCGGAGGGCGAAGCTGTAGCCATCCGGCGTCAGGTCCATTGTATGGATGTGTTCGGGACCTGCACCGATCATGGCGCTCGTTCCGTACGTGTCCAGATCCACAAAACCGGCGCACGACCCGTCCGCCTGAAAACGGGCCGGCCGGGGCGTGGACAGGCCTGTTACAACGATAGAATCATCGTCAAGAACGATGACGTTCATGGGGCGCCAGTCGGCTCCGGGATCACAATCGCGGGCATCGAGCATGCCGAGGTGCCGACCGGACGCGTCGAGAAGGTGCACCTCGGCGCTCTGCCTGTCCAACACGACAAATCGGCCGTCATCGAGCACGTCGAGCCGGGTAATACTCCCAATGAGTACCGAGTCCGTGAATGTGATGTTGCCCAGGCGCCCGAAGTGCTGGAAAAGCGACTCGGAAGCGTCAAATCCGTAGGAATCATCGCTGACAGGCTCGAGGTAACGCCCAATGCGCTCGGTAAACGGCGTGACAACCAGTCCGTATTCCGCCTGGTCGTCGCTGCTTTCGGGTGCGCCACAGCTGCTTATGAGGCCGAGAACGACGACGAGAAGGGCACGTAGCAGGATCCGAGCGGGCAAGTCCGGTCTTTGTCTGGTTGTCATCAGATCACTGAATGTTTACGTTGGCAGGCCATACCACGCACCTCGACCTGCACCGTGCAGTACGAGATGGCCGTCCGCAACCAGACGCCGGAAATGCTCCTTGAGGGTATTCCGGCTGGCACCGGTTTCGCGGATCATGATACCCATTGTGACCCGCCCGTGCGACCTTGCATACTCGAGAATCTCTACGGAATGCGCTGGCAGCGGCGGCGTGGACCGGTTGACCTCGTCAATCTTGCGCGCCAGGCGGCGGGTCTGCTGAACCAACGTAGTGAGGAAAAACACAATCCATGGCTTGAAGTCCGGCGAAGACGTCCGGGTGGTCTGCTGGGTTCGGCGAAGCGCGAGGTAATAGGACTCCTTGTTGAGTTCTACTATGCTTTCCAGCGAGGAGTATGGAACGTGCGCGTACCCTGCCCTGAGCAGCAGCAGCGTCGTTAGAATCCGGCTCAGGCGTCCATTCCCGTCCTGAAACGGGTGGATATCCAGGAAAACGACAATGAACACCGAAATAGCCAGCAAAGGGTGGATGGTGCGTGTTTCAAGAGTATCGCGGGTCCAGGCGACGAGCTCGGCCATTTTTCCCGGCGTTTCAAACGGTGACGCCGTCTCGAAAACGATTCCCATCTGGTTGCCGTCGGCGTCGAACGCCGCGACACTGTTCGGGGTGGTCTTGTAATTGCCTCGGTGATGGGCATCCTTCGCGCTGTACTGGAGCAGATCCCGGTGCAGCTGACGGATGTGGTTCTCTGTCAGCGGGATATCTTCGAAAGAGGCACATACCAGTTGGAGGGCGTGCGCATACCCGGCAACCTCCTGTTCATCGCGCGATGCGAACGATTCGATCTGAAGGCTACCGAGCAGCCGCTCTACATCGCGGTCCGAGAGCCGACTTCCCTCAATGCGCGTGGACGAGCCGATGCTCTCGATCGT
Source organism: Amylibacter sp. (assembly GCA_021775375.1). GTDB lineage: Bacteria > Pseudomonadota > Alphaproteobacteria > Rhodobacterales > Rhodobacteraceae > Amylibacter. The sequence continues at coordinate 9,154 of JAJFHY010000149.1, read as the reverse complement.
TGCCATTCGCCGAAGTGCGGAAAGGCGCTCCGGTGACAGTACGCCAATGGCCCTCCAGGCTCCTTTGAACTCGTCCACTTCGGCGACGAGTTGCAAAATGTCCGGCGTGACATGAATGGTATCGCTCTGGAACATGACACCCAATTATACACCCAATTACACCCAATTGGCAAGCGGTGCTATGATCGCGATCGCCCTCGAGGCACGCCGGTCGGTTCGGAATCCGGCCCTGGCTCCAGTTCCAGGTTGGATTCGGTGATCGGGGCCTCCAATGCGCCGAGGGCGGCGCTTGACGAAGGCCGGTATGGTATCGTTTCGTGACCCCATGTGGAGCACAGTTTGCGTCCCATCTACAGATGGCTCGGCGGCCACAAACAGATTACCATTCCGCCTGAACGTCGGTGAGCAACCCGCCCATGACTGCGCTGTGCCCGACCCGCCACCGAACGCCCGCGTACGTGCGAAACGTTTCCGGCTCTGATACAGAGTTGAGTTTCGCAGCAGCCGCGCGTATCGTAGCTGCATCCAGGCCGTGCTCGAGAGCCATGTTTTCGAGCTCTGCCAGTGTGAGGCCGGGCCGCTCGTTCTCACGCGGCGACCCCTCGGACATACTGTACGCCTCCTTGGGGATGGCAGAAATTTCGTCCTGGGAGTAGGTTCTGGACAAGAATACGGTGCCTGAGACACCGTGTACGCGGCTGCCTGCGAGAATGTTTGGGGGATCCACCTACGAGACGCCTGATCCGCCGACGCACATTCTGTCCTGGCTTCCCGAGACGGCCCGGACGCGTCATTCCCGGGTATGACTTCCGATGTATGGGGATCACTGGTCGACGACTGCAGGGGACGATGCCGTGATGGGGCCTGCGAAAAAATAGCCGTCGTAGTAATCATTGTCCGATGATCGGAGAACAATAGGTCGGTCGTCATTGATCTGCGGCCCGTAGGCACGCATTTCCGTTGACGAGCATCGCGCAGGTGTACATACCCATGCCGTCCCACCCTCATGAGCCATGTTGAACGTGAGCGGCTTATGGACGGCGAGGTGATTCGCCATAGGACAATATAACGTACCAGACTGCGTCCACGGCTGTTTTCGGGCATGCAGATTGCCCGTGAGCACCAGCACTGTTGCGTCGGGTCGCTCGCGGAGAGCAGTACTGATCCTGAGCGCCATCGCTTCATCGCGGTCGCCAGCCCCCTGCGTGTCCCCGTCGAATGCAAGGATATCAATCTGCATGCCAGCAGTGCGCAGCTTCTTGACCTGCGATATGAGCTCTGCCATGGCTCGACTCGATCGTCCATCCTGATTCCGCCGCCCCCAGAACAACGTGTCCTCTGTTTGAGGTCGGAACGGCACATCTCCTGAATCGGCCAGATAGTCGTTGATTGTGGGCTGTTCCCAGTCCGGAATCTCCAGGCCCAGTATCACGACGTCTCCGTCCGACCCGAGTGCGCAAAGCAGGCGCGCCGTGAATTCAGGACCCTCCTCCGTGCCATGGATCTCGCCAAGTATAATCAGGTGGGTTCGGTGAAACGCATTCGGTATGTGATCGGAGTGCAGGCATTCGGATTCGTCAGCGGCGCTACCAGCGCCGATCAGGAGAACCACAATACTGAATGCGGTGGCTGCGCTGTAGAGGAGATTTTGTGACACAGGTAAGGTATTTGGAAATGCCAGGATTTTATGTCGATTGCATATTATACTCCAGCACCCGAAAGTATTTCCTGTGAATGGTGAGTGCCATGTCCCATGTTTCCATGCGGCAGTATCCGTCCAAATGCACACTGCGGATCATCTCGTTACTCGTTCTCGGTGGAATGCTGCTTTCTGCCTGCGCGGAACAGCCGTGGTCCCCGACTCCCCATGAAGCTCGAACATGGGTCTCTACGCTCGGTGAGGACACCGTCGCCGTTGAACAATTCACCGTGACTGAATCGGTGATTTCCGGAGTGTTGATTGAGCGGACACCCGAGACCCACGTCATTGCCTATGAGGCGGAATTGAACGACTCGGGACATATAATCACTTTCGAATTGCGGAAGTCGACCCCGTCAGCGAACCCTGACGGACCCGACCCCCTTGAGTGGAGTACACATGTACAGGATACCGTAGCGACCGTTGTGCGGACCGTGGACGTCAATCCCGGCGAGGTACGTGCGTCCGTACCGCCGGGTGTGATTCCATACCTGGGACAGGTTCATCCCTCCATGTACGTTTTCAGCCAGGCATTTGATCAGGCACGACGTGGCGCGCAGGAGATTCATCTGCTGGGCCGAGGTGGGTCGGCGAGTTGCCGCTCCCTTGTGTACAGTCAGCCACACGAGTTTTCCCTGGATCTGTTCGGAAGCCCGATTACGGCTGTTCTGGATGCGGACGGTCAGTTGATCGGCACCTCCGGAGCGGCTACTGTGGCCAAACGGGAAGTACGCCGTGTCAAACCCTACGACATCATGCCGTCGGCGGCACGCTGGGCAGCGATGGACGTTGCGGGGGAGGGCGTAGGCACGCCATCTCCAGGCGCGACGGCGTCGGGCACGGTGGATGGAGCGTTCATCGAGGTTCGGTATTCGCGTCCAGCCATGCGAGGCCGGGATATATGGGGTAGGCTTGTGCCCTACGACGAGGTCTGGCGCACCGGAGCCAACGCGGCGACGCATTTGACGACGGATCACGATCTCACCATTGGAGGCCACGTGCTGCCAGCCGGTACGTACACGCTCTGGAGTCTGTATACAGAGACGGGCGGCGAGTTCATCGTGAATGCGCAGACCAATCAGTGGGGCACATTCTACAACGAAGAACATGATCTCTTCCGCGTCAAGATGACGCCCAGCGCGACGCCGGAGCCCATCGAACGGTTTACGATCTCCATCCGGGATACCGACGCAGGGGGCGAATTGGTGCTGGCGTGGGATACTACGGAGTGGATTGTTCCACTCACCGTTGACTGAGGGGAGGGCTCCTGCCAACCAGTTGATATGAGTGACCGGTCCATGGTATACTGCCAAGAACCGGTCATCATACCATCAGGAGGCCCCCATGAATTCCACCACACGCTCCCAAGCCACCTTCGTTACAGTCGTTCTCCTGCTCATTCTGTATGCATTCCCCACGAATGCCCAGACGGTTGCCTTGCAGGCAGGGTACGTCTTCGACACGGAATCAGGAGCCATGCTGCCGGACCAAATCATCCTGATTGATGACGGTCGAATTACGGCTGTCGGCCCCCAGGTGGTCATTCCCGACCATGCGACCGTGATTGACCTCAAGGACTCCTGGGTCGTGCCCGGGCTCATCGATGCGCACACGCACATGCTGCTCACCCGCCAGCCGGCACGCGATTACGGCAATTACTACTTCACCACACTATTGGAGACGACATCCTACCGCTCCGTTGTTGGTGTCGCGAATGCGCAGGCCATGCTCGAAGCTGGATTCACGGCCATCCGCGATCTCGGGAATACGGGCAACTACGGTGATATGGATCTGAAGCGGGCCATCGATGAAGGCTGGGTACCAGGGCCCATGATGCAGGCAGCAGGTCGGATCATTGCTCCCTATGGGGGACAGTTCACGTTGCAGGCAGAGCGGCGCGATCTGGCCGAGCCGGAATACTTCTTCGCCGATACCGAAGAGCAGATCCGTATGGCTGTCCGGGAAAACATCCACTTTGGGGCGGACGTCGTCAAGCTCGTTGTGGACGACCAGCGCTACGATTACACGCAGGCGGAAATCCGGGCGGCGGTCGAAGAGGCAGCAAAGGCCGGTGTGCCGATTTCCGCTCATGCCTATACGGACAAGCCGGCAACGGATGCCATTCTGGCTGGTGTGGCCTCTCTCGAGCATGCCACGTATTTGTCCGACCACGTCCTGCAGCTCATGAAAGAACGCAATGTATATCTGGTCGGTACGGATTTTCCGCAGAAATATTCACCATCCAGTTACGATGCGCGGATTGACCGACTGCGTCGGGCCTATGCCATTGGCACCCCCATTGCTTTCGGAACGGATGCTTCCCACTATCGTGAGGGGTTCACGCGCGGCGATCTGACGTTTGATTTCATGCACAGTTTTGTGGATGCTGGTATTCCTCCCGTCGATATCCTGCGCATGATGACGGTAAATGCCGCACGGCTGATGGATATCGACCAGGACCGTGGCACGATAGAAACCGGGAAACTTGCGGATATTGTCGCCGTGAGTGCGAATCCGCTCGATGACATCGAAGCGCTGCGCGGAGCTCATTTCGTCATGAAAGAAGGCCGCATTTTCAAGCAGGGCGGCCGTTTTCACTGGTCTGCACCGACGGTGATCGGGGAGTAACGCTGTTACTCTGTCCGCAGGATTTCTGCAGGGCGCTGACGAGCCGCCAGAATGCTCACTTCTACTCATTTCGGAGGCTATTGACGGGGTCGGCATTCGCGGCACGGAAAGCGTGCCACGACACCGCCAGAAGTGCAACAATAACGGCGAGCAGGCCCGCTATGACGGGCGTGTCCCATCCGATATCGACACGGAAGGCAAATCGTTCGAGCCAGTTGCTCATCTGTATCCAGGCGATGGGTACGGCAACTACGACAGAAATCAGTGTCAAGACGACGAAGTCAAAGGAGACCAGGCGAATGATGGCAAACGTACTGGCACCGACAACCTTCCTGATTCCGATTTCCCGCGTGCGGCGCTCAACCGCATATGCTCCCAGGCCGAAAAGTCCAAGGCATGCGATCAGGACGGCAAAAAGCGCGGCGGCTGACATGAGCCTATGGGCCCGGCGCTCCGACGCATACTGAACGTTCAGGTCGTCTTCCAGAAAGGACCACGTGAATGGAGCATCTGGAACGACCTCCTGCCAGGCTGCTGCGAGGATTTCAATCACGTCTGCCGAGCTGCCTAACGGGCCATCGCCTGAAAGACGCACGAATATGTAACGGTAGGGATTGTCGCCGCGCGCTGACAGCGTAAGCAGCATAGGTTCTACAGCCGTGTGCATGGACTGGAAGTGATAATCCGCTACGACGCCTACAACCTCGCCGGAGTTGTTCACCTGTTGTCCAATCGGATGGTCCCATCCAAATTCCCGGACGAGCGCTTCATTGACAATGACAAACGTCGAATCGTTGGCCGGAAAATCTGCCGAATAACTACGGCCTGCGACGACGGCAACATCCATGACGTTGAGCCAATCCCTGTCAATGCGGCTTGTATACATGGTGTGGGCTTCACCATCCGCGCGCCCAAATGAACTCCATGACAGGGATTTGTTCATTCCGGTCGACGCGGCGGCTACGGATTCGACCTCGGGTACATTGCCCCAGGCCTCCTTCAATCTACGGACCCGCCGGCTCGATTCTTTCTCATCGCTCGTCATGGTTTCGACCACAAGTACATTGTCTTTCTTGAACCCCAGGTCGGCCTGTCGCATGAAATCCATCTGGTCCTGTACGACGAGCACGGCCATGATGAATCCGACTGAAATCGTGAACTGCATGACGACCAGTACCTGCATCCAGCGGTTCGGACGGCCCGTTCTGGAGCCACCCCTCATGACGACGATCGGCTCGAAGCGAGAAAGAAATACGGCCGGACCGATGCCAGAAATTAACGCGGTAAGGAGTGTCAGTCCTCCAATCAGAATCACGACATCGGCCGAATATCGAATGACAAGTGATGCGTCGACCAGGGTCGAAAAAGGGGAGAGGACGAGTTCAGCCAGGACCAGCGCGGCTGCGATGGCCATCAGACTCATCAGGAGCGCTTCCCCCTGGAATTGCCACATGATCTGCCACCGGCCTGCCCCCAGTGTCTTTCTCAGACCGACCTCCCGGGCGTACCGGAACCCGCGTCCCATCGACAGCGTCGTGAAATTTATGGATGCTATGACAAGCACAGCGATGGCAAGTCCAAGCAGGAAGCCTGGATAGCTTGGATCCGTAGCAGGGGTGGCAGCCTGTTCGATCTCCGGCGTAAAGTGAATCGTCGTGAGCGGCTGCAGCTCGAGAGCAAAATCGCCGTCGTCTTTTCCAATCCACTGCAGGATCTGCCAGGTCTGGATCATGGGGGCGAAATGTTGTGCGGCAAACGCTGGCAGGCGGCGCTCGACCCGTGCCACGTCGGCGCCGGTTGACAGGCGCAGAAATGTGTTTGTGACCCAACTCGTCCAACTGTCGGCGTAGCGCGTCCACACACTGTGCACCTGGATTGGCAGCACGATATCGAATTGGATGCTGGAATTCCCCGGCGGATTCTCCGCGACGGCCGTCACACGGAAGTCCTGGAACGTATTGGCCGTGCGTATACGCAGAGTTTCACCGACAACGGTGTCGCGCCCCCAGAGGCTGACAGCCGTTCTGCGTGTCACGACCGCCGAGCCAGGATCCTGGAGTGCACGCGTTGCATCTCCCGAAATCAACGGAAATGTGAACACGTCGAAGAATGCCTGGTCCACGAATTGCACGTCATGTGTGGCGGGTGTGTCGCCAGTTGTAACAAGCAACCCGCCGCCGCTCACTACCGCGGTTGCGGCCGCGATTTCGTTGAACGACTCCATGAGCGTCGGTGCGAGCGGGATGGGCTGGCCCGCCTTGAGACCTACGTCATTGCCAGGGCTCGTAGCCCGAATGTTGATACGGTAAATTTGGTCAGCTTCTTCGTGGAAGCGATCAAATGACCATTCACTGCGTGCGTAGGTCAATATGAGTAGGCAGCAGGCCATTCCTACGGCGAGGCCGAAGACATTGATGCCGGTATGGCCGGGGTGCCGGGTCAGCTTGCGGAGTGTGATTATCAGGAAGTTGGAATTCATGACTGTGCACTCATCAAATTCTGTGCCGACATCGCTTCTGCCCGATTCTGCGGTGTGATCGCTGCCTTCGTGTCCGCGTCGGAACACAAAATGTTCATTTCCGAACAGCTGTCAAAAGCTTGGTGATTTTTTCAATACGCCGATAGACAATCATGCCCTGGAATTGATCTTCAACCCAAAAATGTGGGATGTAAAAATAATTGCACGTTGCAACAAGGAAATCAATAGTGCCGTTTCGTTGGAAAGTATCTGAAAAAATATGGGGATTATGGAAAAATGAGCTACAGACTGATTTTGATTTCGATGTGTTTTTTCGTCTTCATTGCGTCCTCTGCTGCGCAGGACGGGACGTGGTCGACGATCTCGTCAATGCCGGAGGCGCGTACCGCAGTGAATAACGCGACTGCCCAAGTGGGCGGTGCTGTCTATGTGGCTGGCGGCCTCGACGGCTCGGGTGCCGTCGCCACGAGTCTACTCCGCTATGATCCGGCTACCGATACGTGGGAAGAACTTCCAGACATGCCAGAGCCGACCTGGAACGCCATCGCGGTCGAGTACGATGGGAAACTGTACGTGTTCGGAGGGTTTCGGGCGACCACTGGAACGCTTCTGCCGTCAAGCAGAAACCGGATTTATGATCCGTTCGCTGACGAGTGGACGGATGGTGCTACCATGCCAGTTCCCCGCGGTGGCGCCGGTGTCGCTGTGGTCGGCGACTTGATTCACGTAGTCGGCGGCCTCGGGCCTACGAGCCCGACCAATCAACACCTTGAGTATGATCCAGTGGCAGACAGATGGTTCTCTGGGGAGCCCATGCCCACCGCGCGTGATGGCCTGGCCGTCACATCGCTGAATGGCAAATTGTATGCCATCGGGGGTAATGAGCCCTCCGGGACATTTGCGCGCCCGCTCACTGCAGTGGAGGTATTTGAGCCTGTCGCCGGGACGTGGACATCGGCGGCTTCTTTGCCAGTCGCACGAGACGGGCTGGAGGCCGTCACGTACAACGGTCAATTGTACGTTTTTGGAGGGTCAACGTCAGGTAGTGTAGCAACTCGAAGCTTACGATATGATCCCGATTTGGATACGTGGCATGAGATAGAAGACATGCCAGACAGTAGAACATATGTAGGCGCGGCCGTTGTCGATTCGGATATATTTGTACTGGGTGGCGGCAGTAGTATTGTACTCTCTTCCGCCAGCACCGTAGCAACGGCCCGGAAGTTCAGTGTCTCGCTGAGTGTTGCCACGGAAGTCATTGAACAGCCGGGCAGTTTCCGCATCGCGTCCATCTATCCCAATCCGCTTCGACGAGACCGCGCTAGCGACCTCGTGCTGGAAATGAGTGTGCCGGGCGAGGTCACGCTCCGCGTTTCCGATGTGTCAGGTCGGATAGTTGAGACCAAGAATCTGGGCATGCATGCCGCAGGGCAGCATACAATCGTCTTGGATATTCTGTCCCGGCTGTCCGCAGGCACGTACTTGGTGAATGTGGAGTCCGGCGGACGTCGGATCAACAAATTGGTCGCGGTTCTCTGATAACTCCCGTCAGGTCAACACGCCCACGGCCCGCATGCGCCGGGCGTACAGGAAGAGTCCCACGGCAACGAGGAAGATGACAAGCGAGAAAATGACAGGTCCCATGCCGCCCATGATGGCCGTCGCATCTTCCAGCACATAATTGTGGAAGGTGGTCACGATCATGGCCAGGAGCGATGCAGCGAAAAGCGAAACCGCGATGGCGCGGCGAAACAGGAGTGCCAGCGAACCGGCGACACTGCCCCAAACAGCAACAGCCCAGGCGGCAGTCACCCACCATGGAAAACCATAAAAGAATTCCAGTTGCTCCTGTGTGAAGTTGGACATGTAGGATGCATTCTGCGTCTGGGTCATGAGGTAATCGAGGGCGCCAAAGCTGTTCCAGACGAGGGTCAGGCCGCCGATGAACCAGACATGCCAGGGCGTGCGGAGGGAAGAAGATTCCATGATGGGCACCAGGTTGTGGGTTCTCCCGAGTATAAGAAATCTGCTTTAGAAGCGTGTTGAAAAATCATCGCGCACCCTTCTGCGGCGGCGAAACGCCATCTACTGCGTTGTCCCTCCTTCGAATAGCGCTGCTATTCGGCGTCGGAACGCCTTGTATCTGGCATTCCGGCGCTCGCATCTTGGCGCACGCTGGTTCTTCAACACGCTTCTGGAACGAAATGTATCAGCGGCTGCGTGTGCGCGAAGCAGATACTCGTCGGCTCGTCTGCCTGGGTCCGGCAGCCGACAGGGTAAAAATGCGTACCCTACGCAACGAAGTGGGTCTTCCGGGATATAGGGACGGCGGAGACCCTGTCCTCTAC
>JAJFHY010000148.1 GCA_021775375.1 Amylibacter sp. | reverse complement strand
AGACGATCCTGTTGCCCTTGCAAAGCGCGATGATATCGATGTGTTTGTAGAACTCATCGGAGGCGATAGTGGCCCGGCAAAAGCCGCTGTTGAAGCTGCGATTGCAAACGGAAAACACGTTGTGACAGCAAATAAGGCCATGCTCGCACTTCACGGACAGGCATTGGCGCTGGCAGCCGAAACCGCAGACGTAAACCTGCGCTTTGAAGCGGCTGTCGCAGGCGGCATCCCGATCATCAAAGCCCTGACCGAAGGCTTGGCCGCCAACAAAATAAACCGGGTTATGGGGGTTATGAACGGTACCTGCAATTATATCCTGACACGTATGGAAAGCGCCAAGTTACCCTATGAGGCGGTTTTCAAAGAGGCCGACGAACTGGGTTATCTGGAAGCAGACCCCAATCTGGATGTTGGCGGTATTGACGCTGCGCATAAACTGGTACTTTTGTCATCTATCGCCTTTGGCACCCAAGTGAATTTTGCAGGCGCCGAATTGGAAGGCATTGGACAGATCACCATTCAGGATATTGATCACGCCCGCGACATGGGATTTCGCATCAAGTTGTTGGGCGTTGCACAAATGACCGATGCCGGTTTGGAACAATCCATGCGTCCTGTACTTGTCCCCGCCAGCTCTCCTTTGGCGCAACTTGAAGGTGGCACCAATATGGTTGTCGTAGAAGGCGACGCTGTCGGTCAGGTCGTTCTACGTGGCGCAGGGGCCGGTGAAGGGCCAACCGCCAGTGCGGTAATGGGCGACGTGATGGATATTGCGCGTGGTCTTAAACTGCCCGTGTTCGGACAGCCCGCCAATACGCTTGAACCCGCAAAAGCCGCGAAAGCCAGCAACACATCAGCCTTCTCATTGCGGTTGAATTTAAAAGACGTCCCCGGTGTCATGGCGCAAATCTCTACCGCTTTGGCAGAAGCGGGTGTCTCTATAGACCGTATGCGCCAGTTCAGCCATGACGATATATCCGCACCCGTAATGATCGTCACCCATCCAACCAAACGCGATATAGTTGAAGCGGCCTTTGCTACTATTGCAGGATTGAATGTCACAACCCAAGCACCGCTTATGCTTAGTATTGTAGATGCCTGACGCGGCATTCCTCGGGATTGAAACCTCTGCTTTAGGCCGCAGGTGGGTCGGGCTGAATGCAGCCCAAGACCGTCATGCACAAGCGATTGCGCAACAGACAGGCCTGCCTGAAATCGTCGCAAGAACGCTTGCCCGTCGTGATGTGCCAACTGAAGAGGCACAAGCCTTTTTGACCCCGTCGCTACGCGATCTGATGCCCAATCCATCCGTTTTAAAGGATATGGACAAAGCGGCCGAACGCATCACACAGGCTGTTGATAAAAAACAAAGAATTGCGGTTTTTGCTGATTATGATGTGGACGGTGCAACGTCCGGCGCCCTGATGTTCACATGGCTGCGCGAATTCGGAATAACCGCAACGCTATATGTACCCGACCGCATTGACGAAGGCTACGGGCCTAATGAAACGGCAATGACTATGCTTGCCGCTGCACATGACCTGATCATCTGCGTAGATTGCGGCACCCTGTCATATGAGCCGATTGCAGCGGCCATTGGCACGGACGTGATTGTGCTTGATCACCACATGGGCGGCGAAACCCTGCCCGACGCCTTTGCGGTGGTGAACCCGAACCGTCAGGATGAAGATACTGAATATGGCTACCTTTGTGCAGCAGGTGTTGTTTTTCTGGCCCTCGCCGCCTGTAACCGCATATTCAAAACCGCAGGCAAGCCCGTGCCAAACCTGATGAACGCGCTTGATCTGGCCGCTTTGGGTACGGTTGCCGATGTTGCCCCGCTGGTCGGGTTTAACCGCGCTTTGGTGCGTCAGGGACTAGCTATCATGGCCGCGCGTCTTAGGCCGGGGCTGGTTGCTTTGGCGGATGCCGCCAAAATGAACTCCGCCCCCACCGCCTATCATCTGGGCTTTCTTCTGGGACCGCGCATCAATGCGGGTGGGCGGGTTGGCAAGGCCGATCTGGGACTGCGGCTTTTAACCACGAATGATCAAGATGAAGCACGCTCTATTGCTGACCGGTTAAACCAGTTGAACGACGAGCGGCGCGAAATCGAAGCGCAGGTGCAATTACTGGCGATGGAACAGGCCGAAGAGCGCGGCTTTGATAAACCGCTTGTCTGGGCCGCTGGCAATGGCTGGCACCCGGGCGTTGTCGGCATTGTTGCATCACGCCTGAAAGAGGCTACCAACCGCCCCGCGATTGTTATCGGGTTGGACGGGAATGAGGGCAAAGGGTCAGGGCGCTCGGTCACAGGCATTGATCTGGGATCTGCCGTCGCGGCTTGTACGCGCGAAGGCGTGTTACTGAAGGGTGGTGGTCACATGATGGCCGCAGGGCTGACCGTGGCCACCGACAATCTGGAAGCCGCCATGGCACGCTTGTCTGAATTACTGGAAAAGCAGGGTGCAGGGGACATCGGCCCCAAAGACCTGTCACTTGACGGGGCCATTGCGCCCTCTGCCATCACACCCGAACTGATCGAACAACTGGAAGCAGCCGGGCCGTTTGGTGCAGGCGCCCCCGCGCCGCGCTTTGCCCTGCCTGCCCAGCGCATCGCATTTGCAAAACGCGCAGGTGAGTCGCACTTACGGCTGACTTTGCAGGGTGAAAACGGCAGTAAAATCGATGCGATATGCTTTCGGGCATATGATGGCCCGATAGGAATGTTACTGGAAAACCATGCCGGACGGCTATTTCACTGTGCAGGACGCTTGGAAATAGACGATTGGGGCGGGCGCAGGCGCGCCAAGCTGCGTCTAGAGGATATCGCAATCGCTTCGTAAAAAAAATTTATGCACTAGGTCGAAAATCCTCTTGCCAGCTTGAAGAGTTCGCACTAAACAGCGCATCACAGTGAGTGGTCCCTTCGTCTATCGGTTAGGACATCTGGTTTTCAACCAGGAAAGAGGGGTTCAACTCCCCTAGGGACTACCACTGATAACTTTCCCCATATATTACCGGATACTATTTCAACAAGCCCAAATCTGCGGCCCGTTGAACGGCTTCTGCACTGGTCCGTGTCCCAAGCAGATCTTTGACAGCCGCCAATCGTGATTTCACAGTTACAATCGGGATACCAAGCCTTGCTGATACATCTTCAATACGCCCGCCATTTGCCAATTCATTCAACAGTATCTTTTGGCTGTCAGATATCTTTAGTACCGAAATATCTACTTTGTGAAGCATCAGTAGAATTTCACAAACTTCACTAATCTCGGTATCTGTAAATTCGCGATCCGTGCGTGAAAAGCCAGCTATTGTATGGCTACCTCTGGCCTCTATGGAAGCAACAAAGCCGTAATTCAAATCAAATGATTTCGCGTCGACGAAGACACCCCTTGTATCAATCTCTGCTAATTCGCTCCATCTACGCGTTCCATGGTTTTGAAACCCCCACATGACCACAGGATCGCTTAGGAAAAACCCTTTCTTTTCATAGTGATTGACCCATGCAACGGGGTATGTTTCCAGTTGTAGTTTTGGTGCATTATATTCTATATGCAACCCGATTGCATAACCCGCAGGGGATTTTTGCTTCAAAACGTCCAACCAATGGTTGATCCCCTCCATTTTCTGCATAAAACCGTCACTTTACTTGAGATGCTGCGCTTATACTTGCAAGTAATACTTATTTTGTCATTTTTGTCACTATGTTAATCATATACAAATACGTTACACTGATGTTCATATGACTTTAAAACATAAAATAGGCGAAATATCTTGGCTTGCTCCTGCAGGACTGCAAATCTCACTGCGTATCCGGTTTGTTTCAGCGACGATCACAGTCAATACATACCCGTCAGAATGGATCAAAAAATACACTGATCTTGGTCTTATGATGCATGATCCATGTATGAAGTGGGTCTATGAAAATACAGGTGCCTGCAGGTGGAGCTCACTTTACGGACGCGATACACACAACATTTTTCACATGGCTGCAGCTTATGGCATAAATTACGGCGCAGCCATATCTTGCCAAACAGAAACCGACGCTGGAAACAGAAGTATTGCAACCTTTGGACGTTCCGACCGCGAGTTTGAAGATGCCGAGCTAATCCATTTAAACAAATTTATAAAATCCCTTCACGATGCGGCCGCACCTCCGACTAACATTACAAATGCCGAGATAGAGGCATTACAACTTTTAAAACGCGGACTTATTATAAAAGAAGTCGCAGCCGAACTGAATATCAGCGAAAATGCCGTTAAACAGCGTATGAGCAACGCACGGCGAAAATTCGGGGCAAAAACCACGGTTCATGCAGCATCCCTTGCTCAGCAATTTGGCTTAATCTAACAAAAAGTGCTACTTTATAGGGTCGTTTTCATTATACCTGTACTTTAGTATATACCGAAAAGTACAATTTTAAAGTTTTATTAGATCTCCAACCTAAAAGGAGATTACTATGCATTTTGTTACTTTTAACTTCAAAAACTTCCATAAATTCGGATCTACTTTCTATGATTATCTGGCACTGCGTAAGAAATACTTTGTCGATGAATTAAACTGGGATATCGTTCATGATGATCATGTCGAGATGGATCAATACGACAATCCATTGGCCCATTATTCTGTGGTGATAAAGGACGGTAAAATCGTCGGTGGCACCCGTACGGCACCCACTTCAGCGAAATGGGGGGATGCGACCTATATGCTCAAAGATGTGGCTTTGGGGAAACTTCCAAAAATACCGGCGCAAATCTATACTGATGATTTCGATACGGATCAGGTTTGGGAATGCACCAGATTGGTAGTGTCAAGTGAACTGAAAAGCATGCGCGAAAAACTGGCATGCCTGTCACTTATCTTTGACGGTGTGATCAAGGAAACCCAACCCCTTGGAGCCAGACACTTGATAGGTTTATCCCAATATACATTTCCGCGCATATTCCGTTCATTCGGATATGATTGCAGGCGTGTAAGTGAACCTTATACCTGCCCGGAGGATGGTCACAAATATGCTGTGCTTATGATGCCGACAGCCAAAGGCTTTGTTGAAACCAAAGAAGCGGCGTAACTTTTCGGATCTGTTTGTACCCTTATCAACCACAATTCGTTTAGCGGTACATATCTAACTACCTGCGAATGGCCGAGCTGGGAACGGCTTGGCCAATTGCAGACCAGTTAACACTGGCCCGTGCGATTTTCGTGTCATCCCATGTCTTCATGACAATCTCAAAACCCTCTGGTGTCACGGTCTCGGACACAAGTGAAAACCGAAGATTTTGCGCATTGGAACTATCAAGACCTGATATACCTAACGTGATATGCGGGGGTCTTTGAAAACTTGCCGAAAATCTGACCCGCAAACGCACTTCACGATCACCGTCCGCTGCCCACATCGGCCCATTGCCGTCAACATGATTAAATAACTCACCTGCGGCGGTTATAATTTGCATCCCCACCAACGGCGATGTTGTTTGCTGCCTTATTAAGTCAGTGCCCAAGGCATTCCCCTGTCTCGTTCCAATATACTCGCTTGTATATGGAAACCTAAAAGGATTAACAGACAAAGCAAGTGAAACAATTGTGGTTTTTCAAAATATCAATAGGTTAGACATGACAAGGTAACAGGACACCGAATGTACAGTTTTTTACTTCAAGCTACAATTTACCTGGCAGCCGCTGTTATAGCCGTGCCCGTAGCCAAGCGTTTGGGACTTGGTTCTGTATTGGGTTACCTGATTGCAGGTATACTGATCGGCCCTGTTCTGGGCCTGATAGGATCGGAAGCGCAGGATTTACGCCACTTCGCCGAATTCGGTGTGGTGATGATGTTATTCCTTGTTGGCCTTGAGCTGGAACCAAAAGCGCTTTGGAAGATGCGTACCAACCTGGTCGGTCTAGGCGGTATGCAAATAATAATCACCATCGCAGCCATTACAGCCGCCGCAATTGCTTTGGGGCAACCCTGGACGATTGCATTAGCCATTGGCCTTGCGTTTTCTTTGTCATCCACCGCCATCGTCATCCAGACCCTGAACGAAAAAGGGCTTATGCACACGGTTGGCGGGCGTTCAGCCTTTTCCGTCCTTCTGACACAAGACATAGCTGTCATCCCCATGTTGGCCTTTATCCCGCTTCTGGTTATACCCTCACTGCATAATATTGGTGGCGTTGGCCGTGATCACAGCGAAGAAATAAGTCTTGTGTCCGGCCTTTCCGGTTGGGGAGTTACGCTTGTCACCATAGCGGCCGTGGCGGTTGTTATACTTGCTGGTAGATACCTGACACGGCCTGTGTTTCGCTTTGTCGCCCAAAGCCATTTACGCGAAATGTTCACCGCAGTGACCCTGTTGTTAGTCGTGGGTATAGCATTTCTGATGACCTTGGTCGGCCTGTCACCGGCACTTGGCACCTTTCTTGCGGGTGTGGTTCTGGCCAACTCCGAGTTTCGCCATGAATTAGAGTCGGATATCCAACCCTTCAAAGGTCTCTTGCTCGGCCTGTTTTTTATTACAGTTGGCGCAGGTATCAATTTTAGCATCCTGTTTAATAATTTCTTTGCAATCATTGGCATAACTTTTGGCGTGATGCTTATCAAAGCCAGTATCCTTCTAATCTTGGCATATCTGTTTAAATTCCGCGGCCGCGACAGATTGCTGTTTCTCCTCAGTCTTGCACAAGCCGGAGAGTTTGGCTTTGTGATGCTCAACAGCATGGTGAAAAACAATGTCATCCCGACAGCAACATCAGAAGTCCTGTCTATAATCATTGCCATGTCGATGTTGCTGACACCGATCATGTTCATTCTTTACGAGTATCTTGCGAAACGAAAAGCAGAACATACCAGCACGCGGGAACATGACAGTATCCAAGAGCAGGGCAAGGTAATCATCGTCGGCATCGGTCGCTTTGGCCAAATCATCAAC
>JAJFHY010000147.1 GCA_021775375.1 Amylibacter sp. | reverse complement strand
TTGATGGTGCAATGCTGTCAGTACCTATAAATGAAAATATCGAAACAAAATTTATCGTTGGCCTGAATGTCGATTCAACAGCAGACGACTTGTTTTCAACAGACCCATTAGTCTATGGGGCAAGTTTGCATTTCAATGAATTTTTGAAAGGGGTCGATACATCAATCTATTTCGTTCAACAGAAAGTTGATTCTTATACAGACCGCCAAGCCATTGGATTTGATACTCAATACTTAAGCAACAATACCTCAATTTTCGTATTGGTAGATTATGATTTATACTTTGAAAAGATCAGCACCGCGCGGATTTCCGGCACTTATATTTTTGCAGATCAATCATCAATTACACTTAGTGCCGACATAACCCATTCGCCATATTTAACACTTACCAATGCATTGCAGGGACAAACGGCAACAACGCTAGAAGAGTTAAATTCCATTTTCACTTTGGACGAAATGACACAGCTAGCTTTAGATAGAACCACTGATACATCTTCGTTCGTTGCTGCATATTCGAGACCATTAAATGATAAATGGCGACTTAGTGTGGACGGTTCACTTTTTAACACATCTGGAAGCCCTGCATCAGGTGGTGTACTTACAATCAGATCCCCAGGTGTTGAATATTACACATCAGCACAACTAATCGGGACCGGGATATTTTCAGATTCAGATGTTGTCAGTTATGGGATCCGCTTAGCAGATACTGCACAATCGCAGTTAGTCCAATTTGATGTATATAGAAGGTTTGATTACAATGAAAAATTGCGACTGAAACCACGCGTTATCGTTGGTGGTCGTAATTTTACAATAACTGGTGGGAATGAGTATTTTATAATACCATCTGTAACGGCTAATTACAGACTTAATAATTCAACACTTTTTCAAGTGGAAATAGGTGGGCGTATCTCCAGCTTAAAAACACCTACATTTATAGAAGATCGAAATGAGTACTATATTTTTGCCGGTTTCTGGAAAGAATTTTAGTTTCGATTGATTGCAATCAGGTATTTTCTAATCCAATAAATTCGCGATATCCGGATACCCTGCAGCAATTGCAATATCACCTGCGCGTTCACGTTTTTTGTTTCGTAAACCAGTATCGACCCCATGATTTAATAATACTTCAAATACATTTTGGTGCCCAGTTTGTGCGGCCATCATCAAAGCCGAATAACCGGCGTTATTTCTATGATCAATGTCAGCATCAGCATCTAGCAACGCTTTCACTAATTCCACATTTCCATTACGCGCGGCAAGTAAAAGCGCGGTATTTCCACTATTTGAAGATTGGTTTGGGTTCGCACCTGCCGCTAGTATTTTCGCCCCCGCTTCTATGTGATTAGTTGTTAAAGCAACCAATAAAGGTGATACTCCTTGTTTATCGACTGCATCGACCGAAACACCAAGATGGATTAGATATTCAACATTCTTCTCGTTTCCAACAGCAGCGGCATGCCAAACCAAATTTCGCCCCTCTTCATCGGTGAAATCTGGCGAATACCCTTTTTCGATAAACTCTTTTAAAACTGAAACACTGCATTTTCGTGCAACAAAGGAAAGAGTGGTTCCTTGACCTGATAAATCAAGTGGTGATGTCATATAACCAATAAGTACAAGTGCCGTTTTACTTCGCCCGGATGCCGCAGCCTTTTCAAGTGAAGAAATGACATTTTTACGCATGATTGGTGTGCGGTCTGCGACTGACAGCAACAATTTCAACCCTGCTACATTATCGGCATCAGCGGCATAACTTGCGGCCAACTTACCGAAATTATCCTGAATGTCCGTTTTAGCCCCGGCTTCGATTAATAATGCAAGAGTATTTTGCGCCCCCGTTTGCGCAGCTGACATAATCGCCGTACGACCCTGTTGATCTTGCACATCCAATTCTGCACCATCAGATATCAGCTGTTTCAACAGACTAACCTGGTCGCGGCGCGCGATTTCCATCAGAGCTGACATACCAAGATTTCCTGAAATATCCGATGTTTGAAACGCCCGGCCTTCTGATTGCGGTTTTTGGGTAGCAGTATTTTGCTGTTTAGAAGTGTTTTGATTTGTGTTCGCTGTTTGCATTAGTTTTGCAAGTAATGTTGTGGCTTTCTCATGTCCGGCCTCTGCTGCCTTTGTGATCCATTTTGTCCCTTCTTCTCGATCTACATCAGTTCCACGACCCGAAAGATAAAGTTTTCCCAAACTATATTGCGCCTCAACGAGTCCAAGTTCCGCCGCTGATTTAATCAATTCGAATGATTTGTTGTCGTCCTTTGGAACCCCGCGACCGCTGCGGTAAAGGCTTGCCAGCAGATAAGAAGCTTTGGCATTTTCCGACAATGAAGCGTTTACCAGAATTTCCGCTGCCGCCGCATAATGGCGTTGCCTTATTGATGTTTCAGCTTGGCGTAGACTCTCATCGGCAGTGGTTTGGGCCAAGGATGCCTGTGTCGTAAGCCCTAACGAAACTGTAAAAACAACATTAATTATAAAGCTATTATTCCGTGCCATATTTTGTCTCAACTTCCACACCCGCTGATTTCAAAAACTGTGTCGGTAAAATACCACCGGCACAAACAATCACGGCATCGTTTTCAATGGTCACTGTATTCCCAATATGTTCAATATCGACTGCATCTTTGCGAATTTCCAACACATTAGAACTTAAAAAGACATCCAAATTACCCGCCGAGTTCTGCGTATCAACCTTATCGCGGTTCTTAAGTTTCGCCCGTGAAAACCCGTCACTTCGGTAAGATATGGTGACTTTTGTATCCGGCACTTCAGCAATACTTGTGGCGGCTTCCAATGCGCTGTCACCACCACCGACTACCAAAACGCTTTGTCCGCGATATTGCTCGGGATCAATCAATCGATAAACAACTTTGCTGCTATCTTCTCCTACAACACCCAGTTTTCTTGGCGTACCGCGTCGCCCGATTGTCAGTAAAACTGTTTTAGTCAGATAGCTGCCTTTTGAGGTTACAACTTCAAAGCCATCAGTAGTTTTTTCTATCTTGTCGACGCGCTCTTCAAAATTTATTTCCAGTCCGGTGTCCGCAACAACTTTATTCCAAAACTCCAACAATACTTCTTTCGAGGTTTCGCGAAAATTCACTTTCCCGTACATTGGCAGATAGGCCGGTGCAGTCATCACCAATTTCCCGCGTGGAAAATGGGACACGGTACCGCCAAGGCTATCTTGTTCTACCGT
This sequence comes from Amylibacter sp., assembly GCA_021775375.1. Taxonomy (GTDB): domain Bacteria; phylum Pseudomonadota; class Alphaproteobacteria; order Rhodobacterales; family Rhodobacteraceae; genus Amylibacter. The sequence goes on along the minus strand of JAJFHY010000147.1, from coordinate 11,217 downwards.
GACAAAGTTTAAATCTTTTTCTTTAGCTGCAAGACTAGACGATAGTCCTGCCGGACCGGCCCCAACAATAACAACATCAAGTATACCAGCTGCTTGAGGGGTTTTGTTTTTGATGATTTCTGCCATCGCTTGACGGCCTTGCTCTATTGCATTTCGGATCAACCCCATACCGCCAAGTTCACCGGCAATATAAATGCCGGGCACATTTGTCTGAAAGTTCGGATCAACAAAAGGTATATCAATTCCACGCTGCGCAGTTCCGAAAACCAGCTTAATCGCACCCATAGGACAGGCCGTGGCACATGCCCCGTGCCCGATACAATGCGATGGTTCGATTAGTTGCGCTTTACCTTTAACAATCCCCAGGATTTTACCTTCGGGACATGCCGTCACACAGGCCGCACAACCAATGCAAAACTCAGGATCGATCACCGGATGCAGTGATGACGGCTCTATCAAACCCGCTTCAATTGCTGCTGTTTTTACTGCAATCACGCGTTTTTCACGACGTTTTCCCCATGCGACAACACCTGCCCAAATCAGCAATAAGGGTGTTAGATAAGTCGCAATTATTAAGCCGCTTGTCATTTGAAACACCTTACCCGCATTAATCCGTTGATAACCCAAGTTGTTGGGCTGCGATTGTGACTTTGGATAACTTTACCGGTTGATCTGCGAATATTTCACTTGCACGATTATAGGCACTTAAGGCTGCGGGTGTGTCTTTCAGAACCAACCGCGACCTCATCAATTTCACCCAATCATCCACATTACTCGGATCATCTTCAAGACGTGCCGCCAATTGATCAACCATCCCGACAATCATTGCCTGACGGTCTTCGGTTGTCATTGACTGAGCTGCATTTATGTCCTCTTGGGTTGGCCCACGTTCAATTTTAGGTGGTAAAAGCGAAGCGCTGTTTTGACTCAAAACACTCGCTCCACCAAACCGGCCGCCCAGATCATACCCCGTTGCTGCGGCTAACTCCTGAACACGCTGTTCCAATCCACCGACCCAATCCGCATTCGCTGGCGCATCATCAAGAATGACCAACCAAAGTTCGATTGCGCCTTTTGAGTTTCCAGATTGCTCCAGTGCCATACCTTTGAAAAAACGTGCGCGCGGTTCTGATGGGTTCAAGGCCAATACATCGTCAAATACAGATTGAGCTTTTTCACTGACCAGCCCCTTTTGTGCCCGTACCAATGTTTCACCATATGCAGCCAATACCGCAGGATTACTTGCATCAAGTGCAACCGATTTTTCGTACGCTTTAGATGCAAGATCATATTTTTCTGTATTGAAATACGACCAGCCCAGCATACGCCAGCCTTCTGCATCATCCGGATTTTCCGCCAAGCGTGCCTCAAGCCCGGCAATCATTCCGCCCACTTCGCCAACGTTAGACGCAGGATTTACCGCTGTTTGCGATATAGTTTTTTGTGGAATTACAGCAGTTGCGACAAAAGGCTGCGACGGCAGATCCGGACGGCCAACAAATACATAAAGACCCGTTGCCCCCACAACAACCCAGCCAACCACAATGGTCAAAGCCCACATCTGGCTATTTGTTGAGCCAAGTGAAAAACCAGATGTCGGGGCTTTCGCTGCCGATAAAATACGCCGTTCAATTTCGGTCTTTGCAGTTGCTGCTTCATTCGTATCGATTAGGCCACGTTCTACATCGGCTTTCAATTCAGCCAACTGATCCCGACCAACCTGAATGGATTGGTCTTCATTCACATTTGATATTTCATATCTGCGAATGAACGGGATGGAGATTATCACTGCGGCCAATGCTGTCAAAAGCGTTAATATTATCCATAACGTCATATCTTGTCCTTTGGTTCAATAATTGAAGCAAGCAATGTTTTATCCGCTTCGGTTAATTCTGAGTATTCAGGGTTTCCAACTGAAGATCTGCGCCACAATGCCCTGAACCCGTAGAAGGCTGCGAAAAGCATTAAAAGTGGGCCAACCCATAGTAAATAAGTGGTTATTTCAAGCGGCGGTTTTAGAAGTATGTATACTCCATACCGATCCACCAAATAATCAACAGCTTCCTGATCTGTATCACCCGCAGCAATTCTTTCGCGTAAAAGTACGCGCAGGTCGCGGGCTATTTCAGCATTACTGTCGTCAATGCTTTGATTGCGACAAACGACACAACGCAAACCTTTACTGATTTCACGTGCACGTTCTTCTTGCACTGGGTTCGGAAGCATCTCACTGGGCTCTACCGCTTGGGATGTTTGTGGAACCAATTGCAAAAGCAAAAGCAGCCCCACCATTAAAAAAAATCGGTTAGTGCGCGTGATCATGACTGCCCCCGCAATGTTGAAATCAACGGTAAAAGCGTTTGCTGCCATACAATTTTCGTTATCGGCCCGATGTGGCGGTAACGAATTTGACCAAACCCATCAACAATATAGGTTTCAGGAATGCCGGTGACATTCAGTTGGTCACCCAAAACACCCAAACTGTCATCACCAATTGACCGATAAGGATTTCCCGCACGTGTCAGGAAAAGCTTCCCACCGCCTTTACGATCTTTCCAATTCACTCCGTAAATTGGCACATCTGTAGTTGCGGCGAGCTCCATCAAATATGGGTGCTCTCTTTTGCAAGCCCCGCACCATGAGGCAAATACGTTTACCATTGAAACATCCGTCAATAAATCCTGACGCGATAGCCCGGTGTCAGTGCCCACCATTGGTGTTAAATTGAAGTCGGGAAGCGGGCGATCAAGGTATCCGGCACCTACAGATTTAGGCTCCGAACTGGCACTAATAAAAAACAAAACTGCCAATCCACAAAATGCAAAAACGGGAACGAATTTGGATAAATATGTATGCATCTTAACCCTTAACTGTATTGGTTAGCGATGGCGCCACCGATGCCCGCTTGGGTGCGCTAATACGAAACCGTCTATCTGAAAGTGAAACAAAACCGCCAAATGCCATAATCAACGGGCCAATCCAAATCAACAAAGCCAATGGATGATGGTAAATCCGTACGACCCACTGCCCGCTTTCGTTCGGTTCACCTACAGAAATATAAAGGTTGCTCAGGGAATGCATATAAATACCGGCTTCGGTAGTGACACGTTGGCTCACAGTGAAAAACCGACGTTCAGATGACATCAAAGTAACTATTTGCCCATCTTTTTTCACCAAAAACGAACCTCGTTCAGCTTCATAATTTGCACCGTTTATCAGATCTACCATTTGCAACTGAATCACATAACCAGCGATTTCCACTTCTTCGCTAGGGGACATCATAACAATGCGTTCCTGCTCCCAAGCCGAAACACACGTAATTCCAGCAACCGCAAGTCCAAGTCCCATATGTGCAAAAACCATACCATAAACCGATCGTGGTGTATTTCTTGCAAGCGATATGGATCGGGAAAATGGGCCCTTGAAAAGTTTGATACGCTGTATCAAAATCGCAATCGAGCCTAACACCAACCACAAAGCAATACCCAAACCACCAGCCGCCAGTATATGTTTACCGCCACCCAAGGCTATTAATACAATGACAGATAAAACAGCTAGAACTGCTGGTGTTCGAGCGCGCTGAAAAGCGGCCCAAAGCGTATCGCGTTTCCAACGTAAAAATGAGCCAATCACAACGGCCAGTAGAAGCGGTATCATCAGAGGTACAAATGTTTGATTGAAATAGGGTGCGCCAACCGAGATTTTTTCCGGGCCAATCATATCAACAAACAGCGGATAAAATGTACCCAGAAAAACTGTACCTGCCGCTGTCAGAAGAATAATATTATTGAAAACCAAACCACCTTCACGGCTGATCATCTTGAATACGACGGGATGGCTAAACTTTTGGCTACGCATTGCAAAAAGAGTTAACGCACCACCCGTGGTTAACAGCAATAACAACAGCACGCCAATACCTCGCGTGGGATCCGATGCAAAAGCATGAACGCTTGTCAACACACCGGAACGAACAATAAATGTGCCAATAAGGCTAAGTGAAAATGTTAGAATAGCCAAAAGCAAAGTCCAGACAACAAGTGCCTGCCTGCGTTCCATCACTAGTGCCGAATGCAAAAGTGCTGTGCCCACCAACCATGGCATAAAACTTGCGTTTTCGACAGGGTCCCAAAACCACCAGCCACCCCAGCCAAGTTCATAATATGCCCAGTAACTTCCCAAAGTGATGCCGATCGTTAAAAAGCACCAAGCTGCCAAAACCCAAGGGCGCACAAAACGCGCCCAGCTGGCATCAATGCGCCCTTCGATTAAAGCGGCTACTGCAAAAGCAAATGTTATCGAAAAGCCAACGTAACCAAGATATAAAAATGGCGGATGAATTGCCAAACCGATGTCTTGCAACAACGGATTCAATTCCTGCCCGTCAATCGCTGCGGGAAACATCCGTTCAAACGGATTGGAGGTGAAAATTATCAGAGCCAGAAACCCAAACGCAATAGCGCTTTGAATTGCCAAACCCCTAGCTTTCAATGTGATCGGCAGGTTTCGACCGGTTAAGGCGACAGCAACGCCAAACAAAGTCAGGATCAAAATCCACAATAATAAAGATCCTTCGTGGTTCCCCCAAACAGCGGTGAATTTGAATAAATCCGGCATCGTGGAATTCGAATTCATTGTCACGATTAACATTGAAAAATCAGATGTAACAAAGCCATACGTCAGACAGGAAAACGCCACAGCGACAAACAGAAATTGCATACATGCCGCATAGTTGGCAAAGGCAATCATATTCAAATCACGCCGTTGCGCACCAATATGTGGAACGATGGCCTGCACCGCAGAAATAACCAGTGCCAGCACCAGAGAAAATTGACCAATTTCAGCTTCCATTCTCTTCCCTTTTCCATATAAAATAAGTCACAAATGATGGCGCTCGAAAGCACCACAAAAATTCATCTAATTACTGTGAAATTTATATCGTATATTGCATTATATATGTTGAATATTCTTGCTAACCCCCATATTTCATTGACTTTCGGCTGTTTTCTGCCCATTTCCGCAAGCTTCCTAAAATATCAAGAAAAAGCACGATTTTTAATAGAAAATAAGCTATAAAAAATAAGCTAAATCAGCTTGAGAGACAGTAAGTGTCCAGCACGATTTTTAAATGGGATTGAATAATGGCATTATCAATAAATACACAGTTATCTGGACATGAAACATCATCCAGATCGCCACAGAATCAGGATAAAAAGTCTGATAAACCCACTATAGCAACTCCCAAAAATCGCATTCAAATGCGCAACATTTTATCAATGGAATTGCCGTTCTTAACCACACTTGTTCTCGCCATATTATTTTACGCGTGGTTACATCGCAAAGAAGGCCATATTACTGCGGAAACAGGGATTGGTTATTACCTTGGAATTACTGGCAGCCTCTTGATGTTGGCTCTGCTGTTGTATCCTTTACGCAAGCGGATCAGAGCGTTACGATTTATCGGAAATGTACGCACTTGGTTTCGTATTCATATGATACTTGGTGTCATTGGACCGGCTTTGATAGTTTTGCATTCCAATTTTACCCTTGGATCTCTGAACGGCACAATGGCATTCAGCGCTATGTTGATTGTCGCAATCAGTGGTTTTGTCGGGCGCTTCTTTTATGCCCGTATTCACCGGGGTCTCTATGGTCATAAGCTGAATGCCAAAGAACTAATCGGGGACGTCGGTAATATAAAATCATTACTTGGTGATAGTGATGACCTTCGCGATGATATCACACCACTGATCACAACATATGAGGAATCCCGATTAGTCGAACATATAGGGTTCTGGCGCTCGCTTTGTCTTATATTTACCGGCCCGTTTGTTCGATATGGCTTAAAAAAACAATTGATAAAACATTTCTCTAACATATTGAATAACAAAGGTATTTTAAAAAACGAACGCCGCGAAAAAATTACAAAGTTCAACAAAACTCTTAATCGGTATTTTCAGGCAGTTGGCCGTGCGGAAGCCTTTACATTTTATGAAAAGCTTTTTGCACTTTGGCACTTATTGCACCTACCACTTTTTATAATTCTTGTGTTGGCGGCCTTAACGCATGTCGTTGCCGTTCATCTGTTTTAATCTGATGAAGCAATTTTTCACCTACATGGCTCAATCATTACTGATTGCACTGTTATTTTATGTGTCAATTGCCACGCCATCGACCGCACAAAGTCTATTTGAAAGGCTGGTCATGCCCGGGGATTTGATCCAGGGCCATGCAGATCTTCAAAAAGAATGCGACAATTGCCACACCTCATTTGCCAAAGGTGCGCAAGTACAACTTTGTCTTGATTGTCATAAAGATGTTGCCAGCGACATTACTGATAAAACCGGCTTTCACGGACAAACCACAGAGGCACAATCATCAGACTGCAGCCATTGCCATACAGATCACATAGGATTGGATGCAGATATTGTTAATCTGGATACCGAGACATTTGATCATAACACAACTGACTTCAAATTAAACGGCACCCACTTGAATGTGACATGTTCCAGTTGCCATGAAACAGGAAATAAATATCGCGAAGTACCTAAAACATGCATTGAATGTCATGAAAAATCCGAGCCACATCGTGGTGCATTGGGAAAAGATTGTGCATCTTGCCACAGAGAAACCAGATGGAACGAGACTCTGGATTTCGACCATTCAAAGACCAAATTTCCATTAGATAAATCGCACAAAACAGTCAAATGCAACAGCTGCCATTTGGGTGAAGTATACACAGGATTACCGATAAAATGCATTGGTTGTCACCGCATTCAGGATGTTCACCAGAACCGTTTTGGTGAAAAATGTGAGACATGCCACAGACCCGAGAAATGGACGGATATTCGCTTTGATCACAACAAGGATACTGATTTTACACTCCTGGGGAAACACACTAAAATTGAATGTGATGATTGCCATAAAGCTGATTTTTATCAATATGATATGGATTTCACATGCATTAAATGCCATCAGCAGAATGACGTCCATAAATCCAATTTAGGGACTGATTGTAAAAGCTGTCATAACCCTAAGGGATGGTTCGATGAGGTAGCTTTCGACCATGATATAACATCGTTTCCGTTGATAGGCTTGCATGTCGTTGTGCCATGCGAGGAGTGCCATTTAGACAGTACATTCCAAAGCCCAAAAGAATGCCAATCCTGCCATAAGACCAGCGATGTTCACAAAGGCTCATTAGGGTCAAATTGTGCATCCTGCCATACTCCCAACGGTTGGGAATTTTGGGCGTTTAATCATAACAGCCAAACCGATTTCCGCTTGACGGGAAAACATGATGGGTTGAAATGTAACGCATGCCATACTCCTAACCGTGCTGTAGCTTCAAAGCTACCTACAGCCTGCATATCTTGTCACAAAAATGATGACAGGCATCGCGAAAAATTTGGATCCAAATGCAATATATGCCACAGTACTTCCAGTTTCAAAGGTGCCAAACTTCGGTAAATAATTTCCATAATTCGAAACAGTCAGGTGAAACCTAGTTGAAAAGTACTGTCAGATAAACTTTAACTGACCTCAATTCTGTCTAGTAGGTGCTGACGTTAGACAAGGAATTGTGGATTTCTGGCATATAGCGGCCATTCATTTCATATAGAATAGCCGACAACTTAAGCCAAAACTTCATATTGAAATATATGATAATCCACGGCCAGAAATGCGATTAGGGTGGATTAAATTAAATTTAAATCATTTAACATCTTGTTTTTAGTAGTTAATATTTTGTTAAGTGGTGCCCCCACACGGACTCGAACCGCGGACCTATTGATTACAAATCAGTTTTTTATCATTTATACAAATCTCTATATCATTCTATTAAATTCTTATTACCTATATAAACATAGTGATTATTGTAAATTAATCCACAATATACTACTATTTAAGCCTGTGCGTCACTTGACGATATGCTTACCCCATGCTTACCTATATTGGAAATTATACGAAACAGATCAATATGGCACAGCTCAAACTTTCCAAATCCAGGGTTGATAAACTAGCGCCTCATTCCAAAGATTATATCGTATGGGATGAGAGCTTACCGAATTTCGGTATTCGCGTTAAACCGAGCGGGGTGAAGTCTTATTTGGTTCAGTATCGCAACCGTGAAACTGGACGTTCTAGACGTAAGACGCTAGGCCAACACGGCCCTCTTCTCTCATTTAATGAAGCCAAAGAACGGGCAAAACTATTGCTATCAGAAGTCGTCAAAGGCAATGATCCGGTTCAAGAAGGGCAGGATCGCCGTATTGCCCCAAATGTTACAGCATTGGCGAAACTATATATTACCGAGCATGCAATACCAAAGAAACGCCCTAAAAGCGTTCACGCCGATCAGGCTATGATTGCCCGGTTCATATTACCGGCGCTCGGTCAGATGAAAGTCGCGTCTGTAGGTGTTCAGGACATCCAAAAGCTGCATAACAACCTGAAAAGCACACCCTATCAGGCAAACCGTGTCTTATCCCTTCTGTCAAAAATGTATTCCCTTGCTATACAATGGAAGCTATCTGCCGAAAATCCAGTTATAGGCATTGAAAAATTTCATGAAGAAAAACGTTATCGGTGGTTGTCAGAGGATGAATTACTTCGCCTTCTATCCGCTTTGGACAAACATCAAAATCAAATTGCAGCTGACGCCATTTGCTTGCAACTTATGACTGGTTCGCGAATTGGAGAAGTTTTGAGTTCCCAATGGGAAGATTTCGACTTAGATTCTGGCGTATGGACAAAACCCTCACATCACACCAAACAAAAGCGGACCGAACATATACCGTTATCAGAAGGAGCTATTGATCTTCTGATGAATCGCAGTAAATCAGATACGAATGTATCAGACTTCGTGTTTCCAAGTAGGCTTTCCAATCAACCACTTAAAGACCTGAAAAAGTTTTGGAAACAAATATTGCTAGAAGCCAAAATTGACGATTACCGCATGCATGATAATCGCCATACTCATGCGTCCCACCTAGTATCTAGTGGGGTGTCTTTGGCCGTTGTCGGTCGATTGCTTGGCCATACCAACCCCAGTACGACTGCAAGATACGCACATTTGGCAGACCAGCCATTACGCGATGCAGCTAATATAATAAGCGCAAAAATTAAGCGTCATCACTCATCAGGCTCATAACCTGAAAGACTTAGGTTCAAATCCTACCCCCACTACCACCGTTAACGCACTAAACGTAGATTTACGCTTGGGCGAAGTGATTTCCAATGCCACCAATTGTAGTTCTTGACATAAGTAAGGCTCACACAGCTTTGCCGCTTACAAATCTTAGGCATAGCTAAGGCAATACTTCAGATTGATACTGTCATCATCGCAGCCCTTTTACAAAATAAAGTCGTCAGCACCCATATCTGCAAGCAATGTGCTGCGCAAAAGCAGGATGTCGCTGCCACCCAGATCAATGCGGACATGGCCTCCCGCTTGCCCCATGATTGCCTGAACGTCTGCGTACGAGGCAAAGCCGAAGCTTGATAGATCAACCTGATCATTACCAAAGTCGTCGAAGTCCAGAACATTATCCAACTCGTTACCAGCCAGGAAGACGAAGACATCGTCGCCTGCATCGCCACGCAACCCGTCAATGCCGGCACCACCGTCAAGCGTATCGTTGCCAATCCCGCCACGGATGTTGTCGCGCCCGCCCATGCCATTGATACTGTCGTTACCGGCGTCACCGATAATCTTGTTGATACCATTATCACCCGTGATGGTATCGTCGTGGATTGAACCCCTGATGTTTTCAATGCTCACATAGGTATCGCCCGCTGCGAAGCCATTCGCGCCTACCCCGTTTAGATCAACCGTTACACCCGCACTGCTGTCGTTATACATCGCCCAGTCAATACCTGTGCCGCCATCCAGAGCATCCGCACCGCGCCCACCATAGAGAAAGTCGTTGTTCGCACCGCCAAAGAGGAAATCGTCACCGTTGAAGCCGCGCAAAATATCGCCCGCTCCCATGCCGTGTATTTCATTCGCGCCCGCAGTGCCGGTAACCTTATCGCCACGTGTATCGGAGCCGATAAGGTTTTCGATGTTGATCAAGGTATCGTTATGCGCCTCACCACCGATGTTGACGTTTGTCACCATATTAATCGTCTGCGCATTGGTCGAGCCGCTGTAATCTATCGTATCGATACCAGCACCGCCATCAACCGTATCTGCACCCGTGCCGCTGGTGAAGATGTCATTATCAGCACCACCAAACAACTGGTCAACGCCGCCGCCGCCATGAAGTGTGTCGTTGCCACCGCCGCCAGTCAGTGTATTGGCTAAACCATTACCCGTCAGATCGTCGTCACCGGTCTTTGATCCACGTACTGATTCAATCCCTGCGATAGTATGCGCGAATGCGGCCCCATCCCAAGTGCCCGTTGCCGTTCCCGCCGCAAGGTCTACAGTTACGCCGGTAGTGACGCCGCCGCGATCATAGCGCAGCAGGTCATTCCCGCCGCCGCCATCAAGCGAATCACTGCCAGCTTTCAGAATAAACCGCTCGTCTGCTGTACCGCCTACAATGGTATCAGTAAATTCGGAACCCCTGACTTCAAGATTGCCACCTGTTCCCGTAACATTGATAGTGTCAGCTGACCCGTCCCCATCGTTGGAAATAACGCCCGTTGCAAGGTTAACGTTTATGCCACTTGCGGCCCAAACATAATCCAAGCGAACAACACCACCGTTTAATGTAAGGTTGAATGTGTCAGCGCCCTCAAACCCCCTAACTTGCATCCAGGTGTTGCCGGACATTGTAATGTCGAAAATATCGTTGTGGGTGCTTCCATATAGACCTAAACCGCCTGTAGTCCAACCTGATATTAATGGGTTAATCACATCGGTTATTGTGTCTGTACCATTTGAGCCTTTGTTGACTGACGCTGTATTTGTAGAACCGTTTAGCGACGCGATAATTCCTGCACTAAGACCGCTATAGTTCAGCTCCTGAAACCCAACTATGCTGTCAGTATATATAATGGTGTCGTTACCATCAGATCCAAAAATAGTATCAAATATGAAACTGGTGCCGTTAACGTTTTCTCCAGGATTAAGAACATCATTACCAGAACCGCCATCAAGCTGATCAAAACCCGCTCCGCCCAGCAAAGTATCGTCGCCACCCAACGCAGAAATATCCGAGGTGGTTGTGCCAGGATTGAAATTAAAGGGAATAATTGCACCAGGGGCAAATG
>JAJFHY010000146.1 GCA_021775375.1 Amylibacter sp. | reverse complement strand
GTTGACAATTCGCGCGCACGATGTGCGGCCAGCAAAACCAGATCAAAATGGTTATCTACCTTGTCTACACAATCTTCAACTGTGACACGTGCCATGGAATACTCCAAAAATGGTGTGAATGAGAGGGCTGTCTACGCTTTTTAGGGAATAATGGCAAGAGCAATAGATACAAGATTATCAACCGGGAATCTGTACGATTTCCTTTAGTTCATTGGGGTCAATCTGCTCTATCAACACATCAATACTTTCATGTGTAACCGGATGCACCCAATCAGGGGCCACCGCTTTCAATGGCACCAGAACGAATCCACGATCCTGAATGCGTGGATGCGGAAGTATAAGGTCACCGGGCCATGTTGTCTTTTGTAATTCCGACGGCATATCGCGCCAATATCGATACATTTCCAACGTTGGCAGAATACATCCCTGATAATCCAGCAAATCAATATCAATGACCCTCGCGCCCCAACGTTGCTTTCTCTCTCGCCCCAGCGTGGCTTCAATTTCATGCAAAACGGCCAATAGATCATATTGATTTAATGATGTTTGTGCGCAAACAACAGAATTTACATAATCGGGCCCATTTCCCGCAGGAAACGCCGGCGTTTGAAAAAACGGACTAAATGTGATAATATCCACTGAATTAGCCGTTAATAAAGCATAGGAAGATTGAATTATCACAACAGAATCTTTCAAGTGGTCTGCCTGATTTGAACCAAATGCTAGATAAACTGTCTTTTGGTTAGCTCTGATGTTTTCTACTTGATCCAAGTAAATATGCCTCTATGTTCATGCGCATTCAGTCTAAGACACACGCAAATACTTTAGTCCATTGGTTGAATACTAAATTTAATATTTAAAGGGAAACTATTATGTTTTACCGTGACGAACGACTTGCTCTATTTATAGACGGGTCAAATCTATATGCCGCTGCAAAGTCGCTGGGTTTTGATATAGATTACAAACTACTACGGTCCGAGTTCATGCGCCGTGGAAAATTGCTGCGTACATTTTATTACACGGCACTTCTGGAAAATGACGAATATTCACCGATACGCCCGCTGGTCGACTGGCTGAATTACAACGGTTTCACAATGGTGACGAAGCCTGCCAAAGAATACACTGATTCTATGGGCCGGAAAAAAGTCAAAGGCAACATGGATATTGAATTGGCGGTTAACGCTATGGAATTGGCACCGCATGTGGATCACATGGTGCTGTTTTCAGGTGATGGTGATTACCGCCCATTGGTCGAATCGCTTCAACGCCAAGGCGTGCGTGTTTCTGTGGTATCCACAATTCGATCACAACCACCTATGATTTCAGATGACTTGCGCCGCCAAGCTGACAATTTTATCGAGCTTGATGAGTTACGTGATGTTGTCGGACGCCCTGCCCGGCCTGATAACGAGCATAATCCACAAGCATTCGAGCCTGAACCGGTAGAGTAAAACCTTTAAGCCCCGAACACGCATTTGGGGCTTAAAACCAATCAGCTTTTGTGTCATATCACAGCATATGAAACAAAAGCTTAATCTTTATCTTGCTGCACCGCGCGGGTTTTGTGCCGGCGTTGACCGCGCCATTAAGATCGTCGAAATGGCAATCGAAAAATGGGGCGCACCCGTCTATGTGCGCCACGAAATCGTTCACAATAAATATGTCGTGGACGGCTTGCGTGCCAAAGGCGCGGTTTTTGTAGAGAACCTGGATGAATGCCCAACCGACAGACCCGTGATCTTTTCCGCTCACGGCGTGCCAAAATCCGTGCCCGCCAAAGCCGAGGCCCGCAACATGATCTATGTGGATGCCACCTGCCCGCTTGTCTCCAAAGTCCATATCGAAGCCGACCGTCACCATATGAACGGCTTGCAAATGGTTATGATTGGGCACGCGGGCCACCCCGAGACCATCGGCACAATGGGCCAATTGCCCAAGGGTGAGGTTTTGCTGGTCGAAACCCCCAATGATGTGGCCGTACTAACACCGCGCGATGAAAGCAAACTTGCCTATATCACGCAAACAACATTAAGCGTGGACGATACAATCGAAATTGTAAAAGCCCTGCAAAAAAGGTTTCCAACTATCATCGGCCCCCACAAAGAAGATATTTGTTACGCCACCACCAACCGCCAAGAGGCGGTCAAAGCGGTGGCTCCCAATATTGACGCGCTACTGGTTATTGGCGCACCAAATTCTTCCAATTCAAGACGACTGGTCGAGGTTGGCGCCAATGCAGGATGCAAATATTCGCAACTGGTTCAACGTGCGCGTGATATTGACTGGCGCGCTATGGACGGTGTGAAATCAGTTGGTATAACAGCTGGTGCTTCAGCCCCTGAAGTTTTGATAAATGAGGTCATTGACGCCTTCAAAGATCGTTATGACGTCACCATAGAAAACGTGGAAACGGCAGTGGAAAATGTCGAGTTTAAAGTTCCGCGCGTATTGCGGGAAGGGATAAATACCCATGGCTGATCAAAGAACCATCGAGGTTTATAATGAAAAGGCTTCTGACTATGCCGATAAATTCAGCCGCACGAAGCCTGACAGGGATTTGCGCAGCTTTATCGCCAGCATACCAAAGGGCGGGCTGGTACTGGACTTGGGATGCGGCCCGGGAAACTCCGCCGCAATGATGCAAGCCGCAGGGCTGGTCGCCGAAGCCATGGATGCGTCCGCTCAAATGGTGGAATTGGCACGCGCAAAATACGGGCTGAACGTAAAGCAAGCAACTTTTGATGATCTCAGCGCAACTGCACGTTATGACGGTATCTGGGCAAACTTCAGCCTGTTGCACGCGGAAAAATCCGATATGGCACGCCATTTATCAACCATCCACACAGCCCTGAAACCGGGTGGGCATTTTCATATCGGTATGAAACTCGGCACTGGTGAAAAACGCGACGATATGGATCGGATGTACACATATTATGAAGAAGCAGAACTAAAAGACATGATACAAACTGCTGGCTTTACGCTTTGTGACAGCCGCAAGGACGCGATGACAGGTTTGGCAGGCCCCGTGGAACCCTTTATTATTATCACCGCGCATGCCTGATCTTTACGCGTACACCGATGGTGCCTGTTCAGGCAATCCCGGGCCTGGCGGCTGGGGGGTTCTGCTTCAGGCTCATAATGGCGATAAAGTCGTAAAAGAACGCAAATTGAACGGTGGCGCCGCTGACACAACCAACAATCAGATGGAATTGATGGCCGCGATCAGCGCGCTGGAAACACTGGCAAAACCCAGTGAAATTACGATTGTTACTGACAGCGCATACGTCAAAGACGGCATCACCAAATGGATACATGGGTGGAAGAAAAACGGCTGGCGTAACGCCTCAAAGAAGCCTGTGAAAAACACAGAGCTATGGCAGCGTTTGGATGAAGCCACCAAAAGACACCAAATCACATGGGAATGGATCAAGGGCCACGCGGGTCATCCCGAAAATGAACGTGCCGATGAGCTGGCCCGAATGGGTATGGAGCCATTCAAACCCGGAATTAAATAACCGTTTATTGTCGTGTTCTTACTAGTCGCATAGATTTTTATGCGCATAGTGGCTTTATGTTCGCCAAAAACATTGTTCAAGGACGCCCAAAAATGCTTGCAACCGCTATCAGTAAAATCCAAG
>JAJFHY010000145.1 GCA_021775375.1 Amylibacter sp. | reverse complement strand
GCTTGCCTGCCTAATTTTCATTGTGTAAACGAGCCGCTATTGGACAGGTGGCCGAGTGGTCGAAGGCGCACGCCTGGAAAGTGTGTAGGCGGGTGACCGTCTCCAGGGTTCGAATCCCTGTCTGTCCGCCACCATATCTTTTTTCATAATACTTTTGAATTGCTTTGAGTGGCACATTACTCTTATTTTATTGGTAATTCATTTCCTTATCCATTTTACTGGCTTTCTTTCAATTATGCCTGTATTCTTTCACTGTGTGGTATGGAACGTGGTATTATTGAATGGCCCATCTATCAGGAAAGCTAACAAAGAAGCTGGTTGAGAACCTTGGCGCGGGACGGCATGGGGATGGAAACGGGCTTTATCTGGTTGTTGACCCGTCCGGCGCGCGGCGTTGGATCGTGCGAGTCGTGGTTAAAGGTCAGAAAAACAAGAAAGGCGCAGCACTTAGAACCGACTTTGGATTGGGTGGTGCGGATATTGTCACATTGCCGCAAGCGCGGGACAGGGCGTTGGAATATCGCCGCATGGCAAAGCAGGGGTTAAACCCACGCTTTAATGCCAAACAGGAAATCCCCACCTTCGAAGAAATTGCCCAGCAAGTGCATATCGAACGCCTGCCAACATGGAAAAACACTAAGCATGGCCAGCAATGGATAAACACATTGCGAGATTATGCTTTTCCCAAAATCGGGCGTATGCCTGTTGATGCGATAGGTCAGCCAGAAGCTTTGATGTGTCTTTCCCCTATATGGACAGAGAAACACGAAACAGCCAAGCGGCTTGCCCAGCGCATGAAGACGGTTCTTGATGTTGCAAAGTCAAAAGGTTTTCGATCAGGCGAAAACCCAATTACCTCAATAAAAGACGCAAGGGTTTTGCCCAAGGTGAAAGTAAAGCCGAAACACCATGCTGCTATGCGTTGGCAGGATGTACCGATTTTCTATGCCGATTTGAAAACCCGTGATGCTATGGCGGCAAAGGCATTGATGTTCACATGTCTTACGGGCTCGCGCACGTCCGAGGTGTTAAAGATGCAATGGGGCGAGGTGGATTTTAAGACACGTCTTTGGGTTTGCCCGGATGAGCGTATGAAAACGGGCACGGAACACCGCGTACCGCTTACAGATGAAATGATAGCGATTATAGAGCCGTTGCAAGCCATGGCGTCCGACTATGTGTTTGAAGGCCAGAAACGCCACAGGCCGCTTTCCAATATGGCAATGTTGATGTTGTTGCGCCGTATGAAGATTGAGGGCGTTACTGTTCACGGGTTCCGCTCTACATTCCGCGATTGGGCCAGCGAGGTGGCCAATGCACCGCGTGAGGTTGCGGAAATGAGTTTGGCGCATAAGGTCGGATCAGATGTCGAACGTGCCTATGCGCGGTCTGATTTGTTGGAACGGCGGCGGGTGTTGATGGAACGCTGGTCGGGATTTGTGGCTGGTGATGTTGGGAAAGTTGTAAAAATTGGTTAAGATTGCCCTATATATGGGACATTTTCCGTAATTTATGATTCTATAAGCCCATGATTATAAAACAATAAATAATTTAACTTGATAAAATAGGCCGTAAATTCACTGCGGTCTTGACCCTGTGTATATTCCCGTAAATCATAACGCCACATGCAGCTTAAAGGGATACAATGAACTATTCTATTTTTTTAGTGACAACCACTTTTTCCACAAGATTTCCAGATTGCGGGAATGCGAATCATTTGCGGGAATCCGAATCAATATGGTATAGCTGATGAGATGATGGAACATAAAGAGAACAAACCAGTTCTTGTGTCTGTCTATAAGTCGTAAATATAATGAACTACAGGGACGGTCAAAGTTTCGACGCAGAAACCGCCCCTGAGATATTCAAACCCGCAAGGGGCCTGTGTAGGATTTAACCTATGCTGTGAATGTAGATGGTAAACTTGCTATCGACAAGTAACAAATTTTCACGGATGGCCCTTTGCTTTCAACAGGCAAAGGATAATAAAATGCCAGAAAAAAAAGAACCTAAACGGTCGATCCGCATTAGAAATGCGTGTGACGTCTACGATGTAAGTCGTAGCACAATATATCGAGCAATTGATAATGGTAATACCACTCCTATAAAAATGGGTGGTTGCACTTTCTTGAGTGTAAAGCAGTTAGATAAATTGTTTTTGGGAGTTCAAGAATGATTAGTTTATTCGACGAAACCCGTCACTATCAGCCAACCGACCCGGAAATACTTGCCCTGCTTGGTAAAAAAGAGAAGCAAGCCCAGATGCGCCACCATGGGCGTTCGCCAAGCTATTATCGCTTAGGGCGCAAGATTGTATATCATGGCTCTGACCTGAATGCTTGGGCACAAGCAAACAAGGTGGAAACAGGCGGCGAGGGAGGATAGTGCCCAAGCGTTTTAAAACGCGAGGGATCAAAACCAACAAAAGCTATCAACTAGGTGAACTGGCAGACGTAGCTGGCGTTTCAACCGCGACAGTTCGCAATTGGATTAGGGCGGGAATGCAGCGGGTGGATAGCAACCGCCCCACCATGATCATGGGCTTTCAAGCGCTGGAATACCTCAACGACCGCAAAACCAGTTCTAAACATCCGATGGCGTTGGGTGAGTTTTATTGCTTGCGATGCAAAACCCCCAGAACCCCGCTAGGCGCAATGGCAGACTATGTGCCCGCAAGTGACACAGGTGGGCGTCTCAAGGCGTTTTGTGGTGTTTGCGAGTGCCCTTGCAATCGTAATATCAGCGCCAACCAACTACCGGCCTTTGCCAGGGTGCTGGATGTTGAAATCAGGGGCAGTGAGTGAGCTTAAAGGAACCCACCAACCCCCTCTTAAATTAGCACTTTAGAAAGGACGCTAAATCATGCGCAAATACAATGCAGAAAATGAGCGAATTAAACGGCGATACGAGCTATATCTATGTGAAGCCAAAGGGCAGGATGAAAAGTCCATTGATAAGGTACGAGCGGCGCTGGTAAAGTTTGAAGAATGTACCAAGTTCAAGGCGTTCAAAGCATTCCATATCGAACAGGCGCGGCAATTCAAAGACACACTGAGGCGGGCGAAAACCGCGCAAGGAAAGCCTCTAAGTCTGACCACGACAGATGCAACCCTGCGCTTGGTCAAAGGGTTCTTCCATTGGCTTGCAGGCCAGCAAGGCTTCAAGAAAGTCCTGACATACTCAGATGTGGAATACTTTAACAACAATCGAAAGGATGCCCGTGCAGCACATACCCAACGCCCTGTTCAATATCCCACCACACAAGCTGCCTTACATGCGTTTCAAGCAATCGCAGAACATTCCGAAATTCAACGCCGCGACAAGGCTATGTTTGCCTTTGTAATGATCACGGGGGCACGGGCGGGCGCGGTTGCGTCTCTGCGCCTCAAACATATCAACTTGGTGGATGGTCTGGTGTTTCAGGATGGGCGTGACGTGAACACCAAAGCGGGTAAGACTATCACGACGTGGTTTTTCCCTATGCACCCTGACTATCTGGATTATTTTACGGCGTGGGTGAATTTTCTTCGTGACGATAGATTTTTCGGCCCAGAAGACGCGCTTTTCCCCAAGCCTGAACGTCGTATGGTGGATGGAAAGTTTGCGTTTGATACGCTGTCACGCGATACTTATTCGAACTCTTCCCAAGTGAACGGGGTGTTTCGCAATGCTTTTTCACAAGTTCAGATGCATCCCTATACGCCTCATAGTATTCGCAAGACATTGGGGCAGGAACTCAGCGACCGCAATTTGCCATTGGATGCACAAAAGGCCTGGTCCCAAAACCTTGGGCACGAAAAATTCACGACCACGGTGTCAAGCTATCTGCCCGTGTCATACCAACGCCAAGGGGAATTGATCAAAGCGCTGGGCGTTGGTTTGTTGTAAATGCTTAACTCTGTTAGGGGTATTGCAATCTTTCAACAGTTTCAAACCTAGACCAACGTTCATAGTCGCATTTTTACGCGGTCAGTTGAAAGATAAAAAGTTTGTGTAATGGGGCCGCCATTCGGACAAAGCTGCCGTTCGAATGCAGCCGCGTAACTTCGGCTCCCTGACCTTACCTGACGTTCATATTTGGATTGCGATGCCGCAGTGTAATCAGTCAAAGCTGCAATTTATTCAGGACGCGGCATTTTCGGAGGAACAATGAGCCTGTGGCAAAGGTGGGTTGGATCTTCTATAGAGGCTTCACTTTGCAGATCGGGTGAATATCGGGCGTAGATGGCAGTGCGCATGGATTTGGGCCTTTTGAATATTTATGATTTGGAACGATTGTCAGGCGGTGACAGCCGTTGTTTGGCCCGCCCTATCTTAGGCACATTTTTACGGATGTCTTCAATTATCGATTGCAATCCGTTGCAACTCGAAATCTGGCTGGCGAGTTTGTAATGCTTGTAAGCCATATCAAGAGTTGCATGCCCGAGGATGTCGAGGATGATGACGAAGTGCTTAGGGTCTTCTTCCACAATTGAGGTTACCGTAATATACTGGAACGCATGCGGGCGCAGTTCAATGCCTAAATGTTTCTTTGTGATCTTGGGCATCATCGCATAAATAATACATCTTTCAGTTGTTTAAATTTAATAATTTGTTATCCTTTAGGTTTAGGAGGGGTTATTCTTAAGTATTTTGGTAAGATTTAATTAAGTACACATATAACTCCAAGATAGTAGGTATGAATTATTTAGGTGAACATTCGATTGTTTGCGTAAGAGAGCTAGCGGATTAATGAAGTATATTAGGTTATTAGTAATTTTTTACACTATTATGAGTGGGGTGGTAGCAACGGAAGCTTCTGAAACCCTGAGGTTGGCAACCGGAACCACTTTATCCCTCACTCAAAAAGCTATGCCGTATCTTGAGTGCGCTTTAACCAATTTAGAACAGCCAAAAGCGATAACATCGATGCCGTGGGCACGGGCGCAAATTGCTACCGAACAAGGTCTTTATGATGGATTTTTCATGGCTTCAAGAAATCATAAACGTGATCAATATGCTGTGCTATCAGAACCCTTTTTCAATATCGACTGGGTGTATATTGTGAGAAAGGAAAGTGACCTATTGCCAAATACCCCAAAGTTTCAACAAGCGATATTCGTTGTAGATATTGGAAGCGCACGAAGCTCGTGGCTGAAAAATGAATTCAACAATGGTCATATATCACATGAGATTGTCAAAACTTTTGATGCTACGATAGCTTTGACGATGTTAGCTTCGGGTAGGGTCGATATTGCTTTGTTGAATAATATAAATAGCGAAACAGCCTTTAAACAGACTGGGTATTCAGCTTCGGATTTCCAGACATTTGTTATCAAGTCAATTCCTGTAGGCGTGTATTTCAGTAAAACCTTCCTAGCTACTAATCCGGATTTTCTGGAAAATTTTAATACAAACATAAAGATGTGCAAGATTAAGTGAAGAGAGTATCCAGCAAACCAACTAACCAACAAGTCGATAAGCCCATAAACAGGAAAATATGAACCACCGCTTTAAACATATGGATAAGAAATTGCATTCGCAATCGGTTTGGACAGGACTTCCGTTCAAAATGGTTTGGATATCAACCTTAGCTGGTTTTGTAATCTCTATTATTGCAATAAGCTTGCAACTAACCAGTGAAGTAAAGGTTAAACGAAATGATACAGAGCAACATATTTATAATATAATGAACGCCCTTTCAGGAGCAGCAGCCGAAGCAGCATACCAGCTAGATACGAATAAAGCACAACTTATTGTCGCAGGGATATTTGAATTTCCGGCTGTTTCCTATGTGAAAATCGATACAGATATTGGCGGAATACTGGTTGAAAAATCAACAAATGCCGCTTTCCAACCGCCCAGTCGTCTGGCACAATTTCTTTTGGAAAAAAGTTCTCATCACGATATGGCCTTAATCGTACCCAATCGAATAAAAAGCGTTGGCACGTTACATGTTTGGCTTGATTTGAACATGATTGCAGATCAATTTGTAGCTGAGTTTTGGGATACTATGATTTATATAATCACAGGTATTACCATTTTTGCCAGTTTGATGGGCGTTCTCTTTTATAATCTCTTAGCCAAACCATTGATTGATGCATCGGCAGAATTGGGCGATTGGCTAAATAATGTCGATAGGGATATCAAACTTACATTTCCAAGGTTTAATAGTAACGATGAGTTGGGTAAATTACTTCATTCGGTTCAATCCGTTGTTGCGGCACGTAAGAAGCTGGATATTAACTTAAAGAACCAGCTGCGCGCATTGGATGAGCATGCAATTGTAAGCATAACAGACATATCTGGTAAGATTATAGCTGTTAATAAAAAATTCATCCAAATTAGTGGCTACAACAGAAAAGAATTAATTGGCAAAACGCATCGATTAATTAAATCAAACGAACACTCAAAAGAATTTTATGATGATTTATGGAGAACCATATCCAGTGGAAAACCTTGGAGTGGCGAGATCAAAAATTTGAACAAAAACCTAGAACCATATTGGGTGAAGTCTACGATTTACCCTTTCTTAGATGAAATAGGCGCAGTGTATCAATATATATCAATACGTATTGATATTACAAAAGAGAAGGAAAAAGAAGCTCAGATACAACAGTTTAAGTCAACATTGGATTCAATGAAGGATGAAGTTTATATGTTTTGGCCCGATACGTATCAAATTTTTTATGTGAACAAAGCGGCGATTACCAGAACGGGCCTTGAGCAAGAGGAGTTATACAAACTAACACCAGTGGATATGAATTCTGGGTATGAAAAGAAATTTTTACTTGATCAATTAGAGCTATTATCAAATGGAGAAAATACCGAATTCAACTATCAATCACTTCACTATAGTGACGATGGAACTGCCACACCTGTTGAAACCTTTATTGAGCTTATTCATCCTGAAGGCGAAGATCCCCGTTTTGTAGCTATTACCAGTGATATAAGCCAGGATTTGGAGATTGAGAGAACAAAAACCGAATTCGTTTCAACTGTCAGCCATGAACTGCGAACCCCGCTAACATCGATTATAGGTGGAATAGGATTAGTCAGAACAGGGGCATTGGGGGATGTGCCTGAAAAGGCCAAGAAAGCTCTGGATATCGCGTATCAGAATAGCGAGCGTTTAAAAAATCTGATTAATGATATTCTGGAGATTGAGAAGGCCGAAGCCGGCATGTTGAATATCTTATTTGAATCTCTTGATATTACAGCATTGATTGATGAAGCTATTGAAGCAAACCAGGGGTACGGAGATGAATATTCTGTTACATTTGTAGCACTTGGTCAGAATGATCCAGTGTATGTAGATGGGGATGGTGAACGTATTATGCAGGTGATATCCAATTTGATGTCCAATGCTGCAAAATTTTCACACAAAGAGGGAGTGGTAGAGATTTCACTTACACAAAATGAAGAACGGGTACGGGTATCCGTGAAAGACTTCGGATCGGGGATTCCCGTTGCTGCACAGCCCAGTATTTTTGAAAAATTCACTCAGGCGGATTCTTCAGATCAACGGCAAAAAGGTGGCACAGGCCTTGGGTTGAGCATTGCCAAATCACTTGTCGAGGCAATGGGTGGGACACTAGGTTTCACCAGTAAAGTTGGGACAGGCACAACGTTTTTCTTTGACCTGAAGGCCAGTTCATTGGAACAACGACGCGCGGTTTAATAGTTAAATTTGAACATATACACGATCATTTCTTTACCCTCATAGGTGTATCAATTTGCACTCACAGAAAAATACATAGGCTAAATACATTTCACGATTACTTCCAATATTGACCCAGAAAACTGATGTTCTTCAAATAAATGCTTAAAATGCACCTTTTATGATATTAAAATGATACATTAAGCTGCAGTTTATTATTATTGCCTTATTTGTGCCTTAATTACTTTTGATACTAAACCTTAAGTAATATAAAGCTTAATCTGGTATCGCTCGTTGTAGTATTATGTAAAGTTTACATCAATAAACACTCCCGCATTGTTCAGAGTTAAGCAACAACAGTTCTGCGCTTTATCAAGAACAGGACAGGCATGGAATTAAAAGAATGAGAATACTATCGGTTGATGATGACCCAATTATCTTAGATCTATTGACCCAGATTCTTGCTTCAATAGGCCAAACCGAAGTAACGATTGCGGAATCGGCCGCTCAGGCATTTGAAATATTAAAGACGGATTGCATTCCCTATGACTGTTTTCTTTTAGATATTCAGATGCCGGAAATTGACGGTATACAACTTTGCGCAGCAATTAGACGCATGCCGCAATACCGCCGAACACCCATCCTTATGATTACAGCTATGTCGGAGAAGGCATATATAGATAAGGCATTTTCAGCTGGTGCCACTGATTATATCACCAAACCGTTTGATGTTATAGAACTTGGCGCACGTATACGTGTCGCCGAAAAACTGGTTGATGCGCAACGGTATAAAACCAGTAAGATTGCAGAAGTTCATAAACAAAAGGCTAGAGTATCAACAGAAAAACCATATTTTCTAGAAGAAAAACTGCACATTGATAATGTGGATGGCGTAATCGATTACACTGCACTTGAAAACTATGTTAGCCAGCTTTCTCGCGGCTCTTTATTTGGCTCTATCGTATTGGCATTTCATATTTCTGATGTTGAACGAATTTTCAGCGGGGCATCTGCATATGATTTCCAGTGTTTG
>JAJFHY010000144.1 GCA_021775375.1 Amylibacter sp. | reverse complement strand
GCCGCGAAAGGTTCCAAGAAGCAGCAACAGGGCCGTAAGCCCCTTTTAGCCGAGCCCCTCGCCAAGATTATCCACTTGAGCTGTGTGGGCAAATATTTTCAGATTTTGCTAAAAATCGGAGTTTTTCAACAGCATAGGCTCTAAGCGGTCATCTGATATTTTCTATCAGATATTCTCTGCCTAGAATTGCACAACAGCTGCTATGTGAACAAACCGATATAGGTCCATTGTGGATCTCTGGGGTGAAAAAGATTTCGTCAACCAGGGCCGATTGGTGTAACGTCCTACTCCATGGAGATCGAACGCATCACATTAAATTCGGATACGCCTGGCCAGGAACTTTCTCTGCGTGTGGTTCGTTTTTCAGGCGCGGAGAATGGTCCGGCGGTTTACATTCAAGCAGCTCTTCATTCACACGAGATTCCGGGAATGGTGGCGATCGATGGTTTGATCTCGCGCCTTGCGGAGGCCGAGAACGATGCGCGTCTCGCTGGCAGCGTTACATTGGTGCCGCACGCAAATCCGATTGGACTGACCCAAGGGGTGTACGGCGAAACTCTTGGTCGTTTTGACCTCAACGGTCGGATTAACTTTAATCGATCTTTTCCTACAGAGGCTGCGGAAAAGCTGACAGGGAGGACCACTGCTGAACGTTTGAAAGCAACCCTTCTCGCGCTTGCAGAAAAAGCAGATGTAGTTCTTGATCTGCACTGCGACGACGAGGGACCGGTCTATTTGTATGTTTCAGAACAGCAACTTAACGAGGGGCGTCGCCTTGCCCGGGCGATGCAAGCCACAGTTATCCTAACGGACGCCAGCAATGATCCAATCTCTTTCGATCTCGCTGTAGGGGGTCGCTGGGCCGCCCAGAACCGTGAAGGCGATGCGTGTTTCGCCGCAACGATCGAATTGCGCGGAATGATGGATGTGACGCCAACGTTCGCAGAACAAGATGCCGACGGTCTCTACCGCTATCTCGTGGACATCGGAACGGTTATCGACGAACTTCCTACCATCTTTCCTGTAGAGACCATTGTAGGCGATGTCGATGCCGCCCAGTTGATCCCCACACCGGTGCCTGGTGCTCTCCTTTACGATGTTGAGATCGGGGACTGGGTGAGAGAAGGGCAACGTCTTGCCGTCGTCATGTCAGAGCCAGGAATGGTGCATCACGAGATACGGTCACCGTTCGATGGTCAGGTCATGACGCGTCGGGATCGGCGCTTTGCCCGCCGAGGAGACGATGTCATCAAGGTACTGCGTCATCCGCTGCCTTAGATTTGCCTCTGGTCCATAAACGAAACGGCCGCTGTAGGTTCTAAGCAGACATCAGAGATTTTCTATCAGGTATTTTCTGCCTGGAAAACAACCCAACAGCGGCTCTGTGGACATAGCGGCCCTTCGCTAAGCCCGACCGAGTGTCAGCTCTCATTGGCAGAGTGGCAAAGCAGTGGTCAGTGATCCAGCTCATACGGTTAGCTTTTGATCACACACATCATCTTGCAGTCATACGCGTGCATGGACAACATGAGAGACATGCGGGAATGCCAAGGCGTGACCGTCGTAGTAGGAGCCAAAGGTATTTAGAAATTCCTGAAGAAGCTCCTGCCGCGTCTCCTCGGGCAATATTGAGATCGCGTCTGCGGCAGGAGTTGAAGACATGGTCCCTGCCACAAAAGCTTTGCCGTCCGAGTGCCGCAGCGTGAGTGTAACACTCTCAATATCGATTTTGGAAAAACCAGCCTGAGCAAACAGATCGTGAATCATACTAGAATCCGACAAGCTACAAACCGCGCGGATGGCATTTGCAGCGTCTTCGCCAATGTAACGTGTGAGGATTTCAATCTGGCCATTCATCAGCGGATTGTGTTCAAGGCTTTGAGCTACACAGATCACACACCGACCATCGAGGCTCAGAACACGGCGAAACTCTTTCAGGGCAGAAAGCTTGTCTGGAAAGAACTGAAGACCTTGTTGGCAAAAGACAGCGTCAAAGCTAGCGTCGCCAAATGGCAGATCTCCCACATCCGCTTCGACCCAGTCAATCAGCTTACCTTCTTCTTCTGACTTTGATTTGGCTACATTCAGCATTCCGGCGTTAATATCTGCACCAACCACCTTTGCATCTGGCCCCACTCGGTCAGATGCCAACCGTGCCACAATACCTGTGCCACAAGCGGCGTCCAAAACAGCTTCACCAACGATAAGTTCAGCGCGATTCAGTAACTCCTGTGCCCATGGAATGAATATGACCGGAACTAGATTCTCCTCATAACGCTCTGCGACTCCACCAGAGACTTGCCATTTTGAGTTGGCTTCCATTTCATCACCCTCCCCAAAAGATGTTAACCGCGACCGCACTATGTCGAACATAAGCATAGTATCAGGAAATCATCTTTTTGCGCAACAAATGTGTAAAGTGGACATTAGCTACACTACAGAAAAACGTCACTAAGGGCTTGTCATCTGACAGAAATTATCAAGTTTACACAGTGCTATTGTTGTTTAAATGTCTGCTGTGCGGACCTTGCGGGATTTCCCGACACGCACCAGTGTTCAAATCTCCCACTATTCTGAACGTCCAATCGTTCGCTTGATTAAGTCATTTACGACTTCCGGTGTTTCGATTGATGAAGAATGGCCCGAACGCTTGAACACGACCAGCTCTGACCCCATGATCGCCGAATGTAAGCGTTCGGATTTCTTAGGTACTGTGGCAACATCTTCATCCCCAACACCAATTCCGACTGGCAATTTAATCTCGTCTAGAAGTTCGGTACAACCATCACGGTCAATCACACCCGATACCGCCCGAGTTATGCCGATGCGGTGATTGCCGGTAATCACGTTCGCCCACCGTTTCTTTTCTTTCACACGGGCTGCGTCGTTCAGAAATGTCTGACCAAACATGATCGGCATGATGCGACCAATAACGGCCCATAGTCCGATCCAACGAGCAACAAAGTTGAGCATCCTGTATTTCGGTCCGTTCTTTATCGGTTCAGGGTCGGCAGATGTATCTAGTAGGGTTAGCGTTTTCAACAACTCCGGTTTTCGAGCGGCCAATCGCATACCGACAAAACCACCCATGCTCAGGCCAACAAAGTGGCAAGGTGCGATACCTAGGTGTCCAATTAGAGCCGCTGCATCCGCCGTCAATGTCTCGATGTCATATCCAACTTCGGTAACGCTACTCTGGCCCTGACCACGATGATCGAAAGTAATGCAGCGATATCGATTGCGGAAATAGGCAACCTGTGCCTCAAACATGGTCCCATTAAACAAAAGGCCATGCGAGAATACGATCACCTCGCTATCGCCACCAGTGTCGGTAAAGTGAATATGTGCTCCATTCAAATCAATGTGTGGCATTTTACTCCCCCCCTGTGACATACATTATGACCTAGCATAGCAATATCGGTGCTTGTCCGGTAGAGCCGACATTACATAATGTCAGGCCCATCATAGAGCATCAGGCAACAAAGCGACCGTCGGTTATGTGGGGTGGTCTCAACTGGTGAACGCAACACTATAATCTTTCAATGAAAGGATGATTAAAGCGCAAACGCCGCAATGGCTACTGCATTTCTATCAATATGTATGATCGCGGAAGTTTCGTCTAGCCTGCTTACTCCACCTTAATCTTCACTTCGTTCAACATCGCCCATACACGCTGTGGCGTAAACGGAATGTCGGACAACCTGACACCTCGATCCCATAGTGCATCTGCTACGGCGTTGGCTGTCGCGGCAACTGCACCAACTGTGCCCGCCTCGCCACAGCCTTTCATCCCCATCACGTTGGCTGTCGAAGGCACCGGTTCGGATCTGAAGGTGAACATGGGAATATCATCGGCCCTTGGCATAGCATAATCCATGAAGCTCGCTGTTAGCAGTTGGCCCTCATCATCAAATACCACGTGCTCCAAAAGCGCCTGTCCTATCCCTTGCGCACAACCGCCATGCACCTGCCCCTCCACAAGTAATGGATTGATAAGATTTCCGAAATCATCCACTACAGTGTATCGCTCCAATGTAACTTTGCCAGTCTCTGGGTCCACTTCGACTTCTGCTACATGGGCCCCGTTAGGAAATGACCACGAGTCGATCTTGCCGATTGCTTCATGCACCTGCAGATCAGATCGCCCGGCAGCACGTGCCATGCCGGCCACCTCCAGCAGGGTCGGTGTCAAGTTAGAGCCCGGTGCTCGGAAAGTTTCGCCGTCAAATACCACTTGTTTGGCCTCTACCTGCATCTGTGTCGCCAGATAGGGGGTAAACGCGGCAACCATTTTCGATACAGTGGCCAGCGTCGCATTGCTAACGATGGTGACCGAGCTTGACCCGCCAGTACCGCCGCCTGTTTCGATCTGGTCGCTGTCTCCTTGGATCACGAGAATTTTGTCTTTTGGAATGCCAGTCTGATCGGAAAGAAATGTAGCGTAGACACTTTCATGTCCTTGGCCCGTAGATTGCGAGGGAACGTAAATCGATACCGTTCCATCATCGTTAAATGTTAACCGAGTGCAGGCCGAAGAGCTGCCCACAGCATTCATGATGTGGTAGCACAGGCCCATTCCTCGTAGTTGTCCACGCGCCCGACTTTCGACTTTGCGAGCACCGAAGCCCGCACGATCAGCTTCCCTTTCAGCACGATCAAGGACGCGGTCATAATTTGCATGATCGTAAAACTCACCTGTCGAGGACAAGTAGGGGAACTGTTCAGGCTGGATGAAGTTTCGCCGATGCAATTCCCAAACATCAACTCCCAATTCACGCGCGGCGTAATCCATCATCCGTTCCAGCAGGTATATCGCTTCGGCACGGCCCGCGCCCCGGTATGCATCGGTCTGTGCGGTGTTGGTGAAAATCCCTTCCACTTTCAAAAATGTATCCTGCACATTCAAAGCACCAGCAAGAACCATAGCAAAATAAGTGGTCTGAATACATTGGCCCAGATCGCTGTTGTAAGCGCCAAGGTTGCACCGAGTATCAACGCGATAACCTGTCAACTTATACTCCTCGTCAAAAGCCATAGCAACATCATGATCCAAATCTCGCGCACCATTATCGCTCAGCATCGCCTCGATCCGTTCGGATATCCAACGCACTGATCGGTTCAGCACATTGGCGGCATGCGCAACCAGCAAAGGTTCGGGGTATGACATTGCTTTCATGCCAAAACTGCCTCCAACGTCTGGTGTTGTAACCTGGACGTTCTCTGGGGCCAGTCCAAGTGTTCGGACGATGTTGTTCTTAATGTCCCAAACGCCCTGACTATTGGCTGCAACGTGGAGTCTGTCACCGACCATTTCGGCAAAACAGGCACGGGGCTCTATCGTGTTAACGATGATCCTGTTGTTGCGGACCGTCTTGTGCACAACGTGAGCGGCTCGGTCGAACGCGGCATTGCATGATGTTTCATTTCCATTCGACCAGTCAAAAGCGCGGTTCGTGGGGGCTTCCGAGTGCAACGGCTCACCGCCTGACGACAGCTTTATATGTGCTGGCAAAGCATCAAACTCAAATCCGATCAGTTCGGCGGCGTTCAGAGCTTGCTGAGATGTGTCAGCAACAATCAGAACCAAGGGTTCGCCCACAAATCGAACTTTTCCTTCCGCCAGTAGCGGTCGTCGAGGTGCAGCACCATTGCTGCCATCACGATTAACCATAACCTCAAATGGTAACCCCTCGATAATACCGGCCGTAAGTAGGTCATCTGCCCCCAATACAAGATGTACACCTTCGACTTGACGCGCATCAGACAAACTCAATAATTTGATATTCGCATGAGCAACAGGTGATCTGAAGA
The DNA here is from genome assembly GCA_021775375.1 of Amylibacter sp. Lineage (GTDB taxonomy): Bacteria > Pseudomonadota > Alphaproteobacteria > Rhodobacterales > Rhodobacteraceae > Amylibacter. Next base: position 9,404 of record JAJFHY010000144.1, on the reverse strand, counting down.
AATGCGCATGCAATGCATTTCCGGGCGAGATATTATCTACGAAAGTGCCCTTCCCAGTTAGAAACCGAATATCTTCGTTGCGAGGTATTGGTTGGCTTTTACCGAATTTTTTCATACCGTGCCCCTTTTGATAGTTCTTCCACGAACGACTATTCTGCTAAGGATAGCATTTTTGACACCTTCGCTCAACAGAGCGTAGCTCATCATTGGCTACATATGCCGCGAGAAAATAGATGGCTCTCAATTGCTTTGCTTGCAGCCATGACAGCTAAATGAACGCCCCAGAAAAACATTGCAATTCGAAACGCCTGCAGACAGATTTAACCAGTGTGTTGCGTTGACCGTTTGAGGTGATAGGACAAAGCTGCCTTTCACGGAATATTTCACTTAGCCATTTGATGAATTCATCTGTAAGTTCTGAACATGGCTTACGACTACGACAAATTGTATGGATCGACTCCGCAAGCATTGGGTGATCCAACCCAAGTATTCGTCGATTTCTTCGAACGGCAAGGAAGTGAAACCCTTCGGGTTTTGGATATCGGCTGCGGTCAAGGTCGAGACGCATTGTTCATTGCAGGCATGGGACACAGCGTTGTCGGCGTTGATCTCTCGCCCAATGGAATTCGTGATTTGAACAATGCTGCAAACAAAGGAAATCTGGATGTCGAGGGTGTTGTTGCGGATATTGAAACGTTCGTTCCTGAAGGCGAGTTTGACGTAGTGCTCATCGACCGAACCCTTCATATGTTGCCGGAGAAAGAACGGCTTGAGGTGCTTGAACGCCTGATTTGTACTGTGCCCAAAGGTGGTTGGGTTCTTATCGCCGACGAACGGTCGAATATGCAGGGGTTCAAAGACGTGTTTGCTGCGAGCACTGATGCTTGGGAGACAGAGTTAGAAGTGCGCGGGAACATTTTTCTCCGACGTTCTTGACGTCAATTTGGGCTATAAGCTGTCATTGGCAACCACATGCGCATCAATCACAACGTAAACGTCTGCTAAGCGGACAAAGCACCATTTCACTGCGCCCGCACATATGGCTGCTTTCAGTAGACGGCCAAAAACGGTGATTTTTGCCGACACTGTGGCGCGGTAGAATTTCGCTTGGAGCCAGAACTGCCAGTTCGACTTTCAGAGGAAGAAGTTTAGCCCGATCCAGCCAATCGAGTCATTAATCCAAACGGATGACAACGACACCCCTTATTTATGGAGGCTCTACCCAGTTACTTTGCTATCGATCATGATTTCCCTACTGGTTACATCCTTGAGCTTAAGAACTTCGTCAGGGTCTTCCTTTGTACGGTGATACAACCACCTGTCCATGGTGCGAGACAAAATGGCATCGCCGCTCAAGAAGAGACCGCCATTTTCCAACTCGCGAGCGATAGTTGTGCGACTAAGAAGGATGGAAGAAAGTGATAACCGATTTGTTTCAACAAACAGATCAACGTCAAATCCGGGGATTGACGCGCAAATTTCCACTGGATTATCTGGCCTGACCAGTGCCCAGTAAGTGTCAAACTCAAGACCGGTATCACTGAACCGAAATTGAATAACGACCTGCCGGTTCGGAAGTTTTTCGGTGTCAATATATCCACGCATTTGCCACATCAGTGTCGAAACGTCCAAGTCGGCCAATGCCGTTTTGGCCTCGATATTGCACTGTGCCCATTTGCCCAAAGCTTCCAAAGCTGGCTCAAGTTCGATGGCACGGTGAGTTCGCAAGTAATCAACCTGACCAGTTGCGGGGTTTTCGAGCCGCTCGATCAAGCCAAGAGTGACAAGCTCTTTTAACCGTCGGGACAAAAGCCCCGGAGATATATTACCAACGCCGCGCCGAATATCATTGAATCGTGTCGATCCGTCCCACATTTCGGACAGGATCGGAATTGTCCAGCGCGGCTCCAGAACATTGCAAGCGTGAGTGATCGGGCAAATTAGCCCGTAAGGCTTATTAGACATGGCCCTGTCCTCCTACATGGGAACTCTACGAGTTCAGGGCCATTTCGCCTAGTTCACATTTTGTAGCGGGTAAACTTCACATTATGCACTAGCCGTAAGTGAATATTCTTTGCAAAGTTTAGAGCATCAAAAATCAAAGGAGATCAAGATGCCCAAATTCATAATTGAGAGGAATATCCCTGGCGCTGATAAGCTAACGGCCAACGAACTTTGCGACATATCGCAAAAATCAAACTCGGTCGTTGACGATCTCGGTATTCCCTATGTCTGGCATCACACATATGCGGCGGGCGACAAACTCTACTGTGTTCATGAGGCCGACAACGCAGAGGCAATCTATCGTCATGCCAAAGAGGGCGGCTTTCCCGCTGACCTCGTGGCTGAGATTAAGAACACATTCGGACCGGCCACAGCAAGTGGCGTAGCCTAGCTTTGGCAACATTGGGGACCAAAAAGACTTGGTCCCCTATCCGCACAACGGACAAAAACCACAGGTAATAAACGCTAGAAAATACATGGATACAAACCCTTGGCAAAACCTTCGGCAATTTTGTCACGTTTTTGGCATACCCACATAAGCCGACATTCGCCGCATCACAGAAAATCGACAAAGTGGGCTTATTCTGTTGAAAAACTCCCAAATTGGGATTTCAAGAATTTCCGGCAAAAGCATACCTTTGTTGAAAGTTTGTGACGATTGTCGCGAAAGGCTCCAAGAAGCCACAACAGGGCCGGAAGCCCCTTTTAGCCGAGCCCCTCGCCAAGATTATCCACTTGAGCTGTGTGGGCAAATATTTTCAGATTTTGCTAGAAATCGGAGTTTTTCAACAGCATAGGCTCAAAGCCGCCATTGAGGCTGTCAAAACAACCGCCATCACGCCACCAATAAATCCTTGTCCATTTTAGCAAACATCACAACGTAATCTTCTGGGCATTCAAAGGCAGCTTACGTTATACTGATAATGAACATTCACCGCAAGACCAGACAGATGTATTCTGTCCAAGAATAATCCTTCTAAAAAGCCGTAAATCCCACTTGACGCCTCCCCCCAACTCGCTTAGTCACGCCTCACCTGTGGCGGGGTAGCTCAGGTGGTTAGAGCAGCGGAATCATAATCCGCGTGTCGGGGGTTCAAGTCCCTCTCCCGCTACCAATACTTTCAATGACTTCGATTAGTTTACGGTAAACAACCGATATCCTAATTTCTTTTAACTCACTGAATTTGCAAACATATTATTATATAATTTTTCGTTTTAGCTTGTGTTAAATCATCCCGCTTTGGTTGCGTAATGCAATCGGCTATTGAACGAACAAACGCTTGCATAAGAATTCGGATCGCTACGAAAGCGTGTCAAAACATCAACTAACCGTAACTAACAACAGTCGTTCCGGCGAGTGCTGATGTGTTTAACAATCCGCGCGCGGTTACGGATGGTGTCACAATATGGGCGCGGTTGCCCATTCCCATTAAAATAGGACCAACCTCTAAACCATGCGCAACTTCTTTTAAAATATTTCGCGCGGCCCCGGCTGCGTCAGAGTTTCCATACATTAAAACGTTGGCACTGCCATTAATTTTGGAATTTGGGAACAAACGTTCACGCAATTCCGGGTTAAGGGCTGAATCAGAATGCATTTCGCCATCATATTCGAAATCCAAATCCATTTGGTCCAATAGTCTTATAGCTTCTCGCATCATAATGCCGGATGCACTATCCAGATTGCCAAACTGAGATGAGGAGCACAAAGCTATTTTTGGCTCAACGCCAAAGCGTCGTACGTGCCGGGCCGCTGCAATTACAATATCAACCATCTTTTGTGCGTTTGGCTCAGCGTTCACATGTGTATCTGCAACAAATAAAGGACCATCCTCGAGCATCAATACGGAAAGGGCTCCTTCAGGATGTAATCCATCTCTGCCCAATATCTGACTCACATATTTCAAATGCCATTTGTATTGTCCGAATGTGCCACAGATTAAACTGTCTGCTTCTCCAAGGTGAACCATCACTGCACCAATTGCAGTTGTGTTTGTTCTTAATATTGCTTTTGCAGTGTCAGGCGTGACACCTTCACGCTCCATAAGAGCATGGTAGCTAGTCCAGTAATCCCGGTACCGCGAGTCGCTTTGAGGGTTAACAATTTTAAAGGCTTCAAGAGGATTTACCGAAAGGCCGATTTGTTTGCACCGATGTTCAATTACGTCCGGACGTCCGATAAGAATTGGCGTATGTGCGGTTTCCTCTACCATGGCATGTGCAGAACGGATTACACGCGTATCCTCTCCTTCGGCAAACACAATTTTGCGTGCTGACTGGCTTGCGGCACTAAAGACAGGCCGCATAAGCATAGCTGTTTTGTGAATAGAGGCTTCTAATCTGGCGGCATAAGCCTTTAGATCAATCGGCCTCTTCGCAACTCCGCTTTCCATTGCCGCGCGCGCAACAGCCAACGTTACAATTGATAAAAGCCGTTGATCAAAGGCTTTGGGAATTAAATACTCCGGCCCAAAAATAAGTCTCTCATCAGTATAAACTTCCGCAGCCTCAGCCGAAGAGGCACTGCGGGCCAACTCTGCAATTGCATTCACGCAGGCAATTTTCATAGCATCGTTTATTTCAGTCGCGCCAACGTCCAGAGCCCCACGAAAAATAAACGGGAAACAGAGTATATTATTTACCTGATTTGGAAAATCGGATCGACCGGTTGCAATAATTGCATCCGGAACTGCAAGGCGTGCTACATCGGGCATAATCTCGGGTGTTGGGTTGGCAAGCGCAAAGATAATCGGTTTTGCCGTCATCGATTTAACCATGTCCGGTGTTAGAACATTCGCACCTGACAAGCCTAGAAACAGATCAGCACCTTCAACAATTTCAGCCAATGTGCTTTTTTTGGTATCATGCGCAAAATCATGTTGCTGTAGTGTTATGGGTTCTTTGCGGTCTTTTCGGATCACACCGTCTTTGTCCGCCAACCAGATATTTTCACGCTTTACACCAAGCTTCATAAGCATGTTTAAACAGGCTATCCCTGCGGCACCACCACCGGCTGAAGCGACTTTTATGTCTTCAAATGATTTTTCAACGATGTGAAGTGCGTTCGTAACTGCTGCAGAAACCACAATTGCCGTGCCATGCTGATCATCGTGCATAACGGGAATATTCATTTTTTTCTTACAAAGTTCTTCAACAATAAAGCACTCCGGTGCTTTAATGTCCTCTAGGTTCACGGCACCAAAAGTCGGCTCTAAAGCCGCGATAATGTCTGATAGTTTTTCGGGATCCGTTTCATTAACTTCAATATCAAAACAGTCAATTCCTGCAAATTTCTTAAATAGAACAGCTTTGCCTTCCATAACAGGTTTTGACGCGAGAGCACCAATATTGCCAAGACCAAGTACAGCTGTTCCATTCGTAATCACTGCAACCAAATTCGAGCGTATGGTATAACGCCCGGCATCATCTGGATTACTTTTAATCTCCATACACGCATCCGCAACACCAGGACTATAGGCGCGAGATAAATCACGGCCATTTGCCATCGGTTTGGTTGCCCGAATTTCCAGTTTACCGGGCACTGGAAACTCATGGTAATCCAAAGCTTCAGATCGCGATTTACTTGTATCTTTTTCTTGCGGCATATTAACCCCTTATGTCATTAGGTGTATTTCTAATGACACCTTGGCGGATTGAAAAGCTTAATTAAAAAACTGTAACATGATCTTGAATTCATTATGTGATTTAAGAGTAATCTTTTACCACGATTACCAACAATCAGACAGAGAACTGTCTGGCATAAGTGCCTTTCTATTTGCCATTTTGTAGTTCAGTAACTATTTCTTTATGTAGAATAGTTTCCACTTTCGGATTATTCAAACAGGAGATCAAACATGTTGCCCGGTAAGATGAAGACGATAGAAATGCGTGAGTTCGGAAAAGCTGATGTCCTTGGGATTGGAACACGTGATTTACCTGAATTACGCAGTACAGAAATCTTAATTCGCGTCATTGCTGCCGGGGTAAACGGGCCGGACTTGGTGCAGCGTCGTGGGCATTATCCCCCTCCGGCGGGGGCATCAGATTTACTGGGGCTGGAAGTATCGGGAGAGGTTGTCGCGGTTGGAGGAGATGTTTCTAACTGGGCGGTTGGTGATCGCGTGTGTGCTTTGACAAACGGTGGCGGATACGCAGAATATGTTGCGGTTAATGCAACTCATTGCCTGCCTATTCCTGTACATATTTCCGATATTGACGCAGCTGGTTTATGCGAAACCTATTTCACGGTTTGGAGTAATTTATTTTTTCAACAAACCAAAACTGAAAATGATTTGCTATTGGTTCATGGTGGTGCCGGTGGCATTGGTTCAACCGCAATACAATTAGGCAAAAATCTTGGAATGCGTGTTTATACGACCTGCGCCAATGCAGAAAATTGCAGCTACGTAAAAGGCTTGGGTGCCGAGCGCTGCATAAATTACAAAGAAGAAGATTTCGTTGATATTGTCCGCAAAGCCGGCGGTGCCAATCTGATATTGGACATCATTGGCGGAGATTATATTGCGCGGAATATTAAGGCTGCAAGTCCGGACGCACGTATTGTCCAACTTGCGTTTAATGCTGGATCAAAAGTTGAGATTAATTTGATGCCGATTATGCTGAAACGGTTGATATACACTGGCTCTACATTGCGATCGCGACCTGAAAGCTTCAAAACTGCTGTTGCCGCAGATCTTGTAAAAACTGTCTGGCCGATGTTTGAACAAAAGAAACTTTTTGCACAGACACACAAGGTTTTTCCATTCGAGCAGGCAAGCCAAGCGCACTCTATGATGGAAGCGGCACAGCACCGTGGTAAAATTTTGCTATCTCCTACGGCCTGCTAACATCAGGAGTTCGGGTTTTCATATTATCCCCATGAACCGACGGTAAATTTTTTCTCGTCGCTGATATTCATTTTTTCAACACACTCGGCGTTGTTTTGGCTAAGTGTTTGCACACCAGCTTCTTGGGTTAAGCCAAGATCATCCAAATTGAAATCAGGATTGCCGGGGAATTCATCACTTTTGTAAACCCATTTCCCGGTGTTCGTTTGCCCATATATTTTTGCTGTTTTATGATCAGCAAAAGTTACATTTTCTATTTTATCAACACATGTCTTGATAAAATCTCCCTTTTGCTTTTCATCATTTAAAAACACGTCTTCGGGTCTTCGTGCCTCAATATTGATGTTCTGATAATCAATGATGTGCTGCATGCATTCCATGTCCAAAATTGTTATTTTGTCATTCCATCCAAATGCGACTGTTCTGGGTAGCTGACCAAGTGGCACATCATTGTCAAGAAACTCGAAGTGAATTTTCTGCTTGGTGGTTGTAACCCACGAAAAGAATAGCTGAGGCATTCCTGTATACGCTTCAATATTATGAAACAACAAATCATTCACGGCTTTATATCGACCAGTTTTGCCACCCCTCGCCCAGGCGCGTTCCACGGTTTCACCAGGTGATGTGATGACAAAGAAAAGATATACAGTATCGCCAAAACGACTGATCAATGTACTTTCTTTTTGTCTATCATGCGAAGGCGTGAAGCTGTCAAAACGAAACCTGTCAATCAGCAAATGTGGCATTTCTGATTTCGCAGCTTTAGTAGCCATATATGTATCAAGTTTCTTATCAATTATTTCCAGTTCTTGACCTGTTAACATAGCGGCATATTTGAAGTCATCGCCCAGGCTATCATAATCAAGTAAAAATTTTCTCCAGTAGTCAGGGCTTACCAATGCAAAGTCTTCCCACGGAATATCAAGCCTTTCCGCAAGCTTTCTTTGCAGTGGACGAATGGTACTTTTCCCAGCAGCTGAAGCGCCTTTGACATTCATGAAAAATGGTGATTTTTGATAGGGTAAAAACCTGTATCCTTCATTTTTCACCGCTTCAGCGATAATCGGCTCTATCCATTTTCCAATCATTTGGCTGCCGTAATTGTTGCAGATAAAATTAGTGGCAAAACGGCAAACCATATCTTTATCGGCAATAAGGCGTCCACGGTCACCAACCATACTTCCGACAAAAACAAGCAAACTTTCATAACAGGCCAAATCAAAACCATCTTTGCTTGCTGAAACATTTTTCTGCCAGTCGGCCAACGCTAAAATTTCCGGTAATTCAACCTGTATCGGCTTTGCTTCTTTTCGAAAAAACCGTATAAAAAAAGACGCATTTTCTTTCGGTGGCGGTGCACTGCTGCGATTATAAATATCACTGTCGAGAATGGCGTTAATTTTTCGCTCTACCTCTTGCCTGAAGTGATCGAACCTCTGTTCCAATTCATTCATTCTGGGCTGGATGTATTCGTTTAGAATTTTCCCCACCATGTTACGCAGGTTTATACCAAGTTCTTCATAGCTTGGGCCATCAGGCACATATAGGTCGGCTGTGACACGGATAAGCAGTTCATGAACAACTAACCTGTTGACCTTGAATGCAATAACCTTATGCGTCTCAAGCCCCCAGAATTCCGAGGCCTCTTTTGCAGTAGGGTAGTCCGTATCCGAGTTTTCTTGCCGATATAATGTAACAAGAGGCAAAAGCCTGCCGGGGATTTCGGAATTCAAACCTGGATTCCATGCATCATACTTTTGAGCGTTTTTAGACATCGCGTTCTTTATGAGTCATATTCACGTCCTCTAACTTCTAAGCGCATGAAGCATAAATAATCATTATATAAATGGCACCTAATTTATTAGGCGCCATTGTATTAAGCTGTTTTTGTGATCTTATCTTTTATCACTTTTAACAATGGTAAGAATATCAAGATCAATGCAATCACAGTAATCGGACCTGCAATCGGGCGTGTAAAGAAGATAGAGAAATCACCATCGGAAAATAACAGCGACTGACGCAATTTCGGCTCAGCAATCGGCCCCAACACAATGGCCAGAACCGCAGGTGCGACCGGATAATCCAAAATTCGCAAGAAGAACGCGGCGATGCCGACCAGCACCATGAGCGATACATCGAACATATCAAGATAGGCCGCATATGTACCGACCAGTGACAGAACGAAAATCATCGGCGCAAGGATTGTGAATGGCATGCGAAGCATCCATAGGAACACTGGAATAAAGGCAAGATTAACTAAAACAGCAATCACATTGGAGACGTAAAATGAACCAATTAGCGGCCAAACAAAATCAGGTTGATTGGTAAACAGCAGCGGCCCCGGCTGAAGCCCCCAAATCACCATACCGGCCAATAAGACAGCGGTAGTGGGCGAGCCCGGAATACCCAAAGTCATCATTGGCAACATAGCACCTGTCGAGGCAGAGTTATTGGCAGCTTCAGGTGCTGCAACACCATCAATTGCACCCTTGCCGAATTGACTTGGATCCTTCGATGTCAGTTTCGCAACACCGTAGGACATCAATGATCCGG
>JAJFHY010000143.1 GCA_021775375.1 Amylibacter sp. | reverse complement strand
CAGTACTTCCCAAAAGGCACAGATTGTCCATACATAGCCAAGCAAAGCTGAGTGCCGTCGCAAGACAGCTCAACGAACGACCCCGAAAGACGCTCGAATACGAAACACCAGCCGAGCGTTTCAATGCATGTGTTGCGTCGACCTGTTGAAACCACCGCCGATTACTGCCGTTGGGCACCGGCAACCGGATGCCTGATAATGGCCGGATTTGCGATTATAAAATTAATGTCTGAATGCCCTACCCCACAAATATGGCCAGCTTTTGCAGTCTCGGGTCATCATTCGGTCACCACCAACAAACTCAACTAAACTTCACAAGATTGCATGAAAATCGACATTTCGACAGTTTCAACTTCAATTTTATAATTGTCCAATTCCGTTCAATTTGTACCATTTTCATTCATTTAGCTTCATTGGCCTAACAAATGTATTTCTCCCTTGTGGATCAAGAGGCCCCCCGTTCGATCCGGGGCGCTGGTACCATTTCCTCCTTATACTTATTGTTTGTTTAGAGCATGTTACGGGGTAAGCCCTTACTTCTCAAGCATGTTGCCACCAATTTACAAGAGGTCTCGTGTCACCATGTTGTCACCCGGATTTGGTGACAAAAAGGGGCCATATTCACAAAGTGAACAAAGATTTTGCTATTCTAAATAGGTGCAGGAATTTAAGTTTTTAATATGAGATATCATTTTTGTTCAATTCAACGCCGCAAACTTTTCCAAAACCGTTCTTGCGCCTCTAAATTTCTCCATCCTGAATGTTAGTGAATACTTTGTGGATATCGCATACGATGTATCGCTTCCAAACGGATGGTTCCGGGAGGTGTTCAAAGTATTTGAAGGAGTTTTGTTCTCTCATTGCCAAAATTTAAACAAAGCTGCAAACTCCATCAAGTTTCTCTGACAATACCAACGCTTGGGCTTTTGGAATTGATGCCGAAATTTTGAACCAAGTTAAATTGAGGGCTGACATAAGACACAATAATTCATGATGTTCAGAAAACGTATGCTGCATGAAACTTGAAGCGGAAAATTTTGTTGCGCCCAGTGATTTATAGTATATATAGTCAATCGACGATTAACGATATACTGTAACGATTGGAAAACCAAATGCATTCTACCGAACACATGCCACACCCCACGAAAGGTACGCCCGCAATAAACTATGCATCCGGTGAAGATATTGCCACCCTTGCCAAGGCTTTGGCGCATCCCGCACGTATTCGGATCATCCGCCTTTTGTTGGAAAAGAAATCCTGCATAGGCGGTGATATCGTTGATGAAGTGGGGTTGGCGCAGTCCACGGTTTCAGAACATCTGCGCATCCTTAAGTCCAGCGGGATCATAACCGGCGAAATAACCCGCCCTCGGGTTTGTTATTCTTTGAACCCTGCCCGCTTGCAACCGCTTGCAAGTCTACTGGGCCTGATCTTTGATAGCACACAGAATGGTGACAACGAAGCATCAACTTGCTGGGTAACCCCGAAGCCCAGGCAATAACATTTTGGTTTGAAAGGAATGCTATTATGAAAACTTTAACGGTTTATGACCCAGCAATGTGTTGCTCCACCGGTATTTGTGGTGCGGAAATCGACCAAAAGCTTGTGGTTTTTGCGGCCGATCTAGATTGGTTGAAGAGCAAAGGCGTTGATGTAAAACGTATCAACCTGTCGCAAGAGCCTGCATTATTTGCCGAAAATGAACAGGTTAAAGGCGTATTGGAAAAGTCAGGCATAGAAGGTTTGCCGGTAATTATCACAGGTGATACCTTGCAATCCTTTGGTCAATATCCCGCACGTGCCATGCTGGCGAAAATGGTCGGTATATTAGCCGAACATGCAACAGACAGCACAATAAGTGCATCCAAGGGCTGTTGTGGTGGCGACAAGGACACGCAAGAGACATCCTCTGGCTGTTGCTGATCATCTAAATAAAATCTATCTTTCAAATGGAAACAACCATGTTCACAAATCTTCCCAAGTTTGTTTTTTTCACGGGCAAAGGCGGCGTTGGCAAAACATCCCTTGCCTGTGCTACCACGCTTAACCTTGCGAGTACCGGTAAAAAGGTACTTCTTGTCAGCACTGATCCTGCATCGAATGTGGGGCAGGTTTTTGAAACGAAGATCGGCAACCAGATCACCCCTATCAACAATGTTGCTGGGCTTGACGCGATAGAAATAAACCCGGAAGAAGCTGCAGCCGAATATCGCGAACGTATCGTCGGCCCGATGCGCGGTGTACTTCCAGAGGATGCTCTTAGAAGCATTGAAGAGCAGCTTTCAGGGGCCTGCACCATTGAAATTGCGGCTTTTGATGAATTCACCGCCCTGCTGACCGACAATAATTTGTTGAAATGCTATGATCACGTTGTTTTTGACACTGCGCCTACCGGTCATACAATTCGGATGTTGAAACTTCCCGGTGCATGGTCCGGTTTTTTGGAAGCGGGCAAAGGCGATGCATCCTGTCTTGGCCCACTAGCCGGTTTGGAAAAACAGCGCACGCGTTACGGCGCGGCAGTTGACCGATTGTCAGATCCTGCATCCACACGTCTGATTTTGGTTGCCCGACCACGGCATTCCGCGCTGTCCGAAGTTGCGCGTACCGCAAAAGAGCTGGCCGCGATCGGGATCAAAAACCAGCAACTTGCGATCAATGGAATGATGCCACAGGAAACAGGCAATGATCCATTGGCAGCGGCATTGTTACAGCGGGATCAGGATGCTTTGGCGGGCATGACCCCCGAAGTCGCCGCACTTCCACGCGAGATATTTGCGCTGCGTTCAGAAAACCTTGTTGGGCTTGATGCGTTGAAACGATTTGCCGCGGGCAGCACCGATACGGTTAACACTGTGCAATCCGGTGCTTCAGCCCGGCAAGATCTTCCGACACTTGGCGCACTTGTTGATGATATCGAAACGCCCGGCAAGGGTTTGGTCATGTTCATGGGCAAAGGCGGAGTTGGTAAAACCACTATGGCCGCAGCCGTTGCTACTGAACTTGCTGCCCGTGGTCATGAAGTTTTGCTGACCACAACTGATCCTGCTGCACATATCACGGAAACACTGGCAGGCGATCTGGCAGGCTTGACCGTCAGCCGTATCGATCCAGCGGCCGAAACGGCCAAATACCATGACCAAGTGATGGCAACAAAGGGTAAGGGTCTGGATACGCAGGCCCGCGCGATGCTGGAAGAAGACTTGCGGTCCCCCTGCACCGAAGAGATTGCCGTGTTTCAAGCATTTTCACGTGTGATCCGCGAAAGTACAAAGCATTTCGTGGTGATGGATACGGCCCCAACCGGGCATACTTTATTGCTATTGGATGCGACCGGGTCTTATCACCGCGATATCGTACGACATTCAGGGGAAACATCCGCTAAACTGGTAACCCCGATGATGCGTCTTCAAGACCCTAAGCAAACAAAAATCCTGCTTGTAACCTTGCCCGAAACAACGCCGGTGCTGGAAGCAGCACATCTGCAAGACGATTTGCAACGCGCGGGTATCAATCCTTGGGGCTGGATCATCAATTCCAGCCTTGCTGCGGCACAGACAAAGCAACCACTATTGCAAAAACGCGCATTATCCGAGCAACAACAAATCGCCAATGTGCGCGATGAACTGTCTAAACGATATGCGGTTGTTCCCATGCAAGCGGTTGAACCTGTCGGTGTCGAAATGCTGAAAAACCTCTGTGAAGTAACAAAAAAACCCGCTGCGGCTTGATCACCGCAGAGCCTCAATGGGATAGGATAAGCAAAATGCCAAAAAACCTGAATGTCTTTGATGGGCCGGACGCCGTAAAGAAATTTCTGAACCCGGGTGAAAATTCTTACCTGCCACTTGTGGAATTGCCCGCAACACTTAACCCTTTTGCAGATGACAATGTCCGTATCTACGCCAAGTTGATGAATATGATGCCTCTGGGCAATGTCAAGGCGGCCCCCGCTTTCAATATGATTGAAGAAAAATATCTAAACGGCCAGTTGGCAAGCGTGGAGAAAATTGTTGAAAATTCATCGGGAAACACGGTTTCCTCTATAGCATTGGTTGCCAGACAATTTGGTATCAATAATGTTCAGTCCTATGTCCCTGCCGAAATATCATGGCATAAGTTACTTATGCTGCTGTTTTATGGCGTTGAACCCATTGTTAATGTCGAGCCGCAAAACCCGGACGAATCTGATCCAAATAGCGGCGTTTCAAAAGCGAAAAAAGATGCCATGCAAGATGGTGTGCTTAACCCGGGTCAGTACGATAATGATGCCAATCCGAAGGCCCATGAAAAATGGACAGCCAAGCAGATATGGGATCAGACGGATGGCAAAATCGATGTTTTTTGTGCCGGGCTTGGCACAACGGGAACGGCCATCGGGAATTCAAGGTATCTGAAAGGTAAAAACCCGTCGGTGCGCGTTGTTGGTGCCATGCGTGCCCCTGATAATTATGTGCCGGGTGTGAGAACTGAAAAACTTTTGAAGCTTGTTGGGTTTGACTGGCAAAAACACGTTGACCAGATCGAGCCGGTCGAGACTGCGCAATCTTACCGACTAAGTATTGAGATGAGCCGTGGTGGAATTATTGTTGGGCCAAGTGCCGGTCTGGCATTAGCGGGTTTGTTGCAGTATTTGGAAGGCCTGAAAGCAAAAGATGGGCTGGATAAGCTGCGCAATAAAAAGAGCGGTGACATTGTCTGCGTATTTCCCTGCCCTGACGGCCCTTTGCCTTATATGGACGAGTATTTCAAATACGTTGATCGGTCACATTTCCCGTCCATACAGAACGAAGAGCTACTATTGAATAAGCCATAAGACCGCAGGAATGTGAACAGATATCTACAATGATTACATTAACGGGAATCAAGCAGCTACTACACTTTAAGAAAACATACTAAATACCCGCTAATTAAGGATAATATCATGCTAAGAAGACTTATTTCAGAATGGATCGGCACATTTTCCCTGCTTGCAACAGTTATAGGCTCGGGTATCATGGCCGAACGTTTGGCGGACGGAAATATCGCGATAGCCTTACTGGGTAATACCATACCGACAGGGGCCATTCTGGTTGTTCTGATATTGATATTCGGCCCTATTTCCGGAGCACATTTAAACCCTGCAGTGACAGTTGCTTTTGCAATTCGCAAAGAAATTTCCGCACGGGATTCATTGCTTTACATATTGACGCAAATTATCGGGGGTATTTCCGGTGTTTTGGTGGCCCATGTGATGTTTGATAACCCGCTGATTGATCCCTCGACAACAGTGCGTGCAGGTCTTGGTCAGTGGGTGGGGGAATTCGTTGCCACTTTCGGGTTGGTCGGCACAATTCTGGGCTGTCTGAAAGCCCGGCCCGAAGCCGTTCCATATGCAGTCGGTCTATACATCACCGCCGCCTACTGGTTTACCTCTTCGACATCATTTGCCAATCCGGCTGTAACTATTGCGCGCGGATTTTCAAATACATTTGCTGGCATTCAACCGGATAACATTGCTGCTTTTGTTGCTGTACAACTAATTGCTGCCATCCTTGCCACGTACTTTTTCAAGTGGCTACTGGAGGAATAGGTTTTGGTAATGTTAAAACCTGACAATACCCCATCATTGGATCAGGACATAAACCGACGCGAAGTCCCTGCCTTGAAAACCCACTTAATGGTTCTGGGGCAAGATGGTGAAGCCCTTTTCCCCGCTGGTGTGGCGGACATGGACTTTAAAGCCCCGCAACCTGTACTGGATGCATTGCAAAAACGGCTGGACCACGGCGTATTCGGTTATGAAACGGTGCCTGACGGCTTGATGCCTGCCCTAATCAATTGGTTACACATCCGCCACAACTGGACAGTGAACAAGTCCCACATTCTGCGCGCGCCGAATGTTTTGAACATCCTTGCTATTGCGGCATCACTGTTCACAGATGAGGGTGACGGAGTGATTGTTCAGCCCCCGGTGTTTTTTGATTTCTACGACATTCTGCATGAAAATAACCGCCGCATGATTTCAAACCCGCTGATCCTGAATGACGGCCGTTATACAATGGATTTTGACGGGCTGGAAACATTAGCGTCTGACGTGCGCACAAAAATGATTTTTCTGTGCAATCCGCATAACCCCGTTGGGAGAGTTTGGACAAAATCAGAATTGCAAAAGCTGGGTGATATTTGCGCCCGCCACGGTGTGCTTGTGGTTTCGGATGAAATCCACGGAGACATTACATTTTCGGGCCATAAATACACGCCATTTTCCTCTCTTGGAGCGGCGTATTCAAATAATGCCATTACATGCTTGTCGCCAGCCAAAAGTTTCAACATCGCCGCCTGTTGTTCTGCCTTTACAGTTATATCCAATGATGCCAGACGCACCGCGTTTCAGGTTGAAAACAGCCGTTTGACCGTGAACAAAAACAATGCCTTTGCAAGTGTTGCAATGGAAGCGGCTTATTCAGCGGGTGCGCCATGGTTGAACGATGTTCTAATTTATCTGGAAGAAAACCTATTGTCGGTGCGTAACTGTGTGAAAGATATTCCCGGGGTGGAGCTGATCGACCCTGATGGCACCTTTTTGTTGTGGTTGGATTTTCGCGGGCTTGGGCTTGCGCCGGATGATCTGACCGCTTTTCTACGCACCAAAGCAGGCTGGGCTGTCACGCGCGGCCAGGCGTTTGGGCGCGAAGGTGAAGGTTTTGCCCGCCTGAACATTGCGTGCACAAAGGCCAAACTTGCAAAAGCGTTGGCCCAACTCGAAAAAGCAGTGGAAAACCGGTAAGCATGATCTTGTGCATATGCAAAACAAGCATGCCCGAAAGTTTTGCAAAAAACTCTAACCCGTTTTTAACCTTGAATTTCCAGAACAGCTTGGCTCGGTAAAATTCGATTGTACGTAACGCGCTTGAGAACGACCAAAAAGACACGTCAGCTTCAACATCATATTGCCAGATATGTTGCGTTCACCGGTTGAAATCACCGCCGGATGCGGGCTTTCGTCAAATAACAATATCAGATCAATTAATTCTGTAATATCATGTATACCAGTGCCATGCTAATTGGCTTGCAGCGTGGAGCGACATAACATGGATAGCAGTATCAAGCGGCCAACCGATGGTTTCCAACTGACGGTGACATTCCAGTATTATCGTGATTTGCCGGCGGCGATGGCTTTTTACGAGAATGTCTTGGGATTCGCACTGGCGATTGATCAGGGTTGGTCGAAAATTTATCTTATTGAAGGCCATTCCCATATCGGGCTTGTTGATGATACCAAAGGCATGCAGCATTGGGCCGAGGCCAAGACATGCCAGATTTGTCTACGCGTGCCGGATGTTGTTGCCTGGTATCGTTGGGCCCGCCAAGAAAGAGTTGCCGGGTTGACCGAGCTTCGCGAAAACAAAGAGTTGGGCATTCGCGCTTTTGCACTCCTTGACCCTGAGGGCTATCAAATCGAAGTGCAAACTGCGGATCCCGGCCACTGAGTATTTGATGAATACAACAAGCTAGAAGTGGCAAACTACGCTCAGTATTTTGCATAAAAGTCGAAATTTCGACAGTTTCCGCATCCATTTTATAATTGTCCAATTCCGTTGAAACTGCGCCATATTCATAGACACGCACACTCGTAGCCAAATGTGGTACAAGTCATTTATGGCGTATTAGCAATCAATCTTCTGTATAAGCCACCTTTATACTGATGGACAGAATGTCAGTTGTGTAATAGAAACCTGACGAAAATATGGGGCCAGGCAAATGCAGAAAATTACAGTAAATAATAAATCATTTTTTGTTGATCCGACGGGTTACGAATATTTTTGGCCACAAGTGAACGGTGGTGGTTGGGAACCCGATACGTATCAGGTTTTTGATGAGAACATTGATGATGAAACTCTGGTCATTGATATTGGAGCCTGGATTGGGCCAACCGCTCTTTACTCTGCACAATTGGCAAAGAAATGCGTTGCCTTTGAACCTGACCCTGTTGCTTTCCCAAGGTTGCAACAAAACCTGAAACTCAATGAAGCAGCTTCATGGAGTAAGAATATCACGGTCTATGACAAAGCTATTAACGCTGAAAGCGGGGATATTTCCTTTGGAAGCCAACTGGACGGAGGGGATTCTATGTCCAGTGTTCTGTTCGCCGAATCCGCGACAAGTTGGGTCGTGAAGGCGATTACGCTAGATGAAGTTTTTGCAGAGCATTCAGCACCCGATCAAAAGATTTTTTTAAAAATTGACATCGAAGGCGGTGAGTTCGATCTGGTACCAGAGATAAAAAAACAGCTGGCAGACCCCAGAGTGGTTGCCTATATTTCCCTGCATCCGCATTTTTTAAGACGATCACTTAAAAAGTCTGCTGGAACATTTCTATTTATACCGAGGTTCATTAAAACAAGGTTACAATACCTTCGGATCTACAAAAAAGTTGTAGCAGCACTTCCCCGCAATAAAAAAGTGACTATTAACGGAAAAGAATACAAGAACTATACATGGTTTCTTTTGCATGCATTCTTACGCCTGCGTACTCCCAGTGACATACTGATTAGCCTTTCCTGAACAATTTGCAGGAGCAAGGTTTTAATTACGGTCGGCAAACTAAGCAAAGTCGTATGACCTGAAAATCCGTTACTATTGCCAGCGCTCAACGCGGCTTATATCGCAAATTGAAACTGCCCGCGGCCATTTTTCTTTGAGGCATATAATGCCTCATCCGCTGCTTGCAGGTAAAAATCCACCGAACTTCCGGTATTGCTATGGCATTTGACGATGCCAATACTCGCACCGACCCTGCATTCTTTATCGTTCCAAATTACCGGGTGTTCAATTTTTTGGATAATACGCTTTGCAATGGTTTCCAGCGGTGCGGTTCCGCCCGTGTCCCCGATCACCAATACAAACTCATCGCCACCGGTACGTACGACAATATCTGTCGGGCGAGTTTCATTTAAAAGAATGTCCGCCACTTCTTGCAACACCCGATCACCTGCCGCGTGGCCCAATGTGTCATTCACGTGTTTGAAATGATCAAGATCTATCAAAAATACTGCAAAACCAATTGGTTGCCTGCGGCGGAACATGCGTTTTATATAACGATCCAATGCACGCCGGTTGGACAGACCGGTTAAAGGATCAGTATAGGCCTTTTCTTCTGCTTCTTCCCTTTGACCGTTCAGGCGGTCGTTCAGATTTCGCGATTCTTCCAATAAAGCTGACTGCACTTCGATGACATAAAGCATTTCAACTACGGGATCGGCTGGTGAGAAATCTTTACTGTTTAGCTGCCAATGTGCAACCGCATCCTTTAAAGACGCACCAAATGCAAAATTTATCAGAACACCCCGATTACCCGGCATTGGAACCGCAACGGCTTTTAGATCATACAGATTTCGGGATTTGATCTGCGCCGTTAAAGCGGCACCATAATACCTAGCCACATCCTGATGAGTAACGATGTCTTTCGGTTGTGAAAACGAAATGTAATCCAACAGGAATTTACCTTCGATTGAATGTTGCCGTACTAACAGTTTTGCAAATGTCGGGCCAAGATGCACAACCCGGCCTGAATGATCCAATTGAACGTGCATCGGCAGCAACATGTTGAGCACTGTGTTATCAAAAGTATCGCTGCCGATACCGCTGGCAGGTAAGGGAACCGGGTGTCCCATCAGTGCTGAACCAAATCGGGGCCAGGTGGCACAAGACATTCAGAATTGTGTAGTTCAATTACAAAGATGTCTTCATCCACGTGCTTTAATTTATTTCGTGAATGTTCTATTGATATCAATGCATTATAATCATCTGCTAATGCACGCAACAGGCCTAGTAATGCCACACCGTAGCCGCGTTTTTGGAAACGGGCATAGAGTGTAAACCGGCATGGGCCATGTGCGACCAGTTCCATCATCGGTATGTCCAGATCGGGGACTGCCAGCTTTACGCGGTCATAGACAAAATCAAGTGATTGCAGGAATTCCACATAATTTGTGCCGCCAAATTTCAGCAGTCGACGCACGGTGCTAAGGGCATCTTCCGACACGATATAGACGCCGAAATCTTCCAGAATTTCATCCCTTTTACGTCCGACCAAGGCCCCGAAACTGCTTAACAAATCTTCGGTTGTCGCGTCATCATAGGTCAGCATGTATTCAAAATTATAATACGTCAATTTTGCCTGTTCACAGGTCTCTTCCCAGATATCCACGCCGTGAATATCGCGGATATAACACTGCAAACCCCGATTGATCATTCCATGCACAAGCGGCCCTCCTACAGTCAGGAGTAGCGGGCAAATGTTAACAACCTATTATGAAAAGCAAGGGTATGATCGGCGTGCACCAAGCGTGCACTGCGCGTATGACAGATGTCGGATTTGGATATTTGGGCAGTAGTGTCGTTATTCGCGAGAGGTGGAAGAGGTTTTACTTCATCACCGTAAACTATCCGAGGTATCGGTTATGGGTAAGCCCGGTGTTGAATGGGGTGAAATTGTTGTCGACTTTATTTCCGGTAAAGACGTGGATGCCGCAGAGCCCGACTGTTTCTGCGTGGATAATATCGCATGATTTTCAGGCCAGTTTTCAACCCTTTCACGGG
>JAJFHY010000142.1 GCA_021775375.1 Amylibacter sp. | reverse complement strand
GGCGCACCGGTCATGGTGAAAGCCCGCGCACCGGCTTTTGCATCCAGCGTATATATGCGCCCACCGGCAATAATGGGGTCAGAGGTCAGATGTTCTTTTTTGCCGTTGCCTGCACCTATATTCTGCGCCCAGACACGGGTCAGGGATGATCCTAATGCCGGATGCGGTATACCATGTGTGGTATCACCATTTTTATGTGTCCATTGTGCATAATTTTTAGCAGCGGGTGCAGATACATTGGTCACTTTCTCTGGGCCAGCGGGAACAGCACCCTCTTCAACACTTACGGGGCGTATTTCCAGCCTCTCACCTGTCAATATTTCTTCTTTTTTGCCGCAGGCACTCACCGCAAGACCAGTAGCGATTATAAAAACCAGCGCCTTTTTGTGAACCCCTGTAATCGCCATAATGCAGAACTCTCTTATTGCCCGGTTATTTTCGCCTATTGTGCAGTTTCACTGCCAGAAAGCAACTGTGATACTGCGGGTATTTCACCACCCAAAGAAACCAATAACTGGGCCGAGCGCCGGCGCAGATCAGCGGAAATATCAGGCTCGTTCAGAAGTTGTGTCAATTGTTCAATAGCACCGCTTTCATCACCTGCATCCAACTTGGCAACCGCGATTTGCTCAAGTGCCAACGGACGAAACGCATTACCCGGTTTGGCAAGAACTTCCAGCGCCGCCATGCGTTCGCCCTGGTCCATATCATTTCCGCTTATAACCACCGCTTTGAAACGTGCCATATCACGGTAAACCTGTTTGGCAGTCTCATCATTGGCAATCGCATTCAACAACGCTAATGCCGCATCCTTTTGGCCATCTTCAACCAAAATAGCAGCCCGCTGAAATCCCAGTATATCTGTCGCGTCACCCGGCTTTGCACTTATGTTATCCAATGCAACAATCTGTTCCGCAGCAGTCGGTTTACTCAAAGCATCCGTAAGCGCGTCACCACGTGCTTGTGCATCAACTGCCGCCTTATGGTCTGACCATTCTGAATAGACTGCCCCACCGACAATCAACACCACAAGCGCACCCGCAATCCAGCCATACTTTCTGAAATAACCATAAAGCTGGTCTTTGCGGACTTCTTCGGTGACTTCTTCGATAAAGCTGTCGGTATCGCTCATTGTGGGCCTCTTGATATTTTGGCGGACACTACAAGGGAATCGGGGGGAATGCCAAGCTACTTTTAGCCGCTTTCTTTGGCCTTATAGGTGTGTTCATCCGCAGGAAATGACCTGTCACGCACTTCATTGGCATAACGTTCTATTGCGTCGCGCATCATATCTTCCATATTGCCATAGCGTTTGACGAAAGTCGGCACACGCGGGAATAGACCAATCATGTCTTCAAACACCAGAATTTGCCCGTCACATTCAGCAGAAGCACCGATCCCGATCGTTGGTATGTCAATCGCTTTTGTCACTTCATTTGCCAAACGCACAGCAACCCCTTCGACGACAACAGAAAATGCACCTGCTGCCTCAACGGCTTTAGCGTCTTCAACAACCGCTTCAAATTGATCTTGCTCACGCACAGCTTTAAACCCGCCTGCGGTGTTCATCTGTTGCGGCATCAGTCCGATATGGGCCATCACGGGAATACCGCGTGTAGACAGATATGCGATGGTTTCAGCCATTTCCCGCCCACCTTCCAGTTTAATCGCTGTGCAGTTGGTTTCCTTGATAATCCGTGAGGCGTTGCGAAATGCCACTTCCGGACTTTCCTCAAAGCTGCCAAACGGCATATCGACCACAACCAAAGCTTTATCAGCACCCCGCATCACCGCTTGGCCATGCATGATCATGTGTTCCATCGTGACACCCAATGTATTTGGCATGCCGTGAATGACCATGCCCAAACTGTCGCCGACTAGTATCATATCCGCATGTTCATCGACCAATCGCGCCACATGCGCCGTATAAGCGGTCAGACACACCAAAGGCGCACCGCCTTTTGCTGCGCGAAACGCCGGCACAGTCATTTTTTTCTTTTTGGCATAGTTTTCCGAAGCTTGATCCGGATCAGACGCTGCAAGTTTTTTGGATATTGTGCTGGTTGTGGACATGGGGGTAACCTTTTTGCTCACTTCATCAGAAGTGTTTATCTTAGGCAGCATTTCATCAGAGTTAAAGGGTTATACTAACCGTCTTCGGCTCTCATCATTGAAATAAGATTTTGCATTAATATATTCCCTAAAAGAATGACTTTTGGAAACGGGCCTTGCGAGCCCATATCAAGAGGCGTAGATTGTGCAAAATTTTATCAATAGATCCGCGCTTTTTTGGATCAATCCAAGGAGCAAAAATGCGACCCATCCCTATAATTTTAGCCTTATTGGTTTTTGCGGGCATTTCGTATTTTGTTCTGAAAGGCGGCAATACCGCCATCCCGCAAAATGATTCTACACAAAATATTAATGTGGAATCATTTCCACCCGTGTCTGTTCTTGTCTTGAAATCAACAGCCCAGACAGTGACCAGCGGTATCAAGCTACGTGGCCATACCGAGGCATTTCGCCAAATTGTGGTTCTTGCGGAAACCTCCGGCAAGGTCATCTCCAAACCTATACGCAAAGGAACACTGGTCACAGAAGGCCAGCTATTATGTGAATTGGAAGTTGGCACAAAATCCGCAGCATTGGCAGAAGCCAAAGCCCGACTTGAAGAGGCAAAAGCGATTAACAAAGGCTCTCAAAGCCTTGTTGATAAAGGTATTATTTCAGAAACCGCTGCATTCACCCGCGAGGCCGCTTTGGAAAGTGCTCTGGCCACTGTTGACCGCGCGCAACGTGAGATGGAGGATTTGAAAATCACAGCTCCTTTCTCTGGTCTATTGGAATCCGACACCGCCGAGTTCGGTTCATTCATGCAGCAGGGCTCTTCTTGTGCAACGGTATTGCAATTGGATCCGATGAAGCTGGTTGGCAATGCCACCGAACAACAAGTCGCCGACATTATTGCAGGCGCGCAAGCCAGTGCTAGGTTATTGTCCGGACGCGAGGTTGAGGGTAACGTGACATTCGTATCACGGCGTGCTGACAGCATTACCAAAACTTTCCGCGTCGAAGTCACTGTACCAAACAGTGACGACAAGTTGCGTGATGGCTCTACTGCCGATATCTTTATCGCCCTATCCGGGAAAAAAGGCCATTTGTTACCGCAATCATCCCTTACTCTGAACCAAGACGGTATAATGGGCATTCGCGCAGTAGAAGACGGGAAAGCCAAATTTATTCCGGTTCAGGCAATTCGTGACAATGTTGAAGGTATATGGGTTGCCGGCCTGCCTGCACAATTAGACATCATCATTGTGGGGCAAGAATACGTGACCGACGGGCGTGACGTTGCCGTGACCTATAAAGAAGGTGATTAAATCATGATCGGTATCGTCGATTGGGCATCCGCAAGGGCGCGAATGATCATTACCTTTATCGTCATGTCACTGGCCGCCGGTTGGCTTGCATACACAGGCCTGCCCAAAGAAGGCGAGCCGGATATTGATGTGCCGTTTCTTTTTGTATCCGTGCCTTTCCCCGGTATTTCAGCGGAAGATTCGGAAAAGTTAATCATCAGGCCACTTGAAACCGAACTGAAAGATCTCGAAGGCCTGAAAACCATGACCGCAAATGCGGCCGAAAACTATGGCGGCATCGGTTTGGAGTTTGAATTTGGTTGGGAAAAAGACGCGGTAATCGCCGAAGTTCGCGACAAGGTTAATAAGGCCGAAGCGGATTTTCCCGATGGTGCCGAACAATATACCATCAGCGAAGTAAACTTCTCGCAATTCCCGATTATCGTGGTTTCACTGTCAGGTGCCGTCCCCGAGCGCACGCTATTGCGCGTCGCAAAACAATTGCAAACAGATCTGGAAGGCCTGCCGCAGGTACTGGAGGCAGGTCTTGCCGGCCACCGTGACGAAATGCTCGAAGTGCTGATCGATCCGTTAAAACTTGAAGCCTATAACGTAACCGCAGGCGAGTTATTGGCCGCGGTACGCAATAACAATCAATTGATCGCAGCGGGTGAGGTGGAAACCAAACGCGGTGCTTTTGCCGTTAAAATTCCATCATCTTTCAGCGAGGCCAAGGACGTTTACGATCTACCTGTAAAAGTCAACGGCGACAGTGTGATCACCCTAGGAGATCTGGCCGAAATACGTCTGACATTCGAGGATCGCTTGGGCACTGCGCGCTATAACGGTGCATCGACTGTTGCCTTGCAAATCGTCAAACGCAAAGGGGCCAATCATATAGAGACCGCAAAACTTGTGCGTGAAAAAGTATCCCATAAAATGAAAAGCTGGCCGACAGAGCTAAAGCAGGCCATCCGCGTGGACTTCACCCTTGACCAGTCAAAACAAGTTGAAGGCATGGTCAGCCAGCTGGAAGGCTCGGTTCTGACCGCTATCATCCTTGTGATGATCGTGATTTTGGGCGCATTAGGTGTTCGGTCTGCTCTCTTGGTGGGTTTTGCAATCCCGACTTCTTTTCTGTTGGCTTTTGCCTTTATGGCTTTGGCAGGCTTGGCTATTTCAAACATGGTGATGTTTGGCCTTATTCTGGCTGTTGGCATGCTGGTCGACGGTGCCATTGTTGTGGTCGAATACGCTGACAAGCGCATCAAACAGGGTGTCGGGCCGATGCATTCCTATGTGGCCGCCGCCAAACGGATGTTCTGGCCGATCATATCGTCCACAGCCACCACGCTTTGCGCCTTTTTACCGATGCTGTTCTGGCCCGGCATCCCCGGCGAATTCATGCGTAACTTACCGATCACCCTGATTTATGTTTTGTCCGCATCGTTGTTGGTTGCACTGGTTTATCTGCCCGTCGTTGGTGGTGTCGCAGGCCGGATTACGCGAACATTGGAGCATATATCGCAGTACCTTCATGAAAACCTGCGCCTGAGTTACCGTCTGGTTCTATTTGCGGTTGCCGCCATAGCACTGGCAGGCGCGATCATGTTGGTCATCAATGGCATAATGGTTGCGGCTTTTGGTGCGATAATTATAGGGTTTGCCCTGTCCGCAATTGGTGGATCACTATCCGCTCCAAAGGAAATCATTGAGCGCGACCGCACTAAGCGCACCCCCTTTGGTAAATTTATTTTTGGCATTGTCAGATCGCCATTCTCATCTGCTCTCGCGGTTTTCACCACCTTTGCATTTGTTTTCATTACCTTCATGACGTTCATTGAAAACAACAAAGGCGTTGAGTTTTTCGTTGATACAGAGCCAGAAAATGGGATTGTATATGTGCGGGCACGTGGCAACCTGTCATTAGAGGAAAAGGATGATCTCGTTCGCCTGGTTGAGCAAAAAATTCTGGTTGTGAACGGTGTGAAATCCGTGTTCTCTTTCGCTGGTGAAGGTGGATTAAACCAAAACACCGGTGGCGCCCAAGCGCCTGTTGATACAGTAGGGCAAATCCAGTTCGAGCTGGATGACTGGAAGGTTCGCGGCACAGGCACCGGTAATGCGATTATTGAAAACATAAACCAAGTTACAAAGGCCATCCCCGGCATACGCGCTGAAACCTTGGTTGAAAAAAATGGCCCGGCCAGTGGGAAACCTCTGAATTTGCGCGTCAAAGGCGACAATTGGGAAAACCTATTGGAAGCTGCAGGAATTGTGCGTGCCAAGTTTGACGAATGGCAAGGTCTGACTGATATAGAAGACACGCGTCCACTGCCCGGGATCGATTGGCAGATCAATGTAGATGTGGAAGAAGCCGGCCGTTACGGTGCCGATGTGGCAGCCGTAGGCGCAATGGTGCAATTGGTGACACGTGGATTGCTGCTGGATACAATGCGTGTCGACAGTTCCGAAGAAGAGATCGACATTCGGGTACGCGTCCCTGAAAAAGACCGTATCCTATCAATGTTGGATACGATGCGTGTGCGTACGGTTAATGGGCTGATCCCTTTGTCCAACTTCATTAGCCGCACACCCGTACCAAAGCTTGCCCAAATCAACCGCGTTGACGGTGAGCGGTATTTCGATGTGAAGGCAGATGTTCTGGAAGGTGTGAATTCCAACGCGGAAATCGCCAAATTGACCACATGGATGGAAAACAATGTAGACCTGCCAAATGGTATTGATTGGGAATGGACTGGCGATCAGGAAGATCAAGAGGAAAGCCTTGCGTTCCTGCAAATGGCGTTTTTGGGCGCATTAGGGTTGATGTTTGTTATTCTGCTGACGCAATTCAACAGCTTTTACAACTCGTTTCTGGTTCTGCTGGCAGTGGTTTTATCTACCGCAGGCGTGCTGATCGGAATGATGGTAATGGGCCAACCCTTCTCGGTCATCATGACAGGTACAGGGATCGTGGCATTGGCGGGAATTGTTGTGAACAACAATATTGTGTTGATTGACACATATCAGGAAAAATCACGGGAGATGCCAAAGCTGGAAGCCATTTTGCAAACTGCCGAAGCCAGAATTCGCCCGGTTTTGCTGACAACAATCACCACAATGGCAGGCCTCACACCGATGATGCTGGGCGTATCCATCGACTTTGGTGCAGGCGGATATAGTATCGATGCCCCCACTGCACTTTGGTGGAAACAACTGGCAACTGCGGTGGTTTTCGGGCTTGGCATCGCCACGGTTCTAACACTAATTCTGACCCCGGCCATGCTGGCGCTTCGTGTCTGGGTTGTTGCAATAGCAAAATACATTTGTGCGCGCATACAAAAGCGTGCCCCTAAAACTCTGCATGAGATTGCGTATGAAGATATTGCAAATTAAGGATTTTTGTAGTCTAATTCGTCTTAGTCGCCTTGTACCAGTGAAGCACTTTGCAAGAACAAAATACGTGATCTGGTACTTGGATTGGCGATAAGTATTGTTTTTGTATTGGAGGAATTTGTGTGAAACTCCGCGTTATGACTTTGCTGCTCTGCTTGGCCGGAACACATGTACTGGCCCATGGCGGCGTTGTTCACAGTGACAACACTGAAGCCGAACAACATCTACTGAAATCTATCCTAACTACGCCCTCGCAACCTATTTATTCAAATCTTGGCGGGCCATTTCAATTAACTGATCATAACGGCAATCAACGCACCGAAGTAAACCCGGATGGCCATATGCAGCTGTTGTTCTTTGGCTCTGCGGATTGCAGTACAATATGCACTGTAGCCTTGCCTGTTATGGGCGAGGTTGTAACCGGTCTGGCGAAACAGAATCTGACTGTAACACCTGTATTGATCACTATTGACCCTGTAAGGGACACAGTCGCGTCAATGGGACCTGCACTGAAAGAGTTTCACCCTGATTTTATCGGATTAACAGGCAGTTTACCTGAACTGCAAATCGCATATGATCTTTATGCCATTGAACATGAGGTCCTCTTTACCGACCCCGAGTTGGGTGACATTTACGCACACGGCAGCAATATCTATCTATTGGATGCAAATGGAAATTATCTGACATATGTGCCACAAAACATGTCAATAAAAAGCATTGAGAAAATTGTGCTCGAATATGCGGGTACAGGTTCTTAAAAATTTTCGATTAACCCGTTACAATAGATAAAGATGGTCTTTTGACTAGGCCACATCTTCCTCATCCGCCAATTGACGTTGCCACATGGTTGCATACCGCCCTTCATGCGCCAGCAACTCGTCATGTGTGCCTTTTTCTGTCACATGGCCTTCTTCCAGCACGATAATCAAATCCGCATCCACCACAGTTGACAAACGGTGCGCAATGGTAATTACGGAACGTCCCTGCCCCATCTGACGCAAACTTTCCTGAATATCGCGTTCGGTTTCCGTGTCCAGCGCCGAAGTTGCCTCATCCAGCAACAGAATTGGCGGATTTTTCAGCAATGTCCTAGCAATCCCCACACGTTGTTTTTCACCGCCCGATAGTTTCAAGCCGCGTTCACCTACTGTGGTTTGATATCCATCAGGCAGACCCATCACGAAATCATGGATTTTGGCCGCTTTTGCCGCTTCCACAATCTCTGCTTGGCTGGCACCATCACGACCATATGCAACATTATATCCAATGGTGTCGTTAAACAGGACAGTATCTTGGGGTACGATGCCGATTAAATGATGCAAACTGTTTTGGGTGATGTCGCGTACGTCCTGCCCATCTATAAGCAAGGCCCCCGCATTTACATCGTAAAATCGAAACAGCAGCCGCCCGATGGTTGACTTGCCCGAACCGGACGGCCCAACGATTGCAACAGTTTGCCCGGGCTTTAGCGTAAGATTAAAGCCCTTCAGGATAGGACGATTATCATTATAGGCAAAATCCACGTTATCAAAGACAACTTCACCGCCCGATACGATCAAATCCTTGGCGTCTTTTTTGTCCAGCACTTCGGCAGGTTGTTCCAGAAGATCAAACATTTCACCCATATCAACCAAGGATTGCCGTATCTCCCGGTAAACCGTACCCAAAAAGTTCAGCGGCATGGTAATCTGGATCATATAGGCATTAACCATAACAAAATCACCAACAGTCATATCACCGCGATCAACACCGATAGCAGCCATCACCATCACCAATATCAAGCCCAAAGTGATGAAAAACGATTGCCCAAAGTTCAAAAAGCCCAATGTGTAATTGGTTTTTAAGGCTGCAGATTCATAACCACGCATACTGTCATCGTAACGCAAAGCTTCGCGATCTTCCTCGCCGAAATATTTAACCGTTTCAAAGTTCAACAAACTGTCGATCGCTTTTTGATTTGCATCCGCATCCAGATCGTTCATTTCTTTACGAATGCGCACCCGCCATTCGGTGACCTTGAAGGTAAACCACACATAAAGAGCAATCGTTACAACCACCACAGCCAGATACCAGACATCGAACAGGTAGAACAAAATACCGCCTACAAACACCAGTTCCAATATCAGCGGGCCGATTGAAAACAACATAAAGCGCAGTAAAAACTCGACCCCTTTCACACCGCGTTCAATAATCCGGCTTAATGCACCGGTTTTACGCGAAATGTGATAGCGCAAAGACATCCGGTGAATATGGCGAAATGTTTCCAGTGCCAGTTGCCGCAACGCACGTTGCGCAACACGTGCAAAAATCACATCGCGCAGCTGGTTGAACCCGACGCTCATCAGACGGGCAACACCATATGCTATGGTCAGACCAACTGCACCTGCGGTTAGCATGAAAATGGTATCGGGACCGCCGTGATCCGGTGCCATTGCATCAACAGCACCTTTATAGAAAAACGGCGTCATAACACTGATTACTTTGCCGACAATCAGAGCAAGTAGCGACAGGACCACACGCACCTTGACCCAAGCCTTATCTGCCGGCCACAGATAGGGCGTAACCTTATGAATAACATTCATGGCTTGTTCTTTGTTAACGCTGGTCTGGGTGATAATAGACGCCATGTGATCTCCTGCCCGACTTATTTATGTTGGACAGATAGGATTGGCCAGCGTTAGTTTGGTAAATCGAATACCTGGCCCGGGTAAATCAGGTCCGGGTCTTTGATACGGTCACGGTTGGCATCATATATCTGCACATAGCGAATACCGTCGCCGTAGCGCTTTTCCGCCAATGCCCATAAGGTATAACCCGGTTGTATCGTAACACTTGCGGGCTGCCCGTTATCAGTGTTTGCAACAAGTGTGGTTGCTTCGCGTTTAAACGGGCTTTGCACACGTTCTGTGACGGCACCTGCACTGTCAATACTGTCGACACGCAAAGCGTAAATACCTTCGGGAACATCCGATAAGGTGATTTTCCATTGGCCGTTATCAGTTACTTTTTGAACATTTGCAGGCTTGTTATCCAGATAGACCCGTATAAAATCGTCGCTGCTGCCACGCCCTGCAATAACTACATCACCCAAATCGTCATAGACAATTGTATCCAGCGACAAGCCGGTTGCAGCACTTGCAACCTGTGCTTCGGGTTCCGTATTTTCCGCAAGAGTTTCAACATTAGGTTCTTCGTTGCTTGCGGGTGCGATAACTTCAACACCTTCGGGCTTTGCCACAACCAGTTTCGGGGCAACGACCGCTTCAGGCTGGAACGGCATAACCAAAACCTTGTCGGTAGACGTCACGTCTTCACCAGTGGTCTGTTTTTGTACCAACCCCAATTCGCGCGGTGTTTCCGACGGCTCAATATCAAGCAAGGCCACAAAAGCACCGGTTTTATCCGCTTGCGCTTCTCCGACAACTTCTCCGTCCAGAACAATGTCGACATTTGCATTTGCCTCAGCTTGTCCCGCGACAACTGTCGATCCGGTTTTATCAATGCGTACCAGATCAAGACTTGGAGAGGCCGGCTCTACTATAGCATTTGCCGTATCAATTTGTTCTTGCTCGGGTTGCGGTTCGGTTTGGGTTCCCGTGGCCTCATCAGCGGCAGTAGTAATTGTCGTCTGCGATGTTTCTTCGGGTTGCGTTTGTGTCACAGGCACAGATTCAACAACTATACTTGTCTCATCTTTTTGCATTACGAAATACATAACGACAACGGCGGCTATTGCCGTAGCTGCGGCTACGCCTATTACCAGTCCTGATCCTTTCGCATTTGCCAAACTCTTTCCCTTTCACTCTGCGTCTTCAACATGTTACATAAAATCCACATCAAATCAAAAACAGATTTTCGTTAGAGGCTACACCATGTCAATAAAACCACAACACTCTGTCTGCGTTTTCTGCGGGTCACGACCCGGAAAGAACCCGACGTTTATGCATACTGCTACAGAAATCGGTAATTTATTGGCACAAAACAACCTGCGTTTGGTATATGGCGCCGGTGACGTCGGGCTGATGGGTGCCGTTGCCAATGCATGTCAGCAGGCTGGCGGAAATATCTTTGGTGTGATCCCTACTCATTTATTGGCAGTAGAGGTTGGAAAAACCGATCTTACCCAGTTTATCGTCACCGAAAACATGCATGAACGCAAAAAGCTGATGTTCATGAATTCTGATGCGATCATCACCCTGCCGGGCGGAGCAGGATCGCTGGATGAGCTTTTTGAAGTCCTGACATGGGCGCAATTGGGCCAGCATACAAAGCCTATTTTTCTATTGAATGTGGATGGTTATTGGGATCCGCTTATAACCTTGATTGATCACCAAATCGCACTGGGTTTCGCTGACCCGTCATTTCGCGATTTGTTGCAGGATTTTAATTCGGTTGATGCCCTTATGGCCAAACTCAATCAAGACCTTTCACGGCGCAATGCTTCATAAGAATAAAGCGCCAATGCGATCCATATCAGTCCAAAAGCAATAAAATGCCAGCGGGTAAACGGCTCCATAAAGATCAATGTACTGATGCCGAATTGTATCGTCGGGTTCAGATATTGTACCAAGCCCACGCTGGCCAGTGTCAGGCGTTTCATCGCATATGACATCAACACCAATGGACCTGCCGTCATAGGACCTGCCAACATCAATAATCCCGCATCCCAACCCTGACCAAAATAACCGCCCGTGCGCCCAACCAGCCCGGTCCAGTCATCGAAATGCACACCCCAAAGCCAGATCAGGGCCAATGGGGTTAAAATAATCACTTCCCCCATGACAGAAACAACGGGGCCAATTGTCAGGAATTTCTTACACACACCGTAAAGCCCCAAAGTAGTCGCCAGAAACAGCGAAATCCAAGGAGCCGCCCCTAGCCCTGCGGTTAAAAGACAAACCGCAAATGCAGCCAACCCAACTGCAAGCCACTGTAGGCGCATCAGGCGCTCGCCCAAAAACAGATAGCCGAACAACACCGCGACCAACGGGAAAATATAATATCCCAACGAGCTTTCCACCAAACGCTCGATCTGGATAGATAGAATATAGACAAACCAGTTCATCGACACCATCAATGCGGCAAAAGCCACAATCAGCACCGCGCGCTTGTTGCGCAAAAGCACTCCCACCTCGCCCAGACGTTTGGAATAAGCCAAAAGTCCGAACAGGAATACCAAAGACCAGACCGTGCGGTGGCTTAGAACTTCTAATGGCGGGACATGTGCGATCAGTTTGTAATAGAGGGCTGCAAACCCCCAAATCACACAAGCTGTGACCATCGCGACAATGCCTTTGGTTTGCTCTGACATGCCTTAATCCAACAAATATTCAAATGAAAACCCCGCCGGTCGAACCGACGGGGCTTTGAAACGCTAGGCACTTCCTTAAGCGAACTTAAGGCCTCCCAGTGCGGCAGCGTAAAACTGTAGCGACAGAATGCGCAATTTTCAACCAAAGTCAACAAATATTCTTTATGCCCAATTGTCGGACAAATCAGTATTAACTGCGTGAAAATCATACAATCTTTATAAAATAGGCCCGCTGAATATCAGCAGGCCCGCATTCAATCTTTTGTGGCCGCCTTATGCGCCGGCTAAACGCCCAGCTACATTTTCCCAGTTCACCAGATTGTCCAGGAAGTTGGAGATATAAACCGGACGTTTGTTGCGGAAATCAATGTAATAGGAATGCTCCCAAACATCACAACCCAACAATGCGGTTTGACCAAAACAAAGCGGGTTCACGCCGTTTTCAGTTTTAGTAACAGCCAGACCGCCATCGGTGTTTTGTACCAGCCAGCACCAGCCTGAACCGAATTGACCGGCACCTGCTGCACCAAAATCAGCTTTGAATTTGTCGACAGACCCAAAGCTGTCAACGATTGCCGCTTCCAGTTCAGAAGGCATCGCACGACCGTTTGGCCCCATCATTTCCCAAAACTGGTTATGGTTCCAAAGCTGGCTGATATTGTTGAAAATACCGTTTTGTGCCACGGATGACGCATCATAAGTCCCTGTGATAATCTCTTCCAGAGATTTGTTGGCCCATTCGGTGCCTTCAATCAGCTTGTTACCGTTGGTGACATATGCATTGTGGTGCAGGTCATGGTGGAATTCCATAGTTTCCTTGGACATACCGCCTGCGGCAAGTGCGTCATGGGCGTATGGAAGGTCGGGAAGTTCAAAAGCCATCGTAGTATCCTCATCTGTTGGAATATTTTGTCTGGGATGAAGATACCCGAAAGACAGCCCAAGGAAAGCGGGATTTTCCTAAATCGGCAAAGCCACGATTGCAACACGGCGGCCTTCGGACAACAGCACGTTATAAGTACGACATGCAGCGGGTGTAGCCATCAGCTCATAGGGCACACCAGCCTTTTCCAGTTTTTTCTTGGCTGCCGCAGGTAACAACGCAATTTCTGCGCCTGTACCGACAAATATCACATCAAAATCATCCACGACCGCTATGACAGACGCCCAGTCAGACAAGCCTTTCCAGGGTGTAATTCCAGCGGGTAATATTGCCAAAGGCCCGTCGTGAACAGCTTCATTCACCCGAAAATATCCCGGTGCATAAGCATCAATAGGGGGCTGGCCGGCATAGGTTATTTCTGTCAGTTGCATACCGGTTTAATATCCCCAAACAGGCAGGCCCGCAAGTGCACTGGCTGCGATCAATGTATATGCGACACGCCTGTAAATATGCTCTTTTTCCGGATTAAAAACACGTTGCCCGATCAACCCCGCAATCGCATAAGGCACAGTTAGTACCAGTCCAATTACAAGCGGTACAAGAACGATCAGCCCTTTTATGGCAAACATCACAAATGTCATTATATCAACCAAAAACAGATACATCATCGTATTGCCCCGTACCACTTGCGGGGCGCGTGGGCTGGACATGTAGGACAGGATCACAGGTGGCCCCGGCAAGGCGGCAACCCCGCATAAAAATCCACTGATCACACCGACAATACCTGTCATCAGAACCCCCAGTGGATTGCGATACCGCCACCCGCTGGCCAGAAGAACCAACAGACCTAGTGCCAATAATGAAATCAGCCAACGAAACACAATCGGGTCAAGCCGCGTCAGCAGGTAAATCCCGAACGGCAGGCCAATAACAGCACCCATGCCCAACAACCCGACATCGCGTGGTTCACCGTCTCGCCAAGCGCGCGGCAACAAAGCAATTGGCCCGAATAAATCAAAAGTCATCATTATCAAAATGGCGTGAATGGGCTCTACCACAAGGGCGGCAATCGGTACGAATACCATCGCTGTGCCAAAGCCTGCAAAGCCGCGCACAATACCTGCGGCAAAGGTCGCTATTATAAGAACAGGCAGACCATCAAAAGATAAAGCCTGCCAGATCATATTCATTTAAGCATCAATATCGGCGAATTGCGTTCCTGCGCGGCCATCGTTGACTTTGTCCCAATCGCGTTTCACACCCAAACGCAGCAAGATAGCCGAGGCCACGAACACAGATGAATATGTCCCAACAACCACACCCCAGATCATTGCAAAAACAAAACCGTGGATCACATCGCCACCCAACATAAACAGTGATATCAGTGCAATCAGCGTGGTAAGCGAGGTCATCACAGTACGTGACAGGGTTTCATTGATCGACATGTTCAACACGTCTTTCAGCGGTTTCGTTTTATACTTACGCAGGTTTTCCCGCACCCTGTCAAACACCACAACCGTATCATTCAGCGAATAGCCGACGATGGTCAGAAGCGCCGCGATAATCGCAAGGTCGAATTTGATCTGCAACACGCTGAATATCCCGATGGTCAGGACGATATCATGTACAAGGGCTGCGACTGCTCCCACTGAAAACTGCCATTCAAACCGCAGCCAGATATAAAACAGCACCGCTGCAATCGCCAAAATAACCGCGATAACAGCAGTTTGTATCAGTTCGCCGGAAACCTTCGGGCCGACGCTGTCTATTTGTGGAAAGCTCATTGTCGGGTCAACTTCGATCAGCGCATTTTTAACCGACTTGATGGTATCAATGGTTGCCGCTTCCGCACCGGCTTGCGCTTCAATCCGGATTTGCGACACATTCGATACAGCACCGGTTAATTGTGCGGCAGGATCAATCACCTGCGTGATCGATACATCGCCCAATCCAAGTGGTTGAAGTGCGGCACGGTATGCAACAATATCAACCGGGTTTTGCGCATCAGTGCGGATCGTCGTCCCGCCCCTGAAATCAATCCCGTAATTAAGATCCATCATAAAAAACAAAACCACAGATGCGATCATCGCCAAAGCCGATGCGCCCAAAGTCAGTTTTGACAGTCTGAAAAAATCCAGCGATGTATCAGAGGGAACCAGTTTCAATCTCATTTTCTCTCTCCTACACTTCGATTTCTTTAGGACGCCGACGGCCCATATAAATGGAGATCAACAAACGTGTCACCCAGATCGCGGTGAACACCGATGTGACAATACC
The DNA here is from genome assembly GCA_021775375.1 of Amylibacter sp. Lineage (GTDB taxonomy): Bacteria > Pseudomonadota > Alphaproteobacteria > Rhodobacterales > Rhodobacteraceae > Amylibacter. The sequence goes on along the minus strand of JAJFHY010000142.1, from coordinate 1,890 downwards.
CAATCCCAGCGTAATGGCAAAGCCACGCACAGGCCCGGATCCCATCACAAACAGGATTACAGCGGCAATCAACGTGGTGATATTTGCATCAATAATCGCACTGAATGCACGTTCATATCCCAGCTCGATCGCGCGCACAGGGTTCTTACCACCCTTCAATTCTTCGCGAATACGCTCGAACACCAGCACATTGGCGTCCACCGCCATCCCGATAGTCAGCACGATCCCCGCGATACCGGGCAATGTCAGCGTAGCACCGATCATCGACAGCAATCCAAAGATCAAACCTACGTTGATTATTAAAGCCGTATTGGCAAACACGCCGAACAGGCCATAAGACAATACCATAAAGATCAAAACTGCAGCAAAGGCCACAAGACAGGCCAGAGCACCTGCATCAATGCTGTCTTGCCCCAATTCCGGGCCAATGGTGCGTTCTTCCAGATATGTTACCTTGGCAGGCAAAGCACCTGCCCGCAGTTGGATTGCCAATTTTGTGGTTCCGGCCACATCAAACTGACCTGTGATAATACCAGAACCACCGGGAATATGGCTTTGAATGGTCGGTGCAGAAAGCACTTCGCCATCCAGTACAATGGCAAATGCCTGGCCGATATTATTCGCGGTATATTCACCGAAAAGACGACCGCCCGTCGGATTCAGGCGAAACGAAATAGCCGGTCGGTTATTCTGGTCAAATGATGGTTGCGCATCGACCAGATGGTCGCCGGTTATAGTTGCGGTCTTTTCCAATATAAAAAACACGCTTTTGTCTTCGACATCTGGCAGTAAAATCTGGCGTGATTGCAAACGCACTTCAGGATCGGATGTGCGGCCAAGTACGGGGTGAAACGTCAGTTTAGCCGTTTTCCCGATTAATTCCTTCAATTCTTCAGCAGAGCCGATACCCGGCACCTGGATCAACACGCGCCGATCCCCCTGACGTAGAATTGTTGGCTCACGCGTCCCTGCTTCATCGACACGACGCCGGATAATTTCCAAAGATTGCGCCATTGTGCGCTGATCCGTGGCCAGACGTTCCGCTTCGGACAGGCGAATAACAATATCCTCGCCGTCGGATGAAACATCAATGTCATGTGCGCCAACATTGGACAGGCTGGCGACAGGGCTTGCCAATGTGCGCACTTTCGCTACTGCCGCTTCCATTGCAACGGGTTTGGATATCCGCACACGCAATTCAAGATCGTTTCCGTCTTGCCGGCGGATTGTACCGACGGTTTCACGTTCACTGCGCAAAGCGTCCCGCACTTCGGGCCAATAGCTGTCAATTCGTTCGGCATAAACATCCCCGACCTGAACTTCAGCCAAAAGATGCGCACCACCACGTAAATCCAAGCCTAGGTTCACCAGTGCTGACGGCATCCACGAGGGCCATTGTTCAGATAATGCGGTTAATTCCGGCGTAACGGGTACACCTGTCTCTAAAACTGCTTCGGCATCATTTGACTGTTCCACAGTTGTGTAGAACATATTTGGAATAGCCATCAGAATCCCAATGGCGCATACGCTCCATATCAGGAGTTTCTTAGTCTTGGAAAACTGGAGCATCCGCCCGCCTTTTAGTCTAAATTATTTTGCTGGTTCAGTCTTATTGATAACTGTTTGGATCGTATGCTGAACAACTTTAACTTTTACGCCGGTTGCAATTTCAACCTCAACTTCGTTTTCAGCACCGACTTTGATCACTTTGCCCATAATGCCACCTGCAGTCACAATACGGTCACCCTTGCGCAAAGCTTCAACCATAGCACGGTGTTGTTTCACTTTCTTTTGCTGAGGACGGATCATCAGAAAATACATGATTGCGAAAATCAGAATCAGTGGAATAAAGCTTGTGATGCCGCTGGCACCGCCTGCGGCTTGGGCATA
>JAJFHY010000141.1 GCA_021775375.1 Amylibacter sp. | reverse complement strand
AATCATATCCAAACCGGTCATACCCAGTGCGACTGACAAAATTGCGAGCGATAGTATGAACAGCATAAAAAATGCCATAACGGAAGAAATCACACTCTCGGATACACTGCGTCCATTATACTTGGGATTAAATACACCATTTGGGCTGTGAATACGTTGAATTTGAACCTTCAACGAAGCGTAGAGCAACTGATAGCGGAAAATCTTTATCGAACAACTTGTTGACCCGGCACAACCACCTATTAAACCCATCAGGAAAAACAGCGTCACGGGAAAACTTCCCCATAATTGATAATCGGTACTGGTGTAGCCCGTCCCAGTGATAATCGATGTTACATTAAAAACAGCTTCCCGAAACGAGTTTTCGATGTGGTCGTTATTCATTAATATGCGATAAAGCGTGATAAATAAAATCAAACCGAAAACCACTGCCAAGAATGCCTGTACCTGACTATCGCGCCAAAGCGGCATTGCAGACCCACGTACCAACTGCACAAACCGCGCAAACGGAAGGCTCGCCAATACCATAAACACAGATGCTACATATTCTGCGTTTCCTTGAAATGCGCCGAAAGAGGCGTCTCTACTGGAAAACCCACCTGTGGAAAGCGTTGTAAGAGAATGGATGGCCGCGTCAAAACTACCTAACCCAACACCTAAAAATGATAGAAAGCAGATCAATGTCAGTGCGAAATAGATAATCGAAATTTGTTTTGCAATTTCCACAGCACGCGGTAAAATTTTTCCCATTGTATCAAAAGCTTCAGATTTAAATATCTGCATCCCTCCAACACGCAACAATGGTAGAAACACCATCGCCACAACAATAATACCGACACCGCCAAACCATTGCATCAAGCCACGCCATAGCAGTAGGCCACGTGGCAGGTCATCCAACCCGGAAAAAACTGTTGATCCTGTTGTCGTTAATCCGGATACGGCTTCAAAAAATGCATCTGTATAACTGGCCTGCGTTGCACCAAGCCAAAATGGTAATGCAGCAAAAATCGGCAAAATCACCCAAACGCCAGTTGTCAAAAAGAAAGTCTGTTGGATAGACAAGCCATCCTGGCTCTGATTAGCACAAGCCAACGAAACTATTGCGCCGGAAAAAATGGTCATAAATCCTGATAATGCAAATATATGCCAATGTTCATTCCTGTCGTATACATCCATCAACATCGGCACAACCATCGTTGCACCCAGCACAACAACCAGCAAACCAATCACATAACCTGCGGGGCGAAAATCAAACATGAGCGCAGATTTGTCGTTTTGCCAGGTATACGTCAAGCATTTTCAATGCTTTGTGCCCTTAAGAACCACGATTCACTGGGTTTCCGATCAATTTTAGAAATTCCTGACGGGTGATGTCGTTTGACTTGAATATCCCCATCATCCGCGATGTTACCATAGTAACACCGTGTTTTTGAACGCCGCGCGTGGACATGCAGTGATGCTCACCTTCCAGAACAACAGCCACGCCACGTGGGTTTAATACCTCATGCAAAGCATTTGCGATTTGCGCCGTCAGTTTTTCCTGCACCTGCAAACGTTTACTGTAAGCATTGACCAGTCGCACCAGCTTTGAAATGCCTACAACACGATCGGTTGGTAGATAGCCGACATGCGCATGACCTATGATCGGGGCCATATGATGTTCGCAAAAACTTTCGAAACGGATGTCTTTCAACACAACCATTTCATCATAACCATCCACCTCTTCAAAGGTGCGTTTCAGAATTTCGGCAGGGTCTTCATTATAGCCCCGGAACCACTCACCGTATGCTTTCGTCACACGCGATGGCGTGTCTAACAATCCCTCTCGGTTTGGGTCCTCGCCAGCCCAACGTAAAAGCGTGCGAACTGCATCTTCAGCTTCATCACGTGATGGTCGCAGGTCTTTTAACGCTTTATCATCGGTCATGACACACTCCTTGGGCCAGCTTGTTTTTTATGGAATAATAGGGTCTGTCCGAATTTACCACACCCAAAATCCGACAGTTTACCCATTGGTTCAGACCTTTATACCGATTCCAGAGCCTGTGTCATATCATCAAGCAAATCTTGGGCGTCCTCCAGACCGATGGAAATGCGCACCAGACCATCCGATATTCCCAAAGCTGCACGATTATCAGCCGTCAGACGTTGATGAGTGGTGGTCGCGGGATGGGTTATAATTGATTTGGCATCGCCAAGATTATTAGAGATCGTCACTATATCCAGCCCATTTATAAACCGGAATGCCCCGTCTTTACCGCCTTTAATTATCAATGTGATGACAGTGCCGCCTTTTGTCATCTGACGCTTGGCAAGTTCAAGTTGTGGATGATCCGGGGCAAAAGGGTATATCAAACGTTCCAGCTTTGGGTGGTCTGACAAAGCATTGACCAGTGTTTCACACGTTGCAGCTTGTGCTTCACATCGCAACGCAATGGTTTCAAGCCCTTTCAGCATCACCCATGCCGTAAATGGGCTCATTGCGGGGCCAGTGTGTTTGTTGAATGGTTCAAAAGTATTGCGGATATATTCCTTTGTCCCCAAAACCACACCACCCAGACAGCGCCCCTGCCCGTCAATATGTTTAGTAGCCGAATAAATCACCACATCTGCGCCTAGTTCCATTGAACGCTGGAATACAGGTGTCGCAAATACATTGTCTACCACAACAGTCGCACCCACTGCATGGGCAATCTTAGAAACACCAGTAATATCAATCACTTCAAGTGTAGGATTGGAGAGCGCTTCCAGAAAAGCGACTTTCGTATTTGGCCGCATCGCTGCGCGCCATGCGTCCAAATCGGTGCCCTCAACAAAAGTTACCTCAATGCCCCAGCGTTGCAGAATATCTTCCAATACAAACAGACATGAGCCAAACAAAGCTTTTGCAGACACCACATGATCGCCCGCACGCAGCATTGAAAACAATGCGCCCGACACCGCCGCCATACCACTGGCAGTAGCAAATGCATCCTCGGCCCCTTCAAGGGCAGCTATGCGTTCCTCAAACATCCGAACGGTCGGGTTGCCGTAGCGCGCATAAACATATTCGTCCTGCGCAGCCTTTATGAACCGCGCTTCGGCCTGTTCAGCCGTATCGTAAGCAAAGCCCTGTGTTAGAAAAATAGCTTCAGACAATTCATTATACTGGCTGCGTTTTATACCCGCATGAACCAGTTTTGTCTTTGGTTTCCAATTATCCATGTTCATTCTTTCCGGGCCCCTAGCCCAATAAAAAACCCCAACCGATACACAGTCGGGGTCACTTATGGCCCAGACCTCTTTAGCGGCATATTTTACGAGGCCCACAATCCGGTTACAAATCGCCTCAAATTCTTCGTACTTAAAATGCACAATTACGTCAATGGCCCGTGTAATTTTTACGGTTTCGAAATTTGCCTGCGCTAAACAACCTCAGAGCAGTAAAAGAAGTACAGAATGACAGTTTTTCGTGTGCAGTCACACAATGGGGATATATTCAACACAACATATCCCAGACGTGATGTTATGTGCCTATTGGATAAAAAGATCGCGCAATTTCCAAGGCCACCAAGGATTTCAATACAATTGCCGGCTCATCACCAAACCACACCGTTCGCCATGAGCCCAAATGATAAAAATACGCTTGTCATCGATTTTCGATGGTTAGGCTATGCGGCTGGATTACGTGCCCTGCCCGATTTTTCCACCCCCTATGAAAAGGCAGGTTCAGAAGCTGAAGGTCTGGCCAGACTAATCAACGGGCTGCGTAAAATTGCGCCCGATTGCCCTGTAGATGTGGTTGCGCATCGGCTTGGCGCCAGAGTGGCAATTTTAGCTGTGCGCATTGCGCGTTCAAAAATGTGGCGCAACCTGCTATTAACAAATGCCTTTGAATACTCTGCCCGCACACTTGTAGCGCTTGATTGCCCAATGGGCAGGCATTTAAATTTTCATAACATCATTACACATCTAAATAACATAACTTCGCTTTTCTTTGATCGCTTCGGCCCAAAACCGGGACCTGCAGACCGTGCAATTTGCTTTGGCTATAAATTTGCCCACTCAAACTGGTCAGAGGTTTTGGATACCGATTTGGCGGCAACAAGATTGTTGCTGGCAATGGGTGCCAATACATTTGCATTAACGGCACCTTATCGAAACCCCGTCGTTAATATCTTTGGACGATCTTTATCCAAAGTTTAACACAACAGTGAATTGACCCCACAATATTTTCTGCCATTCTGCCATTCAAACTTCGGAGAATGACATGACAGATCCAATTGATCTTTATTACTGGCCAACCCCCAACGGTTGGAAAATTACTATCGCACTGGAAGAAATGGGCCTGCCCTATAATTTGCATCTGATAGACATCGGTGCAGGCGACCAATTCAAACCGGATTTTTTGAAAATTGCACCGAACAACCGCATGCCAGCTATTGTAGACCCTAATGGGCCTGATGGTGCGCCTATCTCAATATTCGAGTCTGGTGCGATATTACAATATCTCGCCCGAAAAACCGGCAAGTTTTATGGCTCATCTGAACGTGATCGTATTGAAATTGACCAATGGCTTATGTGGCAAATGGGTGGTTTGGGTCCGATGGCGGGTCAAGCGCACCATTTTTTACTTTATGCCCCGAAAATGGAACCACCACAGGTTCTGCCATATGCTCAGGATCGCTACCGCGCTGAAACAAAACGGCTTTATGGCGTGTTGGATAGACAGCTCGCAGGCAAAGATTATGTTTGCGGCGAATTTTCAATTGCCGATATGGCAATATGGTCATGGGCATGTCTTTGGGAAAGACAAGAGCAGGATATTGCAAACTTCCCGAATATGGAAAAATGGCTGAAGCGCTGTGAAGCCCGCGAAGGCGTTTCAAAAGGCCGTGCAGTAGCAGAAGAAATGCGATCAAATAACAGCGGTAAAGAGGCGCAAAAGAACCTGTTTAAAACCAAATAACCCCTTAATCGTCGTCGTTTGTGCCGTATTTTTCCATCAAGTTACCTTGTGTCATGAAAAATACAAAGACGGCGGCGGTTAACCCGAAGGTTTTGAAGTTCACCCATGCGTCCGTCGACATGGTGCGCCAAACGACTTCATTTGCAATGGCTAATGTCAGGAAGAAAAAACAAATACGCTTGGTCAAGACCATCCATCCTTGGTCGGTCAACGGCATCGCCCCTTCCATCATGGATTTCAAATATGATTGCCCGCGCATCAGACCAAACCCCAAAGCGCCACCGAATAACAGATATATCATTGTCGGTTTCATCTTGAAGAAACGCTCGTCATTAAACCAGACTGACAGACCACCGAATATCACAACGAGTACCGCTGTCATCAGTTGCATTTTCGACAGTTTACCCGTCAGTGCCCAAAGAACGCCCGTGGCAATCAGTAAAACTGGAATAAAGATCGCAGTCACTACGATAAATCCATCGTAATCACGGGCCATGATATTATAGGTATTCTCTTTCATCTTTGTATACGCGATGAAAAATAGGATAATCGGTCCCATTTCAAGAACGAGCTTCACAATTGGATTAATCTTTTTCTCTGTCATATCAAACCTTTATCGCGGTTATCCGCCAAGTTCCACCAAAACCGCACCGAAAGCAATTAGCCCCATCAATAGCGCACGTAAAGGGCCTACTGTTTCTTTCAGGAACAACCAACCGATTAAGGCCGCAAAAACGGTCGATGTTTCACGCAAAACTGCGGCTTCACCAACTTTGTCCAATCGTGTTGCCATCAGGATCGAACCGAAACTTAAAAAGGCGACAATGCTACCGATAAACCCGCGCAGCATCAACGGACGTATCAGTGGTGGATTGTCCATTCGGTTCCATCTCACAAATGCGACAACCGGAAAAACCAAACCGTCGATAAAAAAGAACCATGCTAAAAACGTAAACGGATTGGGCGTGGCACGGATGCCATATGCATCATAAGTTGTATATGCCGCAACCATGAAACCGGCAGTAACAGCCCATCCAAGTGCCAGCTTTAATGCATGCCGTGCGACTTTTTCACGGCTGAGATTTACGGCGGCAAGTGCAAATATCGCCAGCGTCAGCAGCAACAAACCACCCCATTGTAAAATGGCGAAATGCTCACCGAATACCAACCCCGCCGCAGCAACTGTGACCAGTGGGCCAAGGCCACGCACAACCGGATACACAACCGTATACGCCCCATACGAATAGGCTTTGCCTTGGGTTATTTTATAGATCACATGGATCACAAACATGCCCGCAAAAATAATCCACATATGTGGCTCAGGCCATGGAACAACAAAAAATGCAAAGGGCATTGCCATCATAGCATAGCAGAAATCTACGGCACCGCGTGTAAGCCACGGATCATGGCGGCCCTTTTGAATAGCCCCGAAAACCGCATGCATAACGGCGGCAAACAATGCCAGAAACAATGCCAACCGGTGACCTTCTGCAGTGCCTTCAATAGATATCAGCCAGTCGCTCAAAGCGTGTGACCTGTCAGGGCCTGTGCAAATTCCTCTGGATCAAATGGGGCCAGATCATCAATTTGTTCTCCCACACCGATGGCGTGAATAGGCAGACCGAACTTATCGGCCAAGGCCACCAAAACACCGCCCTTTGCAGTACCGTCAAGCTTGGTCATCACCAGCCCGCTGACATCGGAAATTTTTTGGAATACTTCCACTTGCGCCAAAGCGTTCTGACCCGTTGTTGCGTCCAACACCAACAAAGTATTATGCGGCGCACTTGGGTCTTTTTTGCGGATCACACGCACGATCTTGGCCAATTCTTCCATAAGGTCAGATCGGTTTTGCAAACGGCCCGCAGTGTCGATCATTAAAAGATCTGTACCATCTGCTTCTGCTTTTTCCATCGCCTCAAACGCAAGTGACGCAGGATCAGAACCTTCGGGTGCGGTCAGAACCGGTACACCTGCACGATCACCCCAAACCTGCAATTGTTCCACAGCAGCTGCGCGAAACGTATCACCTGCAGCAATAACCACAGATTTGCCCGCGGCGCGAAACTGACTGGCAAGTTTGCCAATGGTTGTGGTTTTACCCGAGCCATTGACGCCCACGACCAAAACCACTTGTGGTTTTTTTGGGTATAGCGGCATCGGTTTTGCAACAGGTTCCATTATACGCGCGATTTCAACCGCCAATAGACCCTTGATCTCATCGACGCCCAACTTCTTACCAAACCGCCCTTCAGCCATGGCAGCTGAAACACGAAGCGAGGTCTCGACCCCCATATCCGTTGTAATCAGCAGTTCCTCAAGGCTTTCCAGCATTGCGTCATCAAGCACACGCTTGATGGTTTTTTTACTTTGCCCACGCCCAAGCACACGGTCCATAAGTCCCGTTTTTTCCGGTTTAGGTGCGATCGGTTCTTCGGCCTTGGTTACTTTGGCCTCATCAACCGTAGTCGCTTCCGGTTCTGACTGACGCCCAAGTACACGACCAAGAAAGCCGGTCTTTTTTTGCGTTGGTTTTTCTGGCTCTGGCTCTGGCTCTGGCTCTGGCTCTGGCTCTGGCTCTGGCTCTGGCTCTGGCTCTGGCTCTGGCTCTGGCTCTGGCTCTGGCTCTGGCTCTGGCTCTGGCTCTGGCTCTGGCTCTGGCTCTG